>DUGD01000008.1 GCA_013331575.1 Candidatus Woesearchaeota archaeon
CCGGCGGGGATCTGCTTGCCCGATATGTACGACGTGAAACGGTACGCGGTCCCTTGCATACCGCGCATCGTCGCGCTCCAGTATCTCGCCGCAGGCCTCACATCCTCAATCGGCTCATCCGTCTCTTCGTCGAGTGACATCTCGCTGAACAGGCTCGTTCCCGCATGGTGATACACCGGCATATTGCGCGATGACAGTAGGCTGAGCAACGCTTCCACACCATAGAGCTTGCTGCGATCGGCGAGAGATGCGTTGAAAAGCGCTGTGACCGAGATATTGAGCTCTGAGAGCGCCGTTGCACGGGCCGAATACTGCTCCGGTGTCAGTTCCTGATACTTTCCGCCAACGATAGGCGGTTCCACATACACGCCATCGTACGCAATGGGTCGTGTCAGGATCGTCTGTGTGTAAGCGCTACGTTGCGCATCATCGGCCGGGAGACCGTGAAGTATTACTGCATTTGTTCCGAGCGCGTTCTCGATACCTTGCTTGCACGCGCCGTAGATAGCGTTATAGTCGGCAGGGGATATGTTCGCGGCATACGGATCGCCGATCGCGATGAAACGGTTGATCTTAGGAGATGATCCTGCGCCCGGAAGCGACTCCCAGTGCCCTGCGAGTCCTTTCGCTGCGGTGAAACAATACGCTCGTGTACGGCGCAGCTCCTGCGGCGAGTACCCATCGCGTTTCGTCGGGAGCTTGCCGGTTGTCTTCCACTCAGCAGGTGCGTCAGGAGCGAAACCGAACGGTCCGCAAAGGTTGTTCGCGCAAGCGCCGAGCGTTATCCTGATGATAGGTGCGACGCTTTGTGCTTTGAGACGCTCAAGGAGGAATGTATAATTCCCTTCGATGTCTATCGCGCTCGGTGAGTAACCGTCGGGGCAGACCATCTTGTCTTCCATGAATACGCAGGCTCTCGCCACAGGGAACGGTTTGAGCACCGATTCGAGAAGGACCGCCATCGCGGGGTTGAAAGTAGCGTCTTTGGAGAATGACGCGTTCTCGCACAGCGCCTTGTCTTCCGGCGTGGCGGATGTACCTCCTTTGCCCGCGACGCACGTGTTGTACTCCGCTTCGGCGTTACTCACTGCGAGATCGAAGACCTCTTCTGCGCGTGTGCCCGGACGGAATGCGATATCGTAATTGATAGGGATGATTTCGTACGTGATACCGAGATCACGCTTGCGGGCCGCTAAAAGAGTGTTGAATGTCTCGTCGGCGGGACCGTACGGTTGCGCCATGCCGAGCTTTGCATCGCTTCCGATGACACGCAACGCGCCCGACGCGCCATTTCCGCCGTAGTAATTATCGCCGTCGTTGTCCTCGCAGCTCACGCAAGCGCTTGTGTCGTACGTGCAACCTCGCGTCGCGTCGCTTGCAGGGAAGCATTTGAGAGCGCCGTCCTTGTAGGATACTGGATCGTATCGCGCGCACGTGAGGGGCGGAGCGTTAGGGATACCTGCGGCGGTCGGCTCGCACTGCTCATCGAAACCGACATTGCCATCGCCGCATACATCGCCTTGTATCGGCGTTCCTCCGATCGCTGTGATGCGCAGGCCGCTCGTGTACTTGCGCCAGAGCGACACCGCCGCTGGCGATGTCTCATCGAAATTGAAGCTGCCTTCGGATGTGAAACGCAATACCTGTTTGTGGTCGTGACCGAGGAAATACTCGGCTTGCTCAGGCCGCTGTCTGTTGAAATCGGTGACGAAATTCTTGAAGACGATAACACCGGTATCATCGTTCCATTGCGCGTTCACCGTGCGCACACCGGATTTCGCGAAATAACCGTGATGGAACTCGTCGGCGGTCGCCAGGATAGCGGTACTGTCGGTGCCGATGCCGAAGAGGTCCTTGAAGAAGTCGACTATTCCTGAGAAGAAACCGCCGCTCGCGAACGCATCGACTTTCGTCGTGCTCACGATAACGTACATGATATCGTCGCTCGAGACGTAGACGTAGGTGTACATTCCTTTGACGGCACCTAAGCATTCCTGAAAGCGCTGGACCGCGGGATCGAAATCCCTGCAGGCGCGCGGATTGATGTCGCTCGCGCCGATGTGCGCTGCATAGAGCGTGTCTTCGAGCGCGCCGAGAAGCGCCTCGCTAGCTTCCTCATCATCGCCATCTGTCGTCGTGAACGTGCCGAACATCGTGGTGGTTCCCTTACGCATGATGCAGAGATAATCCCCTGCGAGCGTGGAATCCTTGGGCGGTGTGACCACCATCTCCGGGCTCGGACCGCACTCTATAGTGTAATCACTCGATCCGACAGTGGTCATCATGTTCGCCGCGAGCGTCGCCAGAACGGATTCCGGCGCCGGTTCATCGGCAGCGTAGGCCTGACCGATGGCTGTGAGCGAGAGGAGAAGCGCGGCTATGACAAAGAGCGCTGAAACCGCATACCGCGCCCACGATCCCGTCATCCGCCCCACCATCCATCAGACTCCCGTCTTTGCGTTTAAATAGTTTTTGAGAGACGACTACAGCCCAACAGAAGAACTTCAGAAAAAGAACTCTGCCGCCTTGGCATGTAATCCGAGGGCGCCGTGTCGGGTCCGGCGATGCCGGGGGACCCGGCGGCAACACGGCGCCCGAGACCGGTTCGAGAGTGTATCCGCCGCGGCAGAAACAATCTGAAATAGACAGTGATTATCCGTGCAGAAAAGCGATTGAGAAACGCAACCATCCACAGTATACAATCATTGACAATAATTAGCAGTAACTACAGTTGCAGTAACTACGCTCATCATCCGCCGCTGACGACCGAAAGAAGCTCTATCTCCTTCGCGTCGCTGATATCATCATCGATCGTGATGAGCCTGCCATCTTTCACTATCAGCACGACCTCGGGGTTGATGCCGAGCTCGCCCAGGAGCCCGCGCGCCGCGCCGTTCCACTCGCGCTCGACGGTTTTTTGTTCTTTTTGAAGAAAAATCCTCATGATACTTACAGGAAATGTGGAATAGCTTTAAATATGAAACGGGCGCTTCAGGAACCTATGCAGCAGCTACAGACGATGATGTATAATAGTATGCGTCATGTAGCTGGCACGCTCTTCTTTGATGCCATGTGCATTAAGGTCGACGTGCTGACTGCCTAGGACCGCGAACGACAGCGGGACGGGCAGGACAGCACAACAAACACAGCAGTTCTAGCACCGTCCCACAACAGAGGTGGACAAATGACGACATGCGTGATGTGCGAAGAGGCCATCACCAACCCAGTATGCCCCGCGTGCCTGCACAAAGGCGTGCGACAATGGCTGCTGGAACAGAGCGAGACACGCCTCGCGGACGACGTGCTGGACACGACCGTGCGCGACATCATCGGCGGCTCGACGGACTGCATCAAGTGCCATAGCCCGATGGGAGTGTGCGCTTATTGCTACACCAAGGACGTCTTCGACGTCATCAAGCGGCGCCCGTCGCTCGTCAACGACTACCTTGTGTACTTCAACTTCGACCTCGAGCACATGGGCTGGGAGCAATCGGCGCGATTGATCACCGACGACCATTACTAGAGCGAGGAGAGCATCACTGAAGAAAATACACGACAGAGACGATACAACATCAGAACACGATGAACAAGAAAACACAACATGACAACACACAGGTGAATACCATGGAACAGACTTTGATGAATCCCGAGACGACACAACGCCAGGAATACAAGGAGTGGCTCGCGAGCCTCCGCGCCAACACGAGGAGAGTAGAGGAAGAGGAGAGCGAAGCGGCCGCGTGGAGCGCAAGAAGAGGGCAAGGCTAAGACTTCGCCTAACACATAACAAGAATATCGATTAGGACCGCCTTGGGGCGAAACCCGAGGGGCGAGTTTGCGAGGCAGTGGCCGAAGCAACCACGAGTCCCGAGACTATGCCGGAACGGATCGGCTTCGAAGAAGACGATCACCGGGAGCGAAGCGACCGGGGAGTGAGGCAATTCCCCGCGGTCCCGAGCCGTCCTTTTCTCCGGGCTGCCGCATTTTACGGTCGCGGACCGTATCACCGCGACCGCGCGCCGTGCATGGCGCATAACGCGGCAGCCCACTCTTTTTCTATGAGATGATGACGAGATAATAAGAAATTTAAAAAAAGAATTTGTTAGAAGAAGATTATTTCCGCTTCCTGCGCGTGAGCACTGCGGCACCGATAGCACCGACGAGACCGCCCGCCGCGGCACCTGCTCCCGCCATCTTCCATGTGCTGTCGTCAGTGATCGCCGCCTTGCCGAAGTTGGCGCGGAACGCACCATACGCGACGCCCGGGTGCGCAGCGACACTGTATGCGATCGGCTTGCTGCCGTTCAAGACCGCCGTGGCCTCTTGCGTGTACTCTGCGCCGCGCGCCTTGTGCTCCCGATAGAGGTCTTTGATCTGCGGGTCGAGCTTTTTGTCATTAAGAAGCGCGTTCTCTTTGCCGCCCTTGAAGATGGCGGTTATCCCTGTGTACTTCTCGAGGATGGAGTCGCAGACGTACTGCTGGACGGTCGCTTCGCGCTTGAGCTCTGCGACGTAATCCGATGTCCGCGGCGCGCTCGCACCGACGAGACCGCCGGCGACGATGCCGACGAGTCCGGTTGTCTTGATGAAGAAACCCCTGATCTTTCTCCGTCGGAGCTCCTTATCGACTGCAATGCTGACATCATCTCTTGCCATGTGAATCACCTGTGTGTTGTATGAGGATAGCCTGTGTCTCCTCACCTCCACCCGAAGATGCGCACAATGCAACGTGCGCAGACAAGATATGAAAGAGAAAAAACAAAGGATTTACTTGACCTTCTTGAGCACTTCGATCAGCTTGTTGATCGCGAGGAACACCTGCTCCTTGCTCTTCGTGCCGGTGCAGACGATCTTGCCGTTCGAGAACAGCAGGAAAGTCGCTTTGGCTTCGGCGAGCTTGAACACGAGTCCGGGGAACTGCTCCGGTTCGTACTCTGTGTTGTCCAGCTTCATGGCGAGCTTGTTCAGGTTCAAGTCCATGCCGATCGAGCCGGAGGCGACGACGTTCTGCACCGCTATCTTCGGCTTGATCTTGATGTCGATGTTGATCTTCTTGAGGCTCTCGATGATCTTGGCGATCGACTCATCTACCTTCTCGAGGGTTCTCGCTCCTGTGCACACCACCTTGCCGGAGCTGAAGATCAGAGCAGAGGTCTTGGGCTCCTTGATGCGGATGACCAGACCTGGGAACTGCTCAGGGTTGTATTCGGTGTTCGGCAGGACTGCTGCCATCTTCTCGAGCGGGATATCGTGCTCGAGGCTCGTGGACACGACGATGTTGACGATTCTTATCGTGGTGTCATCGACGACGCCCGGCTTGTCGGTGGCGACATCGAGCTTTGCAGTCTTCTTCTTCGTAGCCATAGTAGCTAACCCCCAATCGATGCGGCGTGTGGTGTACGCCGTTCGTTTAAATACCGAAGTCGCTTTCTATTTATAAATGCTTTTATGAACAAGCCTCTTTTGCCGAATTCGGGGCTTTCAGGCGTTATATCGTCGGAGAAGACGACTTTCATTCAAAAACCATTTCCATATAGAAAATATATTGCTCTCGTCGAGCGACACTACTCAAGAAAAGTGACGCATATAAGTGTATAAAAAGAAAGAATTGGTCGCACATGGCAGAAATAAGTAATCACTTTGCAGTGGTTAAACTACGAAAAGTTTATAAGTGCACGCGCACCAATAATAGCTGAAAAGGTGACTCACAATGACTGATAACAACTTCGACAGAGCTCTCGGCCGTATCGGATACGCGCTTGAATCGACTACTGATTTCATGGAGCGCATTGTCGGCCCGATAGTATTCGCGGGCGTCATGTCGTGTGGAATCGCAGTAGGATACTACAAAGCCAGTGAAGCGATGGAAAAGCGCAACGACCCCGTCTTAGGAAAGCTCGAGATCTCGCTCACAGACATCGATGGAGACGGCAAGAAGGATCGCGTCGTGAAATACAACGGCCGCGCATACACGCTCAAGGACGTCGATGGCAAGCTCGTTCTGCAGGAGTACGCAATGAGACCGACGCTCGACAGACAGCCAGCCTCCAGTCTACAACTACTCCCCGCCCAACCGAACGTCGGGACCTTCACGCTCGTGAATGATGCTCCCGCTCCGGCCGAGAAGTAAACTTATGCTTTCCGTTATTCTTTTGGAATGAAGAGAAAGAGACACCACAATGAGACCATCAAAAAAGATAGCGGAAATCATTGCCGCGCAGCGCGCTGAAGAGGAGAGGCGACGAAAAGGTGACACGTCTATCTTTAGCGACAACCAAGAAGACACTATGGAACGTCCTCAACCGCCAGCAACTGCCCAACAATCCTCCATCATAACGCCTAACACCGACGAAGTCACTCGTCACATCAACCAAAAACCAATCTACTCGACAAGATCGTACGAACAGGACCAACACGATAGGTGGACTCCGTTGAACGAGAGACCGACATATGCGAGCGAGTATCATAGACTACGAGCAGCAGAACGAGAAAAAAAACAACGCATAGCGGAGGAGAGGGAACGAGCGATAGCGGAGCACATACGTGCTCAGAATAAACGCCAATTGAACAGGGGTTGCCTCACTATCGCAGGTTACATTCTCGCGCTCGCCACGTGGAATGGCTACACAAACAATCCTGTGAAATTCAACTCTGATAATATCAAACAGAAGACCGCGACGAGTGCACAGTGGGCAGGCGACCTTGAATCGAAACTCAAGAGTGCACCGAACGTGCCTAAGCTCCCCGATGTCATCGAAACAAAATACGGTCCGCTCAAAACAAAAGACATCCCCTTCGAAGGCGATTTCGTAATCCACACGGAACGCTATAGCCTCATCAAGGATGAGGACAGCTGGCCCGAGCAGGCCATTGGCTTTGCCGGATCCATAAGCTCGCGTATCTTCTTCTGGGATTCACGCATAGGCCATGGCACCGATAGCAGGGGCGCAAAACGCGTGCTCGCCATGCTCGAGAATGATAAGAGCATTGATGGACTCACCGTCCGACTCAACCATAACCGTGCTCTCTATGACCTGTATCGCATCTTTAGCGATCCAGCACTTAAGGAACGCAACAATTGGCTCGCCCGTGCCGCAATAGGTATTCCGATGGCAGTAAAAGACGAGCTCTGGGCAGGTCTCTTCCGCGGCGCATACTACAATCCAATGAGTAAAACCGCGGTGAGCTACGCCGATATCGACGCGATAACATTCCACGAAGTAGGACACGGCAAAGATTTCTCACGCTTCGACCAAGACTGGGTGTATAGTCTAAGCAGAATGATCCCGCCGGTCATGCTCTATCAAGAGGCGAAGGCGAGCATCTACGCAAAAGAGATGCTCGCGCCTGAAGAGAACTTCCAGTTCTATCGCTTCCTATTACCGGCATTCGGCACCTATCTGCTCGTGACGTACGGTGCAACGAAACGCTTTGTGAAGCGACGCATCCTCGGCATTAGAGACGAGCAGGCGTCTGATATCTAGCCAGAACAATAACGAGCGATACCATGGACACGACCACCACGAGACGTGAGATGATCCGCATGCTAGGCTGCGGTATAGTGGGTATGCGTAGCGCGCGCGTGTTCCCAGGTCTGGAATTCCCCATCACGCCGTCACGTACCCCGTATGATATCACCGAATATATGTGCACTGAACAGACGGCGAATGATCATCAGCACATAGCGTTCTCAGGCAGGATGTTCGACGCCGATGCCCCTGTGCAGATCCTCCCGTACGGATACACCAAGACATATTGGACCGACGAGAGCAGAAAGCGCTTCGTCACGCTCAAGACCAACCACGGCGGTCCGGTGGAGCTCATGGGTCTCGAGAACGGCCGCGTTCGTCTGTTCTACGAGGGCATGGACTGGAACGTCACGAAAAACAACGAATTCCGCGAGCATCACGATGAGAACGGAAATCCGAACTATGAACTCGCAAAGATCGTCACCAAACCGTACGAGTGGACATTCCCCAATATCAGCGACTTCAACTACAGGTACTGCGATGGAAGCGAGCCTGATCGCAGAGTGGAATTCCGCAGGTCAGGGCATTATATCACGCATGAGGTCGATCTGCTCAGAGACCTGAAAGGTGTCGAAGAGCTCTGCAGGACGTTCCAGACGACCATCGACGACTTTTGGGCGGGGCTGCCGAAACAGACCGGTCTCGGAGACGACCCGGTCATCATCGTGCGTGCGCATCATTGGAATCCGCTCAACTACAACCACCGGCCATTGCCGGAGGATTGGGGCGTCATCGAGACGTACTGGTACATGAAAGGCCACGGGCTCCTGCGCTGGCAATGGCTCGAGCACAAGAAGAGCGATGAACCGATGACGCTCAAGAAAGAGCTGACGCTCAACACACCGATCTTCGAGTTCGGCGATAATCGAGTGAAACACCTCGAACGATGTGAGCGTTATAACCCGCAAGGAACCGCGCAGACCGGCACGACAGAAGAGTCAGCTATCATCAGACCGTCATTCGGCCATATGCACCGGCTCACGTTGGAGCGGATGGCGCGAGAGCAAGGTCCGCGATCGCAGGAGTAGATTCTCAGCTAATCTCGTGCGTCAGGACACGCGAACTGCAAAAGGCTGCGAGGTGGATGATTGCCGCTTGTACGCACCACCGCTGTATGGTATGGTTCGGGGCTCTAGCGTTTCATTTCTCGTTTCACACTCTCCTGCCGTGGTGAAGTCGCTTGCGTATTAGTTAATCTCTTTTCAGATCGTATTTTTCGTTGCGGAGCCTCTATGCTCCCACATGTTCTACCTCGCACGAGGGCTGCTGCCACGAGGGAGATGGTCTCCCTGTGCAAGGATTCGAGTAGTTAGCCGAATCCTTCGCATCTCGTGCTTCGGGTCGGACTCCAAGGCAGCGAAAAATGCCGGTGTTGAAGAGATTGACAAGAGGTATTGTAGCGTTATCATGCGCAAAGCAATTAAATAGGCGTCCTACGGCCTAGTATCATGGGATTCGGCTACCAAGCACTGTTCTCCGCGATCATCGGCGTCGCGCTCATCACCGTCTCGGCATTCATACTGTTACCGAACCGGATGCGCATCCCTACATACCTGACCACGATAGCGGCGATACTCTCGCTCGTCCTCGGGCTCTTCTTCATCTTCCTCGCAGTGCAACTGTACGCTGGCGGATGATACCATGACAGATAATATGACACGGCAGCCCATGCGACCGCTCGCCATCATCTTCGACATGGACGGCCTCATGATCGATAGCGAACGGCATTACCGCGAGGTCCAGATAGAGATGGGGCGGAAACGCGGCGTCAAGTTGTCTCCCGAGATCTTCGGCCATATGATGGGACGCACGCCGATAGAGAGCTTGCGAGTCCTCAAAGAGGAGCTCCATCTGGACGATAGCGCAGAGGACCTTCTCGCTGAGCGCACCGCCCTCATGCGAGAGCATATGCGACACGATGTGGCCCTCATGCCCGGTCTCAGGGAATGCCTCGACGCGTTCCACGGCAGGATACCGATGGCCGTAGCGACGGGCAGCCAGCGAGAGTTCCTGATGATAATAGCGGAGCGATTCGACCTCGCGCGATACTTCGCGACGACCGTCACCGCTGACGACGTGGAACGCGGCAAACCCGGCCCGGAGGTCTACGATAACACGGCGCGAAGACTCGGCGTCCCGCAAGATCGGTGCGTCGTCCTTGAAGACGCGGAGAACGGCTGCATCGCCGCGAAGCGTGCCGGGTGCTACTGCATCGCTGTGCCGAGCCCGTGGACCGGAACGCAGGATTTCAGCGTCGCGGATTACGTCGCGGAAGATCTTCTCGATGCCAAAACGCATATCGAACGCATGATGAACCCGTCGGGCTCTCCGCCACAACCGAGACGGGATGACGAGAAAGAGGAGGGAAAGAGACCATGACCCTCACAGAGATTGCAGCCCGCCTGTACACGTTGGAGTCGGAGGCGAAGACGACTGGGAACAGCGCTGACGCTGCTGCACGAGTGCTCATCGATACTCAGGCCACATCTCGCAATAATAGCAATACTGACCACCAGAGCGACGCACGAATCGGCAGTCAGGACATAGACCCTGCGCTGGCGATAAAGCGCTACGAGACATTCGCGCGGGCAATCGAGAATTCTATCGCTATAGAGACAAAGTTTCTGTCTATGATCAGCGATGCAATGCAGCAAGAACGCAGATCGATAGCGTCGATCGCGCGGACGTACCCAGACGTCGCCGATGCAGCGCGGGATATTGAAGCACGCGCCGAAGCAAGCATGAAAGAGAACCCGCATCCAGAGCGACCGATCACAGAGATATTCGCGCAACGATACCCGAACGACGATGGATCGCCTGCGCGAAAGCTCGAAGAGTCGCTCTATGCCATCATCGCTTTGCTCATGGCGCGCCGCGATTCACAAGGGAGGATCGCGCGCCTCGCAGCGCTATCGCGTACCACACCGCGCGGGATGTCGAACATCAGATGGCATACAAAAAAGGCCACCGACGCCGAGAGAGCGATCGACACCCGCTCGAAGGACATCACGGCACAAGTGTCGCGCGCGCAGCATCGTGCCGCAAGGGACGCGCGAGAAGGCGCCGCCAGCGCAGGGCAAGGCATCTTCAGTCGAACAAAACGGCTCATAGCAGGCATACTCCTCGGGGCATCGATGATCGGCGGAGCACAGCAAGCCGACGCGTCATCGAGAATGCTGCCCGGGATACGCCAGAATTTCACCGCCGCGATAAAGGGGGTCACTGTCGACGGCGAGTCGTGCGCGCGGTGGACCCGTGAGGCGCTCGACCGCGGCTTCAAGATGGGGACGGACCGCCTCGCATGGCAGTACGGGGTCACTGGCGACGCCTGGACCATGTTCGGCAATCTCACCATGGACGGGCCGATGTCGAAAGGAAACAACGTCCTGTACAACGCTTTCCAGAACCATCGTTTCAGCGTTCAATTGCGGGATGCGCTCCGACCGTTCGGATCCCACACGCAAGAGAGCATCAAGGCGTACCCTGTGCTCAGCGCTTCGCTGCAAAAGGAGATGCCGCGCGGATTGTCGTTCTCCGAGTTGAGCGGTCTCCGGTCCAGGCTGCGCCCGGGGATGGTCGTCGGAATATACAATACAAAAAGCCGTCACCAAGTACGTGCCTTCAATGATTCTATCGCATGGGCTGAGCAGAACGAACGGCAAGATGCCGTAACACCGACGACGCATGTGGCCATCATCACCGGTGTCGGGAAACAGGTGATGGTCTCCCATTGGGCCGGCGGGAAGGTCGTTATCGAATCGCTCGAGTCGATGATCGCGAGCGGACGGTACAGGATCTGCTGGATAGTCGATGTCGCTTCCCAACGTGGCATGAGAGCGTGACTGTTTCGTTCATCGCGTATTCCTAGTATTGCGCCTAACGATGTAGATACGCCAGCACTCCCTCGCGGATAGCGCCGGCGGTCATCATCCTCCGCGTTCCCAGGAGAGCCTCTTCATGCGGATTCGCAATGTTGCCGCACTCGACGAGCACGGCAGGGACTCTCGCGTTCTCGAGCACGTAGAAATCGGACGCATAGACGCCGTTCTGCCTGTCGATCGACACCTTGTGCTGCGCTTGCGCTCCTTTCGTGTAGTAGAGCGATGGTTTGAGGCCGTATTCCCGCATCGCCCTGCCGATGGATCTGGCGAGGAGCGCGCTTTCGCTTGCGCATAACGAGTTCCCGCTGTAGAACACCGAGTAGCCGGAGAGTACGTCCCACGCCTTGCGGGCGACATCATTCGCGAACCCCGTGTCATGGTGCAGCTCCACGTACACTTGCGCCCCGCGCTCCATCGGAAGCCCCGGTCGTCTGCGCAGAGAGAGATCGAGCGATGAAAGCAGATAGAGGGCGTTCGACTTTTCAGTCGCTCGCTTGATGGCCTCGAGAAGGAGATCGTTGTACACGTGCTCTCGGACGCCGGTCGCTGAGAAAGCGCCTTTGTTCTCAGTGTTCCGAGTGTGCCCTGCAATGTAGAGGACGCGCGCATCGAGCGATCGCAGCACAGGGCGTGAAGATGCTGTCGCTGCCGGATGAGGGTCTGTGGCGGGCAAGCGATGCGATGGTGTCGGGCCCGCCGCATTGGTGCGACTGATAGGCATCGATGGTTGCGCGGAAGGTATATTTCTCGACGCGATCGGTCTTTTCAGTTCCGCAGTGAGCAACGATCCTGCAGCCGGTTGCGACACTCGTGGTTCTTGCCTCTCGCGTATGCGCAGTCTATCCGGGGAAGGATGCTGTTGTGGCGCGGTGGAGCAGGCGGCGAACAACGCCGCCATTGCGATGCTCACCACCGCGTTGCGTCTCATGGCACACGCCTCGGTAGCGTCCTGTACTTCGAGATCCCGAACTGGCAAGCGTTCTGTTTGTGAGCGATATCCAGGTAACGGGCGTAGGTGAGCGGTTTGCCATCCACCACGAGCGATCTGTTGCGCGCGTCGAAGTCGGCTGCGAGTTCTGTGAGATAATCATCATCCGACGACAATCTCGCGAAGCGGGTCACTTTCGAGGGGTATGATCTCCTTCCCGCATATCGGCGCAGCGCCGCGTCCCAGCTTCCTGTACGTTGGTAGTGGTCGGCGAGCATGCGCGCCGCTGCGTCGACGTTCTTCACCGGGTGCCAACGGTCGTCGTGCGCGGTCAGATCAACGAGGTCGTAGTTCATCTCGCGCAGTATGCGGTTGATCCTCTTGCCTTGGTTGAAGTCGCGCAGCTTGCGCGAGTTCGTTATCATCCTGAGGCCGTATGCGTTCGTGAGCAGAGGCTGCATGTGTATGAGCCCGAGGCCTGCGTCGCCTATCAAGTTGGGTAACGTGGGATCGCCCATGCTCTCTTGCGCGACCATACCAAGCAAGTAACCGTCAGGTATGCCGTATCGGTGCTCAACGGCGTCGGTGATATCTTCCCATCGCAGGGAACGCTCCATGCGTCCGCGGTCGCTGAACGAATTGTGCAGCCGTACGCCACGTAGGCTAGGGCTTTCGCACTCCTTGACGGGAAGATTCGGAGGGCTTAGCTTTGCGTAGTTTGTCCTGCGTTTCGACGGGTTGGAGTGTCTGCGTAGTGTCGTGTCATCGCTGCAGTCGTACGTCGATGCCGCGAGGAGCAGCGCCAACGCAAGGCTCTTTAGACTCTTCATGGTGGATGGTTGTTGCTGTAGCATGGATATCACGGTAGTGTTCGTTAGTAGGTATCGTCATTCGAGGTATTTATGACTACTCGAAAGTAAGTAATATTTATAAAGGTTGTGCGGCCACTATCTTTCAAACACAGCTCAGCACGCACAGGAAGAGCAGAGCGACACTACGAGGACCTGCATGCCAAAAAGCGCCGATCTCCTACAAAGGATGGCCACATACGGGACTATGAAGACGCCCACCCGTGCAGAGTACGAGGACGCGTGCAAACGCGGCGTGACGCTGCTGCGCACAGCATGCCTCCGCGCGCCAGGAGAGCAATCCGACGATATGCATCGGCAGCTCTTCCTTCTCGAACGCGTTCGTCGCGTACACATCCTGAGGACGTTGCGCCATGAATTCGGATTCCGCACAGAGAACGTCCTTGAGTGCGGCGCCGCAGGGAACGTCACCGTGCCGATGGCATATGTGGACGCACGATGCATCGCTCTCGACATGAGTCTCGGCGTCTTCGCCAACGAGACCAACTATTTCGACGACCTGCCGGTCGGAAGCTTCGCGACAGGGATATCGACGGCGGGCAAACGCGCCATCGACGAACGTCTATCCAACCACCATAGGATCGTGGGCGACGCGAAGGCTATTCCGCTCAACAACGACTCCATTGATACGGTGATCGTGTTCAACGAACCGTTCCTCTTCAAGAAAGCCGCTCCGGAAGCGACGCGGGTGCTCAAAGCGGGCGGATACTTGATCAATATCATCGATAATCTCAAGCAGAGCGATAAGCGGTCGTTCTACACGGCGCGCTCGTACCGCACGAAGAACAAGTGCGACGCGTTCTCACCCACCAATGGACTGCGCGGCATGATGAAGATCGAGCTCCCGCCCTGGCTGCGCGCGTACGAGTTCTCGCCATATACCGATATCGACGGAACGCGATGGTACACGGGCGACCTCTTTGAAGTCTTCATGAAACCCGGACAAGCAGCCGCTACAGATCATAAGACGCTATAGGTGATGTATGGAGATGCGACGCATGGAAAAAGTTGCTGAAGGAGTGAAAGAGTACTCCGGCGCGCTCGTCTTCAATCCGATGGTCTGGGGATTCAGCGCCGCACTGGGCGTGATGCTGGCGGCCGAACCCAAGATGTTGGATGAAACCCTGCTTCCATCCGTCGGCGCCGTCGCCATTGTCGGTGTGGGCGGACTGCTCCGTTACCGCCATCTCAAAGAAAAACTAGGCGATGATCCTCGCTGGTCGACCGATCTGTTCCGTCGACACCGCGCATGGACCGTCTACGCGTGGGCAGATGCACACGGACAACGGCCTGAATACCACCGCTGGAAGCAGATGTACGAGACACAATGCCATTATGGCGAACGCGGAGATGAGTTCTAAGTCTGTTCCGTCGATTTATTATACTCGAGGTCCACAAGTCATGCCAGGTGATTCTATGGCAGCAACCCCGAAGGGACCGCAGAAAGTACGCATCGACTACAATATCGACAAACCGACATACGATCAATTCGTCAGGCTATGCAGCAGCAAATGCTACGCGCCGCAGGTCGCTGTCGAACGCATGATGAAGAAATTCGTCGAGAGCGGCGGACAATTCTGAGATGACGCCTCGCTGCACCGTCACGAGAACCGGAATGTCGCGGTGATACTGTCTGCAAAGAGCTCCCNNCTCCCGCGAGAAGCCATGCTCCGAACCGACCGGGATGCGCACGATGACGCTCTCATCCGAGCCGGTTTTCCGGAACCATAACGCGTCCCAATACCCTTTCGACTCGTACCCCGCGACATAATCCGACGGGAAACTGACCCGCTCGCAATCGACGCCGAAACCGTTCGATGCCGTCTTCGACAGGGTTCTGGATGCGGGAACCGTGCTCTGATAGCGGAATACCGACACAGTTATCCTCGGCGCGACTCCATACGAGAGGGTGCTGGGCCAGTCGAGCCAGATGACGCACTCATCGTCGCCCTTCTTCTCGACGCGACGCACTCCCCATCCGCGGAACACAGGATACTCGAAAGCGATACCCGGTATCTCCGAGAACAAGGCGATGCTATCGATCGCCGGTTTTGTCGATGAGAAATTGATCACGATGACGCGTCCATGTACGAGGATAGATACTGCTGGTATTAATGGTTCCGCATAGACCTGCTGGATTGTATTGCGCTCAACACTATTCAGCACACGAATGCGAGAAGAAAATTTATAAGCAAGAGTCAATTCCTCTACAGCATGACACGCTGCATACATCAAGAAAGAGCGATCCGCATTGATAGCTGCAGCGCGTTTTCTCGTCGTAACTAGGCGTCTCTTCGCAGCTGAAGCGCCATCGCAGGCTCCAGAGCCATACTTCTCCGGATGTTGCCGCGTGAACCCTGCGGGATAACACCTCAACGAAAGAAAATACAATAGAGGGATAGCATGAAACTGACAAAAGAAGAGATAGCGCTATTGACTCCGCCATACGCGAAATATCTGGCGCAGAACAAAATATACACAGGCAACATCGACCTCGAGCAGATACATATGGGTGCGCTCGAATATGCCATAGAGCGCGCGCACAACGCGTTATGCTTGCATGGCGCGGTGGTGGAACTGCAGCAAGCGTTCTATGACGTACAAGACAGAACACCGGCCGAGTCCAAACATATCGCCAAGCGCCTCCCACCATGGTTTACGGCGCAAGGATACGATCGCGCGGTGCCGGTAATCCAAGAACTGCGAAAAGCCCATGCGCTTCCCGACGAACAACTCTTGGCACTGCGCTCGTTGTGGCTCAAGACAAGTGACCTGTCGATGTTGCCGATATACGTGCACAAGAACGTATTATCGCTCATCACTGCGCACGGCACTGGCGATCACGAAGAAGCATGCGAAGATACAGTGCGCGAGGCCTTGCTGAAAACCGGGATCGAGGACGAGAGTGGTATCAGCAGCATGCGCAAACATAGGCACGCAACCAGCAGGTACAATGATGCGGTCGATATTACAAAAGTCCGTGTCGCGTTGCAAGGCGTCGAAGGATTGATCGAATCTATCCACGCACTGCAGAGATGACTCCTTTTATTTTTCATTCTTTTGAGCACTGCAGGATCACAGCTAACTACAGCCTGCTCACGAACCCGTGTTTGGGGGAGTAGATGTCGCCTGCGCGTTTGAGCTTCTCCACGACTTCGGACGTCGTATCCTCGGCGATGCCCTTGATAGAGGCCTCGCGTATCAGGTCGTCGATGGGGATCGCTTTACCGACGGTCGCCTCCATCTCCTGGATCAGCTCCTTGATGACGCTGATGTGCGATCGCTGCGACGCGGTGATGCCTGTCGTGATGCGATCGATATCTATCTTGCCGGTATCAGGGTCCATGCCGATCTGGTGGAGGCAGTAATGGATGAGCTCGATCGCCACTTGCGCATCGCGTTTCGTCACTTTCTCCGACAATCGCATGCGCGCAGACGCTTCCGAGAGGCGTACGAGCGCTTCGAGCTGACGGGCGCTGATGGGGATGGCCTTGATTGCCGTCTCGTTGCCCTCGCCGCCACCGCGCATCTTCACGTAGTAATCGCGTATCTCTATCATCGCGGGTTCGGTGAGCTTGGGGAAGCATCGCTGTCGTGCGAACGCGACGTACTTCTTGATGAGATCGGGCTTGATCAACCCTTCCTGGCCGCCTTCCTCTTTGTGCAGCGAGAGAATGAACGATGCGAGCTTCTCGTCTTTCGTCTTGTCCGGCATGTCGCGCACGGGGAAGATGAGATCGAACCTGTTGAGGAGCGTAGGCGGCAGCTCTATCTGCTTGCTGATGATCTCGTACGGGTCGAAGCGGCCGAACTTCGGGTTCGCGGCGGCGAGGACGGTGGTCTCGCACCGCAATGTCGCCTGGATGTTCGCCTTGTTGATCGTGACAGTCTGCTGTTCGAGCGCTTCGTGCATTGCGCTTGTATCCTCCTTCGTCATCTTGTCAAGCTCGTCGATGCACGCGATGCCTTTGTTCGCGAGGACGAGCGCACCTGCTTCGAGCGCCCACCCTTTGAGGAATTCGTCTTTGACGACTGATGCAGTGAGGCCGGCGCCTGACGCTCCCTTACCGGAGATGAAGCGCGCTTTGGGCGCGATGTTCGATATGCGTTTGAGCATCTGCGATTTCCCCGATCCCGGATCGCCGATGAGCAGGATGTGGATGTCGCCGCGCGATTTCACGCCTTTGTCGCGCGCCTTGTGCACGCCGCCGAACATCTGCAGGAGAAGCGCCTGTTTGATAGAATCATGGCCGTAGATAGAAGGCGCGATGGAAGAGACTAGTTTCTCGAGCACGTCTGGGTCTTGGCTGAGCTCGTGGATCGCTTTCTCGTCTTCCTCGGAGATGCTGATCTCGGTGAAGTCTTCCTGGACCGCCTCGATGCTATTCACGTCGAGGATGAGATCGAAGCGCGTCGACTGCCCGCCGGTCTGCAGCACAATGGGGACCTCTTTCACCGATCCCACGACGCGAATCTTCGCGCCTGGATTGGTACGCTTGTCGTTAAACGGAGCGACCAAATCGTTCTTGAGGAATAACTTCAGGCGTTTCGGCTGCTCGCCACCTTCAAGCTCTTCCGGCGCCTCCTCGAGCGTGATACCCTGCGCGTCCACGAGCTCTTTCGAGAGCAATTTGAACTTCCCTTTTCGACCGCAACCGCAACGCGTCGGTTCCTGGAATTTCTGGTCGAGCTGGAGCACGGGGATGATATTGCCGCAGCTGGGACACTCGAATTTGGCGCTTGTCATCTGCGGTCGTACGTCCGATTTCTGGCGTACAATACCAATGATCTCGATGAAGCGGTTGAGGTGTTTCGAGCGGATGATGCGGATAGCCATGTTCTGCTCTGGCGGCAGATGGAACATCCGCGGTTCGACGCGCAGCGGAGCCTCGTCGGAGCTGCGCGGGAGGTCCATCTTCTCGATGGCTATCTGGCACGCTTTGAGTATATCATCCGGATTATCCAGCATCAGATCGGCGAGTTCCGGACTGTGACGCGCGAGGTCGGCGAACTCGAGGTTCACCCATGCGTTGCCTTTGCGTACTTGCTGCAAGAGCTCATTGTGGTAATTCTCGTTGACCTCGAAGAATTCTTTGAATTTTTCGATCTGGTCCGGTAGCTCGAGCGGCATGCGTTTTCGGGGGATGTCCTTGTTTAAAAGAAAATCGCGCCTGTGTCCACTGGACCCCCCCACCACTTCCTGTGAAGATAGGGGTTTGAAGGGCTATAAAGGCATTCTGCCCGAACTCGTCGCTATCAAGCCTGAAAAGAGAGACTGTTGCGACACTGGACAATCACTCGCGGCCGTTTACAAGCACAACATCGGTAGCAGGTACATTGATAGTGGCAGACGCTAATGGCAAATACGGCGGCTTGGATGCTGGGGAATCGGATGCAACGGAATTGGATGCAATGGTATTGGATGCGATAGATATCTTTACTGCGGTCTTGACGTGTTATCAGAGCACACCACAGAGCACCGAATGTGTGAAGAATTCATCCGCGTACCCAAATCCTCACTGCCTGAGTCCTTGCGCATCACAAAGCTTTTATGTAGTGAACGGCACCTGAAGGTCATGCGACGACCTCCAACAGTATTCGAGACATTCTGGAATGATCTAACGCGCTCGGACCCGGAGATGTACGTCGGTGTCGAAGTGCACGCTATGCCTGCGAAACACGACCCGTTCAAGGAGCTGGATATCATAGCCAAGGACGCTAGCCGACCACTAGCGCACGACAACGGCTATGCATTGACACCGATACTGAACTATCTGTCAAGCCATGACGCGCAGAACGTCTCCGCGCCGAAGAAACGTTCGGTGCATTCCTCGCTGAAAGCGAAAGATGTCATGGATCTCGCGCTGCAACCGTACGTCGCGCTCATCATTCGCGATACGACGTAGCGTCCCGGACATCGGCAATAATAGTATCTTCTCTCCCGTAGAGCACGCGCTAAGACGGCGGTATCATTCTTCAGACATCTTGTCTGTGGTATACCGACGTGGCGTATAACGCACCGCGCCCGATGCGGGGTCTGCCGATTGATCCGCGGTAGAACTTGCTTTCTCATCGGAGGAGAGCTGCTCGCATAATCCGAGCGCCATCAACCCTCGTCCTTCGGGTTCCCAGACAGGCGTGTGCAGCGTCCCTTGTTTCCACATGAAGAACCCGTCGCCGGGTTTCGCTTTTTCCGCGACGTTCCATCGCACGAACCCGGCGCCCTTGATGTACCAGTACGTCTCTTGGGCGCCCCAGTCACGCGACGATGATGTCTTCGATCTCCCGTGCGGTCCCCAATAATTGACTCGTACCACGAGTTCGACGGGTTGATCCGGCCTCCCTAGATGCTCATTGATGACAAGCCACTTGCGCCCGATGCCTGTGCCGTATGGCGCAAGCTCCCGCTCGATCGCGTTGAGATTCCCCGTCGATAGATTGTACGGTCCCAGGATGAAATAGCCCCCATCATGGAATGATATCGTCCTCGGCGGTTGTTCCTCCATGCAATACCGCGCGAAGAAATCACCAATGTTAGGCGATACGAATCTCTTCACGATGTCGTCCGTCTTGGCCCAGAGATGGTTAGGATTGCCGCGCGCATCATGATGGTCCCGGTATTCGCTGTTCACGGAAACATCCCACGTCATCACCTCTTGCTCGAGGAAGATGCTCGTGCCGCGCACGGAGAAGAATTCGCTCGGCGCCCGCGGGGCCTTTGTCTGCACGAAGCGGGGCACGCCGTCTGTTGTCGACTGCCAGTAGGATTTTCCGTACATCCCTTCGCTGAAACGGGGTTCGCCGTTGCGCTCGCACTCGCCGCCGAAGCACTCCATGTGACCGGTGAGGTAGAATTGCTTGGCGTCCGTGCTATGCTGCGCCGCTACCAAGTACTGCGACATGTCGATGGTGGGCCCGGCGTATTGATCCTCGGGCGGCACACAAGGGACGGGCACACCAGGGTCCTGATATTCCACCTGCACACGGGTATCCGGACGGAAGGCGAGGCAATCGTTCACGGCGTATGACTGCTGCGAGAATATCGCCATGAGCGATCCGATGGCGAGCGAAGCGATGCTTCTTCGCGAGGCGATGCCTCTTTCCCGCGATGCAATGTCTCTCGCTGTGCGTGCCATTATCGTTCTCCTGCCTTCATGCATTAAACGTGCCATGCATGCTATGTCGTCATGGTACTAGGTCATCATTGCTTCGTGCGCAGTCAGTACGCTGTCGTCCGCATCACCGGTTGGAACAGCTCCTTGTCCTTCGCGCAGACCGTGTTGAGCGCGCATGGCTCGCAGTTCACGGGCTTGTCCTCAGGACAGTAGCGCCGGCCGCTCCAGAACAGATTGTCGATCTCCGCCATGGTGCGGCCGGATCTCTTTATGAGCGTCCGGAATGCCGCATGCACGTGCATGCGCACATCTTCCTCGACGTCTGCTGTGACGAATCCTTTCGCGATGTTGTTCTCGCGGTGCTCGGGTTCGATCATCACGATACCTGTGCGTAGCGCGAGGCGCATGAGATGGTAATCGACGATAGGTGCCCAGTGCTTATCGCTTGGTTCCGCCGATAGGAATCGCTCCGGGCGGTTGGCCATGGCCATCGCGAGCAAGAGGTTCTTCTTCTGCCATTTATCCGCGTTGTAACCAGGGACGTTTCCTATCGCGTTCAGGAAATACTGCAGTGGTGGTTGTCGTGGTTGAGTGAAGCGATGATCGCGCTCCTGGGGGAAGCACATCTGTGCTCCTTCGTTATTCGACGCCACGAGCAGCGTGGTGATATCTCCGTACGTCTCATCGAGGTGGGTGCCATACTCGCGCGACATGGTTATTCTCTCTTCGATATCGCGGAAAGGTATCGTGCCGTTATCATCCGCGAAGATAGTCTCTTTATACTCCTTGTCCGAAAGCCTGGCGAGATTGTACGGCACGAAGATAGCATCGTTTTTGTTGAACGCGCGCATGCAGGCCATGTTCAGCAGATCCGACCCTTTCACATCTTTGCGGCCGTTCATCGTGCCATAGAGCGGCGCGGTGTAGCGTTGTCCGTCGTCATGCCAGAACCCGTATTGGTGCATGCAGAGGAAACCGAAGAAATCGGGGACTTTCGGGTGACCGATCGGCGGGTACATATCGCTCGCTATGATCGGCTTTCCTTCCTTGCCCGGGAAGCTATAGAAGTTGAGCGATGGACCCGAAGGCATGGATTTCAGGTGCTCGGCGAACCGGTCGAGCTGTTGCATATCAATTCTCGCTGCGTACTTCATGCACGGCCTTCCCTCACCCCTCAGGGCAAGGGAATCGATTCCAGTTTATAAGTGATGCGCGTGAGTAAGGTGGACGACGCAACCGAGTGACGAACGGTATGGCGTTCATGACGGAGAACTTGCGGCACGCTCTCCGCAAGCGTTAAGAAGCCCTACGCGCTCCCTAAGAGGCAATGGCGACGCAATACGCTCGGCAACCGGCAGTACCCTGCACTCTCGACGAGATAAGAGGCGGATCATGGGTGCAGAATGACGGCCTCATACCGAGCGGCGTGCGCACGCACCGCGGCATGGTCGCGCGAGCGAGCGCTATCGGTGTCATCGTGGAACGACGCGGTGATGCGGCATTCACGATGGATGACGGCACCGCGATCATGGGAGTGCGCAGTTTCGACGCCGCACCCACTCCGCTGCGTGCGGATGTCGGGGATATGGTCCTCGTCATCGGCAGACCGCGCGAGTACCAGAACGAGCGCTATCTCGTGCTCGAGATATGCAAGCGTTTGCGCAACCCTGCGTGGGCGCAATACCGCAAGCGGGAACTCGCACTGCTGCAGAATACTGCGCACATCGCGCCGGTGATGCGACACAGTGATACACCAGTCACCCATGCGACGCAAAACGCCGGACCACTCATCTCTGATGCAGCGATCAGTACTCCACGAGCAATCGCCGCAACAGCAGACAATGCCGTCGCCGCGCCCCACACCACTCCTGCGAAGAATCCTTTCGAGCTCCTCATCATGAAGATCCGAGAGCTCGACGCCGGAGGAGGCGCCGATGTGGAGGATATACTCCAAGCGCTGCAGTTCCCTGACGGGGAAAAGTATCTGCGCACGCTCATCGAAGAGGGTGAGATCTTCGAGACGCGACCGGGAAAAGTGAAGGTGCTCGAATGACGCCGCACACACCTCCGGCGGATAACGAAGACCTCGAACGGCTCGTTCGGTGGTTAGCCGAATTGAAAAGCGGACCGTCGATGGTGGGTCCGACGCAGTANNGAAGATCACGGTGGAAGGATGGCAGAACGCCCCACGCCTCTCGAGAGGACACGGCTCCACGCAGGAGTACAACGGTCCTGCGTACATAAGCATGCTCTTCTCGCCGATAAAAGGAAAAGCGGTGTACCGCATCGCGAGCAACGAACCGTTCTCAGCCCGGACACCCGCGTTCTCATTCATCGCACCATTCGGCCACTGGGCCATCTCAGGAGATGAGGTGCAAGGATCATACGGGAAACCGTGGCTTTTATCGCGCTACGCACTGACCCGCATCAAGCCGCTCGCGCAGCTCCACTTCCTGTACCGCGAGTACGGGCAGAGAGGAGTGTGAACGATGGATCTCATAAATGCAAGGCTTCGCCAGTCGTTCGCGCGGCAGTACACCATCGACGAGATCGCTGAGGTGGCTGATGCGTTACGTGAAGCGAAACCTGACGGGCGTACTATCGCAGCGTTCATCGAGGCGAAAGTGAATTTTCGCACGTCGCCTGTACGAAGCAAGATCGCAGTGAGCGAGCACGTGTGGTGCTATGGCACAGTAGAGCTGCGTAAGGGCAAAAACGATATCTACACCATCATCGGAACGGTCGAAGGACGTGATGCGTTCTCGTATGTCGCGCCGATAAAGANNGCGAGCCTGTGCTCGCGGGCTTCCGCAAGGCAGCGCCAGAGGGCGCGAGCGGATATCAAGGCGATATCATCATCACGCCATACCGACGTGACTGAGGATTCTTGACTGGTGCGCCATGCCTGACTCAATCGTGTTCGTGGGGACAACGCACGTTGATCGCCGGGGACCGCAGAGATTATCCTCCATGCTCGGGCTTTTGCAACCAGATATCATCGCGATAGAGATAGATACAAAACGCGCGCAGTATCTTGATAGATGGTTGGCGGATCCTCCTGCCAGAGTGAGCGCCTTTCTCAAGAAATACCCTCATAGCTATCCCGAGACCGTTGCGTGGATAGTCAAGAACTACGTATACGAATACCGCGAAAGTGGCGATTATTGCGCACAAAGCGATGCGCACATAGCGTACGTCGACGATGAGGTGAAGGGCCGTTCGTGGAGACCAAGCAGTAAAATAGAATCTTTAATCACAAGACCGCTGCCAGGACTGTGGGCTCTCGGCAATATGTTGTATCACAAAAAGAACATATCCGACGAGAGAATAATACCGTGGTTGCAGGCACGCGATGACAATATGGAACGGAACATCCGCGCGCTTTCGGGCCGCGTCTGTTTTGTAGGTGGACACGGCCATGTCTTCGCGGAGTACGGCAACCTTTACGACCGGTTCGCCGATTCCGACGTCGCGCGGTACTCTCTGAACATGGTGGGATCGCCGAACTGGATGAAGCGCGTCGAGCGCGCGCTGCCGATACGGTGGTGAGCATGACGATTGACTCTTCGTATATCAAATTACCCGTCGACTACTTGAAGCAGCCTGATGAATATGCCTGTGTGCCGACGATGCTTGCAATGCTCTTTCGCCATCGTGATATATCGACGTCTCCGCAGACGGTAATCTCGGAGTTCGAAGGATACGATCCGCTCGCGGGCTGCACGTGGGAAGATACAGAACGCTACTGCACTTGGAAGCGCGTACCAATGGAGCGTACAACGGGATTACTGATGCCCGACATCGTACGACTGCTCGAGCACAATGTTCCTGTCGCCGCCAGCATCCCTAATTTTTCCGATGGCTATCCGCACGTTGTTGTGCTGCACGGCCATAACCGGAAAGAGTTCTTTATGCACGATCCTTATGATGCAATACGCAAAGAAGTGTCTTTCAGCGAGTTTTCATGGCGTTGGAAAGAACGGGATAATATGCTGCTCTATCTGCCGCCGAAGTAGAAACGAAAAGAGATAATAAAAAAAGAGTGCGTTCTTAGAAGAATCTATTGACGTAATCCTTCACGCATTGATAGAGCGACGGAGTTGGCTTGGACGGCGCGTTAGCGACAATCTCGTCCATCGTGTAGCCTACGGACAGTTCGCCCAACCTGCCGCTGATCACCTGCTCTTTTGCGACTGCGGTCTTTTCCGCCATGTTCGACGACGGAGCGGAGAGGTAATTTCCTTCTTCATCGACAAGAGACTTGAAGGATTTGACGCCCTTGAAGTGTTGATTGCCCAATGGGGGTATCGATATGTCCACAGCGAAGCCTTCGGGGAGCTGCTCACCGTATTGGCTCGCTATCTTCTCCAGTTCGCTTGGTGGTACCGCGAGCTCAAGGACGCCGCTGGACCTATCGTATCGATAGACCGGCTTGCCGCCGACGCTCATTTCTGTGCTCTCGGGCGTCACCAATTCCCAACCACCTTTTCGTTGGACATAGGTGTTGAATCCGTCACTCATGATTGCCATTGCATCTCCTCCTTGCGCTGATGAGAGGAGTCTCGCTTCGCTTAAATAAGTTGTTGCCGTATCTAAGAATCGACTCTTGGCTTTCGCGCTGCGGAGTATTCATCGCGCTTCGCGGAGTTTGCCGAGGATACGTAGTATCCTGGCACGAGGATTCGGATAATGGCCCGAATCCTCCGTGTCTCGCCGCTCACCGTGCTGCTTCGACTCTTGTCTTGTAGCGTTCTCGACTCGGGATTGCTCCAAGGCAGCGCGTACCTAGTACGAGGTGATTCCTGCGTTTGTGATTGGGGCGTTTCCCTACTGGAAGAATATCGGCGTGACCCAGACTTCGAGGATGCCGGCGACGAAGCACAGGAGGAGCGATATGAGGAGGAGATCCGCCGTGTCGAGGATGACATGCTCGAACTTGCGCGTCCCCATGTCGTGCTTGATGACTGCGATGCTGATGATGCCGCCCGCGAGCGCTGCGACGAAGTACGACGCTATCTCCGGGATGCCGTGGAGCGCGTAGCGCAAAAGGGCGTAGCTCACGACCTGGAAGTGGCCTGCGACGCTCGAGAATCCTACCGCGTCGGCGAGAGAGCTGATGTTATTGCGCACGATGTTGCCCATCGCCGATCCGATGATGGACGCGTTCCACGCCAGGATGAAGAGCGCTCCCGCACCGTAGAGGAAGGAGAACAGCACGCAGAACACGAGCACGCGGACGTTGTTGAGGAATATCTTCGTGAAGAGGCCGATATCAAGGCCGACGAAACCGGTGGCGCGACCGTTGAGCGCATTAATGGTCTCGCGCTGCGCAGTGAAGAGCGTCGATGTCATGTCCGTCGGCAGGACGCTGTACCAGAGCATGAAGCCGACGCACATGCCGATGAACATCCACATGTAGGCGCGGATGGCCTTGCCGTGCTCCTTGAGAAGCCACGATTCCTCCATGCCCTCGAGGTCCTTCTCCTCCTCCATGACGATGAGCTGGTAGAAAAGCGGCATGCCCGCCATGGTCACCAAGAAGACCATCGTGGTGGACGCGTAGGTGCGGAAGACCATCCACGCGAGGAAGATAGCGATCGTCGTATAGATGAAGCCGAGGAAGGCCGTCTTGTAAGGCCTCTGCTCGGTCTGGAACGCTGAGATGATATTCTCGAGGACCATGTGTTGAACCTTAGGGAGTAGTTCTATCGTCGTAATCACAGTCAGGAGTTTGTCTCTGGCTGCCTTGGCGTGCATTCCAAGACCCGAACGTCGGGGAAGGGGCCCCGACCGGTGAGGATCGAGACAGACCTGCGAGGGACGAGCAGTAGATGCGCCGCAGCAGAATCGTCGAGAAGGAGATATTTAAAGGTTGCCTGCGAGAGTACCATCGTCGAGTGTGTTCTCGACAAATATATTTTCTATATAGTTGATATCATTCTTCGACGAGAAGAAAAACTATAAATATAACTATAACTATAACACATGGATGAACACAACTATCCAGATCGACATGGTCACGAAACAACGTCTCGACTTGCTCAAAAAGAAATACAACGTGTCGAGCTACAACGAAGTCATCAAGAACCTCACCGGCGCGCAAAGCGACGCACGCAAGATGTTCGGCTCCCTCAAAGGGATCGGGCCATGGACGAAAGCAGACCGGATGAGGTCGAAATATGAGTGAATGTCTCCTCGATACATCAGCCATACTGGAATTCTTCGACGGCACGGAACGAGGAGCGATAGTCTGCGAAACGGTTGAGAACAACGGGGCAGCGATAACCATCATCTCGATCGCGGAGTTTTCCGATATCATGACGAGAAAAGGGCGCGATGCACGACCGCAAGTGGCGTTCATACAGCAGCACATGCGCATACTGCCGATATCGGTCGAAGCATGCATAGATGCTGCGATGATAAAACAATCCCAACGCAAGAGACAATCGTCATTCGGCCTCATCGATGCCATCATCTACTGCACGGCGCAGGAGCACAACCTAACGCTTCTCACAAAAGACAAGGATTTCGCGGGATTGGACGGCGTGAAGATATTATAGACAAAAGTTTGAAAAAAGAAGTATATTACTCAACGCGCGGAGTTATCTCCATGCTGATTATTGTGGCGTTGTCATCAGCATCGCGCTCCACAACAGTCCACTCCTTCTTGTATTTCACCGACGTGCCGACATTCGCGTTGTAGAACTTGACCGGAACAAGATGATAATCGCCATCAGGCTGATGACCACCTTCGTTGACGAGGGGAGTCTTTCCCGACTTAAAAAACGACCACCCCAAAAAGATACTACTGAATAATAGTTACAAAAGGAAACCTTTATAAGTAAAATTGCATTCTCTCGTCATAACATGACCACTCATCAAGAAACACAACGCATCGTAGAGACCGCTGCCAAATACGTCATCGACTCCCATAGGGAGACGGTGGGAAACCACACAGTGGAGCACTTCAAGACCCTCGTGGGCGCGTTCACGGTCGCCGACGACAGGACCATGCTCCTCAAAGGCAACGTAGGCAGCGGCAAGACGACATTCACGGCGATGCTCAGCAGCGTCATGACAGGACTGCCCGCCGACCTCTACGACACGCACAAGATCCAAGGCCACGTGGAACAGACGAAAGATACGATGTTCTGTCGTCTTGATCTTGGAAAGCTCCAGAAATCGGGCGATGAAGAGATTATCTGGGAGCCCGCACTTTACCTTCCGACACTCACATTCGATGAGATCAATCGCATCACGAGCGGTAAACACTCCTCAACACTCGAATTCATCAGGACGGGTACGATGACTCACTTCGGAAAGAGGTTTGGCCGAGGGAAATTCCCGTTTTTTGCGACAATGAACTATAACGGCGCCGGTACATACGATCTCACCGCCGCCATGAAAGACCGCTTCGACATCTCGTTCGAATTCCCTCTGCCGACATCGTTCGACTTCGACCTCGTCGAAACGGCGAAAGAGCGCCAGCCCGAACTGCAGGACCCGGAGAAGACGAACCGCATCACGGAATACATGCTCCGAAAGGACAAGAGCGTGAAAGAGAAACTCGATTTCATCGCGAAGGAAGCGCCCAAGTACACAGCGGCAAGAGCATCGCTCAACGCCCTCAAGGCGCGCGCCAAAGCGCTCGAGTGGGCACCCGGCGCGATCACGCTGCGCGGTTGCATCATCGACGAGTGCAACAGCACACCACGCTATGGAGAGAAACGCCCCGAGGACCCGATCGACAACTCGACGCACAANNGAGCGATCAAGCTCAGGGTACGACACCACTGAACGGTTTCGCGCACCGGCACATCCTCTCGCCAGTCAGCGGCCGCGCCATGCCATCCACAAGCTACTATGCGAGCATGCTTGCCGCGTATCTCGGCGATGCCCGTGTGACGGAGGACCATCTCCTCGCCGTCGCGCCATACTGCCTCGCGCACCGTATCGAATTCCACGCCGACTACAAGGCGACGCACAAGGAATCGCCGCGTCTCCGCGGCGAGCACGAAGCGCTCGATTTGACACGCAGGTTGCTCAACGGCATCGATGACAATTATCGCGGCGCGAACGGCATCGCGAACGATGTCCGTGCGCTCGATGAAGCCGCGGCGAAGCTCTTCGAGTACGGCTGGGACGGAAGCCCTAAGAAGAACGAAGCGGCCGTCACGAAACTCAAAGCGTCCGATGCGGACAGCGCCGTCAGGGTCTATGCGAACGCGAAGAGCGTCATCGACAAACCGCTCCCCGACCACCCGCATCTGCAACTCTACTACAACCTCCTCGGAACACAGCTCAGGTAAGACGCATGGACCGAGCGATGAGCCGCGAAGGGTTTCGGCCCGCAGGGCATAGAGCGCAAGAACTATCAGACATTGTGCTACCTGATGAAACGTTCAAGCCGATACAACGCGTCGTGAAACGACCGAACTTCTTCGAAAGGCTCTTCGGACGAAAAGAACAGACCGTGGGTTACCTCTATCGCGATGTTGAATACAGGAAAGGATGTGTTGGGGATGTTGTGTTGTCTGCAGGATTGCTGCGCGACAAAAGAGGAAACGTGAGATATAACGCAAAGTCCGCATGGCAAGCATATGAGCACGACGAGAAGGAGAATCCGATCGAATGGCGCATACCATCAGGACCAACGACCATTGAGATGATCTATAGAACACAGCGCGACAGCGGACCAATACAACAAGAAGTGGACAAGACATGGTATATGACACCTTTGCATATGTGGCCGATAACAAGCACAATCATAACGTACACACCCGCGATGACATACGTAGAGCACGACTGGAACGAGCCGCTCATCACAACAAGCACTCCGGAAGAACGACCTGTAACAATAACAATAGCAGATAACAATACCCCTGACACGCAACAATTCCTACAGGCAATACTTGGCAAAAGACACGCGCTCACACAGAAGATACTTGGGCGATACGCACCAGTAAAACTAACAACCAGAACCGATGGAATGTGCTTTTTAGGGTTCGGCAGCGACAAATACTACGGCAGATTCTATATTGACACCGTCGATCTTACTAACAAGCGTCAATCCGCTCGCGGCATCTCTCTCCTAGAGAACTTCCCGTCACCACAGTACGAGGTGCGCGATGATTGAGCNNGTTCAAGCCGATACAACGCGTGATCGACACGACTATCGAAGATGAAGACAAGACTGTAGGATACCTCTATCACGATGTTGAATACAAGAAAGACTGCGTTGGTAATATTGTTCTTTCAAAAGGATTGCTGCGCGGTAACGAGGGAAACGCAATACGTAAGTCAACTAGCGGTTGGCATGAGTACGAAGGGAATAAGAAAGAAAATCCTCAAGAATGGCTCATCCCGTCGGGACCGTTGACACTCGAATTATGTTATCGTTCACAATCTGGCACTACGCCGTTATCTCAGGAATTGCAATTGTCATGGCACAAAACATTCAACCATAAAGAATGGTGGTTGCGAACAAGCACAATTTTGCGTTATGAAGAAGGCATTGCTCATACGTATCATGACTGGACGATGGACGCGGGAATCGCTCCCGTTCCAGATGAGACCGACCTTGATCTTTCAAATGATAAGACTCCACCAGTGAATCAGTTCCTTCGTGCCATACTCGGCAAACGCCATTCTTCCGCACAACAAATATTCGGAAAATACGGCCAACAAGTACAGTTATGGACGCCGAACTATACTGGCATTGGTGAGTGTGCCCTGGTGCTTCGCGTCCTCAGCAATGATGGGTTCGACGTCTACGCCTACGACGACGTCAACTACTGTAGACCCGCTCGCGGCATCTCTCTCCTCAAAAACTTCCCACGTCCACAATACGAGGTGCGCAATGATTGAGCACTTCAAACCGGCAGGACACAAAGCACAGGAGCTATCTGAAATAGTAATGCCTAAAGAAGTGTTCAAGCCGATACAGCGCGTAATCGATACGACTCTTGAAGACAAGGATAAGACTATCGGTTATCTCTATCATGATGTAGAATACGAGCCAGGAGTCATTGGTAGCATCGTGCTGTCCAGGGGACTATTACGTAGTGCAGAAGGAGAAATAAAAAAGGATATCAACGGATGGCAAGAGTACGAACGAGACAACACAGCGAATCCACTCAAATGGTTCACCCCCTCAGCACCGGTGGTCCTCGAGTTATGCTACCGAGCACAGCACGACGATACAGCAATATCTCGCGAAGTAGCGCGATTATGGCATGAAACACTCAAACCGAAAACACGATGGACTTCGACAAGCACCATTTTGGGATACAACGAAGGGCGCGCCAACGTATACCACAATTGGACGATCGACACGGGAATCACTCCAGTGCCGGAAGGGATATTTTTCGATCTTTCCGAAGACAATACTCCTATGATAAACACGTTTCTGCGGGCAATACTAGGACAACGATACCCGACAGCAAAAGAAACACTCAGCAAATACGGAACACCAGTCCGAGTATTGATGTCGGAAAAAAGAGTTACTGGTGCGCGTGTCTTGGTACTTGGCGTCAGTGGCAGCGGTAAGCTCTTTATCGACGCCGACGGCGGCGTCATCGGTGGTATCAATCCCAATCGCGGCGTCTCTCTCCTAGAGAATTTCTCCTCACCGCGGTACAAGGTGCGCAATGATTGAGCACTTCAAGCCCGCGGGACACAAAGCGCAAGAACTATCAGACGTTGTGCTACCAGATGAAACGTTCAAGCCAATACAACGCATCGTGGATAGGACTGCCAAGACCGATGATCACACTATCGGTTATCTCTTCCGCGAGGTGGAGCTGGAAGATAGCACTAGGACTGACCTCGTCATATCGAGCAGCTACATGCTCGACGACGGAGAAAGGATAAACAAGACCCTCGCTGGATGGAAAGAGCTCGAGCACGACCGGGTATCGAACCCTTGGGGGTGGCGTCTTCCATCAGGGCCGTTGGTTGCAGAGCTGTACTATAGATCTGACGTGGAGACCGGTCCACTAGGAAAAGAGGTCGTCAATATGCTAGACTCGATGAGTGCTCTCGTTCTAGAGACCAGAACCACCTTGGAGTACAATGATGACATCGTCCGCGTACGCCATGACGGTCCGACCGACCCAATACTGGTGCGTTATCCTTTCACACCGTTATCGGCGCGAAGATCGAACGTAGGGGACGACCCTGTCATGACCATGTTCATGCGCGCGATATTCGGCAAACGACACGCCACCATGATAGCCGCCCTTGAAAAACGCTACGGCGATATCGAGATCAGCACCCCCCATATCTCCCAACGAAATGAAAGAGCGAGATTGGAACTCTTCCTGAATGGTCATTATATCGTATGTGCTGACGGATCGGAACGTCAACAGTTCTATGCGCACTGTGTCGCTACCGCTCAGGACATCATCGATGATCCTCGCTACGAGGTGCTCCCATGACACTCGAAGATACGCTCGCGAAGCTCTGGCCATGGATACAGGACAAGTTCAACCACCCGCACATCATGGAGCCGAAAATCACTGATGACCCAACGATGGACACCGCAGCGTTCGTGTGGCAGACGAAACAGACCCTCATCGACCGAGGATTCGTCGCGGAGATAGCGAAAGAGATGGGCGAAGCGCGGGCGATGAGCGCGATACTCCAGCACGAAGTGGGACATTACGCGGAGTTCCCACGCGAGCTCTCTGAAACGATCATGCTGCGCGCGTACACCGATGCGTACTTCAAGGAGAAAGCGGGCGACGTCTACGGATTCTATTCGGATATGGTGGACGAGCTGCGCACACTCCGTTTCGGGACGGAAGATCTGTACGCGTTGCGGGAAGGGATGATCGCACGCAATCTGGCGAAGAATGACCAGAACAGCGCGAGCATCAACCGCCTCCTGTGCGCCGTCTACTCGTCGACGCATGCGAAGTACGCCTCACGCCTCCCCGAACTCTCATCGGATGAGAGCCGAATGCTCAAGAACATCCTCACACTCAAGCTGTTATCAGGCAGCGGAAAAGACCATTGCGACAACATCCTCAACTTCGGCAAGGAGATAGAGCATCTCATCACGCCAAAGCCAGGCAAGGGCGGCGGCCACGGGACTGGCAATGACGCAGCCCCCGACTTGACAGGAAAGAACGCGCCCTCACAGCACGACATCGACGTCGCGCTCGATGACATACTCAAAAAATACGGTCCGCACGCGTACCGGACAACGAAACAATTCGTCGGCCAAGGACTACCAGGGTTCAAAGACGCATCACCAGCGAACGCAGGAACGAGTCCTGGAACGCTCCAATACAATGACCACCTCATACCATTCTACACACGATGGGCACGGACGTTCGGCTTGCATATTGTGAAACGCCCCTTCGAGA
>DUGD01000089.1 GCA_013331575.1 Candidatus Woesearchaeota archaeon
GTATTACTGAGGGCGCCGTGTCGGGTACGGCCGAAACGGCCGGGGGACCCGACGGCAACGCGGCGCCCGAAACCGAACCGAGAGTATATCCGCCGCAGCAACCACGAGTGTGATTCGCCTAAGAGTTTCGTGGTGCGATACTTTCGCTCCTATTATGGACTGTCCGAGACATGCCGAGACACATAGAGAGCGAGTGGCGGGGCGACCTATCCGAGTAGGGCGTATACGTGTGTTCAGCAGTTATCGTTTTCGCTATTTATCTACGGCTTTGTGCTTGTTGTGGCGGCGTTCGTATGACGGCAGTCCATATACGACTGTCGTCGGCTGCGGCCAAATGACGACAGTCTGGATACGCACCAAGGTTTGACTACGCAGTGGGCAAACCTAGGAACGAAGTGACTAAGGCCACAACAAAAGCATCTGTTGCCGTGGAGCGCCCTCCCCCACAACCTATTTAAACAGGAGGAGATGCCTAGACGCTACGTACGACAAGGGATTACATGGCAGGATTCCTCAACACTATCATCCAATACCTTCCTGAGGTAGATGGTCCGAAACAGAAGAAACTCGCGTTCGGCGAGAAGCTGAAATGGACGCTCATTATTCTGATGCTCTATTTCATCCTCGGTCTCATCCCGCTCTACGGCCTCGGCGCCAACGCGCTCGCGCAATTCCAATTCCTCAGCACTGTTTTGGGCGCGTCATTCGGCAGCCTGATATCGTTAGGTATCGGTCCGATCGTCACCGCCTCCATCGTGCTCCAGCTCCTCAACGGCGCCGGCATCATCAAGTTCGATTTGTCAAGCCACGAAGGCAAACGCCGCTATCAGGGCGTGCAGAAACTCCTCTCGCTCGGCTTCGTCCTCCTCGAGGGTATCATCTACGTCATGCTCGGCGGTCTCTCGCCCGCGGCAGGCATCCCTCCGAGCGTCCTCATCCTGCAGCTCATGATGGGCGGCGTGCTCGTCATGTTCATGGACGAAGTCGTCTCGAAATGGGGCTTCGGATCCGGTATCTCGCTCTTCATCGCCGCAGGCGTCTCGCAGCAGATATTCATCCGCCTCTTCTCGCCGTTCAAGCAGGCGATCTCGGGCGTCGAGACCAGCCAGTTCAGCACGGGTAAGGTCTTCGAGCTCGTGCAGGCATTGCAAGCGGGCGAGACCGTCATCGCGGCCATTGCGCTCTTCACCATTATCGCCACAATACTCGTCTTCATGGTCGCGGTCTACACGCAAGCCATGAAAGTCGAGATCCCGCTCTCGTTCGGACGCGTACGAGGCCACGGCATCCGATGGCCGCTCTCGTTCTTCTACACGAGCAATATCCCGGTCATCCTTACGGCCGCGCTCCTCGCCAACTTCCAGCTCGTCGCGCAACTAGCCAAAGCGACGTGGGCCGACACGCTCGTGCAATGGGTAACGCCGCACAACATCGTGCAGATGTCGCTGAGCGGTTCGCTCTCATGGATAACCATCCTCCAGGCGCTCGTCTACGTGCTCATCTTCGTGATCTTCAGTGTCGTCTTCGCCATCTTCTGGGTCCAGACGGCAGGCCTCGACGCACGGTCGCAGGCGAAGCAGATCATGAACTCCGGCCTGCAGATACCGGGCTTCCGCAAGGACCAGCGAGTCCTCGAGCGCATGCTCGAACGCTACATCATGCCGCTCACCATCATGGGCGCCATCGCCGTCGGACTGATCGCATCGCTCGCAGACCTGACGGGCGCTTTGGGCTCCGGAACAGGAATCCTCCTCACCGTGATGATCGTCTACCGCCTCTACATGGACATCGCGCAGCAGCACCTTGTCGACATGAACCCGGCGATGAAGAAATTCATGGGGTGAGTATCCGCTCTCTTCTCTTTCGTTCTCTCTCGTTCTTGATTGTCCTTTCTTGTCTACCCCATGTATGTGGCTATCATTGCGTGCGATCCGTACTCGTACGTAGTGGAAAACATTTAAGAACGGATATCAGTGCTATTCCCCTATGAAACGAAGCATCTACGCCAACTTGTTTGTCGCGGTTGTCGTCTTTTTCGTTGCCGCAGTCCTCGTACCCGGTCAATCGACGATGGATTTCACAAATTTCACTGTGAACACGGTGTTGGTGGTCGCGGTATTCACGTTCGGCATGATGCTTGCGTACTCCGTCAGCAATAGGCAGACTCGGCTTGACAAAATCCGCGAGCAGTTACGAGAGCAGGACGCTATTCTCCTGAACGTCTACGATTTATCAAGAGTGTTCGGTGATGGTGCGCTCGCGCAAGTGCGCGAGAGGATTGACCAATTCCTCCAGACGCAGATAGACTACCAGTTGCAGGATTTTGAACGTAGCCACGACGCGTTGCGATTGCTGTCCGCGCACTTGATGCAGCTCAAAACAAAGACGAGAGGCCAAGAGGACGCAAAGAGCAAGATACTCGATAATATGGGTGAGCTGACGCGGATACACAAACGTGTTTGCTACAATGTGCAGAACACGATGATGTCCTATGAGTGGATAAGCCTAATTGTTCTCGGCGGCATCATCATCTTCTCGTTGTTCCACGAGAACCAGAACACCTGGATATCGATAGCGATCGTCACCGTCGTATCCGGTGCGCTTGTGCTGTTCCTACTCATACTCAAGGAGCTCGATAGCCTCCAGTGGCATGAACGGTCGTGGATATGGAATCCATTGTCATCCCTTTTCTTGGATCTCGATCTGTTGCCGTACTTTCCTGATGACGTGTTTACAACGAAACGGCTGAGCTTGAATGAGGTCCACGTGTTCAGCGGTGTGAAACGCATCCGGATAGCACATTACCCGAATCCATATCCTGACAACACCGGTAAACGCGTCGATATTGTCGATCTCAAGAATCCTGTTTGAAGGATCTACTACGATTATTATTACATGAGTGGTACCTCGTGCTTCAACACGATGAGGACTGTCTTGGAGTCTCTCCCGAGGAGCGAGTGCCGAGGATTCGCAGTGACGAATCCTGGCACAAGGAAAACAAGCTTTCCTTCGTGTTGCGAGGTAACGGCCGAGCAACCTTGTGAGCTCCGAATCAATCCGCGTAGCGGGGTACATGCTCCGCAGTTCTCGAGTAGTAGATGATATTGCTATTGTTGCCGTGCAACGATGCAGCAGAGTATCTGCTGACGGTATTCGTCAATAAGCGGTTTCGACGAGGATTTTGCCTTAGCGAACTTCGCGCGGAGATCGGACCAGTCGTTGCCTTTCCCGACGCGCTCCCATACCGTCTGCTTCGTTATCCCTTCAACTTCGAGTGTACACGTGACCGCGCTCAACTGCGCTCTATCCACCTACNNGCCGGAACTCAGGAGAGTAGACCTCCGCGACGATACCGTATATTTCGGGGTTGCGATCGTTTTTGCGCGCGTAGAATTCTGATAGTCGCACCTTCGCCTTTGTTCCTGTAACCTGAAACGCATCGCGCAGCCACGGCGGGATATCTAATACGTAGACATCGATGACGTTCTTCCTGATATCGTATCCTTGCGTCCGGAACGCTTTGCCTATCGGCGCGCCGTTTCGGATGGTTGCGTCAATCATGGCGATATCCGCCGATACCTCGTTATTGAAGAGCGTCACCGCGTAAGTGCGGGATATGTCTGTCGCGTCGCTGAGGTGCGCCTCTCTGATTTCTGCGTCGTGGCGCAATACTACCGCGTGTATGGGACCGTATCTCTCCTCGAGTACGTCGGTGTGTAGCTTGTTGGTGAGGGGAAAGTGCTGCATGTCTCATCGCCTAGATATCGATCGTGTTTCACTGTCTTCATCGATGCAGCGCTTTGGCAGCAGATTTGCGTAGCGTTAACATCTTTCCCGTCATCCAGCTGAACCAATTGTAATAGTAATCCCCGAAATTGATGAGAAAAACCAAGCTGGCGGTGATGCTCGTGAACTTGAAGAAGGTCGCGTCGAGGCGTATGTCTTTATGCATCAGCAATGCTGAGACGATGTTAGCGGCGAACACTCGGGTAATCGCCGAATAGATGCTGGGCTCGATGTACGCGGTCGGTCCTTTCTTCTCGATAGCGTTGCGGCAAGCGATGATCGAGACGTTGGTCTTCTGCAGGAATATTCTCGTGTTCTCTAATCGTCGGTGTTCGTCCGTCATAGCGCGCATCTTGTTCGCGACGACTTGCATCTCCGCGATATAATCGTTCCACGTCCTGTCGTCGGCGTTTACCAGGAGGTCTGCCTCCTTCTTGAGAAAACTCTCTTGGAACACCATCACGTCCCTGCATTGAACGAGCGTGTGCTCAAGATCTGCGAACGTGTTGCGGAACTCCGCAGTCGCATCCGACGTAAGTATTCTCTCCTGTTCTGAAGACGGTTCAAGTCTACTCAGTATATCGACTGCTTTGCGCGAACCATCTCTGAGGATGACTATGAGGTGTTGTTCTCTTCGGTTGACAGTCTCGAGCTGCGCAAGGGTCTTCGCCAACCGTTCTTGCGTTGCGGGTTTTCCTCTCATGAAGAAGAATGTGATGCCGCGTCGCTGGTCGAAGTACTCATTCAATACTCTAATGCGCTCTTCCCAGAGTTGCTGCATGATGCGCAGCGATTGCTCGGTCTTGTTCCTGATGAGTTCGGCCTGGTTCTGCTCTAACACCGTGCGCTCACTGGCTCAACTTCTATAAAAAACCGCAGGTGTCTATTCCATTGTTCTCTCACAGTCATAGCATAAGACTGCGGTATCTCGTCGCGACGTACGACGCACGAAACACTTAAAAAGAACTCCCCTCGTCCAGTAACCATGGTCAGTGGTTTCCAAGCGTTCGTCGATATGATATTCAACCCCGTCTTCGGTTGGCTCCTCGATGTGCCCTCCTTGCTCGCCATTGTTTTCCTCGCATCGCTTCTCGCGCTCATCAGCACGCTCCTGCAGAAGTACTTGACGGACCAAGCGAAGATGAAGCGCTTGCGTGACGATACGAAGAAGTACCAAGAGCAGATGAAGCGCTTGCGCGAGGACCCGGAGAAACTCCTCAAGGTCCAGCAGAAGGTCATGCCTATCCAGATGGAACTGATGAAAGAGTCGTTCAAGCCTCTTCTTGTGACCTTGGTCCCATTCCTCCTCGTCTTCTTCTGGCTCTCCAGCCACTTCGCATACTTCCCGATCGAACCGAACACTCCGTTTACCGTGAGCGCGACATTCGAAGAGGGTGTCGGTGGCGTCGCGGTGCTTGGTGGCGCTTCTGTGCTCACTATCGACTCGCCTGAGCGGAATGTCAAAGACGGCGCCGCATCATGGGTCGTCAAGGGTCCCGCCGGGGAGCATTATCTCAATCTCACATTCGCGGGCGCGACGTTCGAGCGCAAAGTCCTTATCACGGACGAGCGCGCGTATCTCCAACCGCAGATGCCGCTCTCCGGAACGGTGAAGAGTTTCGATGTGGGCAATAAGAAGCTCACGCCGCTCGGCGATGGATTCAGCCTCTTCGGTTGGCACCCTGGATGGATATTCTACTACATCCTGCTTTCCATCCCGCTCTCGCTTCTCCTCAAGAAGTTGTTGAAAGTCGTGTGAACTGGTTCTTATCGTCGCACGACCCCTCGTCGGAGGCCGACAGCAAGCCTTATAAAGAGGATGTCGTTCCTGCCATGCTATGGTCAGCGGAAAGTTCAAGTCACGCACATACGCGCGCAAGCGCACTGTCACCCCCGGCGGCAAGAATGTCCTCCGGCACACACTGCGCAAGCCTCAGAAGGCGCACTGCGCCGACTGCGGCAATGTCTTGCCGGGCGTCGCCCGTGGCAGGCCGGCAGCGGTCCGCAAGCTCTCGAAGAGTGAACGCGTCCCGACGCGTCCCTTCGCAGGCAACTTGTGCAGCGCATGCAGCCGTGACCGTCATATCCGCAAGGCACGAGCCCAGTAAACCTCTCCGCTGTTGCGGCGACGCGCAGTGTATTCTCGAGTGGCGACCTGGTATCGTGGATGATCATCCATCGCAATCCAACTATCGTAGGTGAACCACCATGGTATTCAATGTAGGAACTGTCTGTTTGAAGATCGCCGGCCGTGATGCTGGGAAGACCTGTGTCATCGTCGAAGAGGCCAAGGATGGCTTCGTTGTCGTCGAGGGAGAGACGCGCCGTCGCAAGNNAAGGAGCAGAAGACGCGTAAACCGGCGTCGAAGCCGAGCAAGCATACGTCGCGCGCCAAGAAGGCACCTGCGGCCGATGCAAAGCCCAAGAAGGCGAAGAAGTAATTCTTCTCGATTCTTTCTCTTTTTTTCTATCCGGTCTCGTCTCATTCTTCTTGCTATACTCTATCCATTGTCCGTCGTAGTCGTCAACTACTCCTTATCGTCCGTTATCGGTTGCGTTTTCTCGTGGGTCGTCGACTACTCCTTACTGTTAGTTGTTAGCTGTGTCTTGTTTCGTCGTGAACGTTGAATTGTGGTGCGGGATATTTATAAATAAACATATTTGTTACTATTCTAAAGGGGTAAATATTAGAAAGGTTTATATATTGTCCGGTCTTACTATGTCTAAATTTCAAAGAGGTGTTTACTATGAAGATGTTCGCAAAGAAGGAATATGCCGGGCTGTCCTTGAACGGCGTCGTCGATACGTTGATTGGGTTGAGGGGCCGCAATGATCTTGTTGTCGAGACGTTCGGAACCACCTTCGCCAATCTCACGCCTGAGACTGCGTTTGATGCGTTCCAAGATTACCTTGTTCGAAAGGGCTATGGACAGAAGAATACTGGTTTCACCGCCGTTATGACCGTATCCACTCCTCGCTTCGGCGCGGACAAGACTCCGGAGAAGACGCTGCAGGTTCACCCGTACCAAATCGCGTCGTCCTTCGATGGCGAAGAAGTGAGAAACTTCTCTGATCGCCATTTGCCGTTCGAAGTTAAGTTCTGATAGTATTCTTGCTTTTCATTCTCTTTTTTCTCTCTATTCTGCAATGCGACTCGCCAGCGGTATGTGTGTGGACTGAGATGTCGTCAGCCGCACATGTATCGTCCGTTATCGGTTGCGTCTTCTCATGGGTCGTCGTTCTCGTCCCTTCGCTCGTTTCTCCACAATGCTTTTAAACTACTCTTGTTCGTAGCTGATACTGGGAAGGTGCTATCCATGGAAGAGAAGACTGTCTGGCGTTTCGCGATATTCACACTCATCTTCGATCTCGTGCTCGCGTTCATCATCAACGCGTCCACTGTGACGATGCCTGGCGGCACCATCGACATCCTCCTGCCTTCCGGGTGGATCATCGTGTTCCTCATCGGCACGGCGCTCGTCCATCTCACTCTCGCAGCGCTCATATTCTCCCATGTGCGCGAGCGCGGCGCGACCCCTGCGCTGTGGTGGTCGGTCTTCACGCTCATCTTCGGCTTCTTCGCAGTCCTCTTCCATCGCATGCGGGGACCGCTAGGCCATGCATGGTCGTTGCTCCGTCATAGTCCATCGCTTATCGGCGTCCTTGTGCTCGAGTACATCGCGCGGACGGTGCTCGTCGTGCTCTTCATCATGATCGACGCGATGATAGTGCTCGCGATGAATCCCGACGCGGCATCTATACTCGCCACGCAGCCCGGTAGCATAGGACCGCTCCTCAACGCGCCCACCATCGCGGTCGTAGTGTTGGTCGTGATCATCGAGCTCCTCATCCTCCTGTACGCCTCGAGCTTCTTCATATCGGGATTCTACGGGATGGCGAAGAACACCATCAAGGACGGCAGCGCACGCTTCGGCGAGTTCATACCGAGCGTCAAGCGCTACTGGAGAGTATTCTTCCGGTTCTACTTCCTCAAGTACGGATTAACCATCCTCCTATTCATCCCGGCGATCATCATGACCGCCGTGTTGCTTGCGAGCCCGCAGGGCGCGACCGATACGATGGTGTATCTCTCGTTCGCGATCGCGTTGCTGTTCTCGGTTATCGCCACGGTCGTATTGCACGTATGGCTTTTCTACGGTGAGGCGGTCATCATCTTCGCCGATGCAGAAGCGTTGCCTGCGGCGAAGCAATCCGGAAAGGTCCTTGCCGCGAACATCGGTTCGAGCGTCACCACGATGCTCACGGTGCTCTCGATAGCGTTCATCGCGACTATCATCACAGCCATACTCCTCTCGCCGTTCGACTACATGATCAAGGACAGTTTCCTCGTCGGCAATTCCTCTAGGATGATGTTGTGGCAAAGCATCAGGCAAGTGGCCGATCTCGTCTTCGGGATCATTATGATCAGCGCGACAGCGCTCTGGTCGCTCTTCGTCCTGATACAGTACAATGCGTTCGTTGGTGGCAGGCCTGCGGCATCGCCGGTACTCAAGGCGAGAACGTCCGTTGTACCTACGCTAGAATCCTCTGCGTCGAAGACCGTTATCAAGCGGAAACCGATTCCGGCGAAACCGACGCATAAACCAGCGCACAAGAAACGGTGATTGCGATAGTCAAGCCGATGGCGCTCGTCGCTTTCTTTTCTTCTCTGTTACTTCTATGTATCCAGTATTTCACTCCGTTTTTCGGCGGTCAACTTCCGGCGATACTCTTGGTAGTCTCTGTGCTTGTCCTGGGCGTGAGTATCTACGCGTTCGTCGTGTGCAAGACGAAAGAAGAGGGACGATGGTTCGCGGTAGGAGCGATCGTGCTATCGATACTTGCGCTTCTCCTGCCGTTTCTCATGATGGCGTTTGTAAGGCAGACTTTCGCAGAGATGACGACGATATCATCATAATGTTTCTCTATCCCAGGCGTATCAGTCTGAGGACGTTCACATCCAATTCGGCGTACGCGACGGGCACGACGAGGCCGGCGTGCGTTATCACGCGCGGCGAGAGCTCGCCCAAGACGCCTACCGCTGCGCCGTCCACCACGACGCGCGCGCATCGGCCGGGCAAGAACCGTCTGTCGGAGTGCTCTTCGTACCGTCCGACGAGGCCGAGCGCGGACAGGAGGCCGTCGCACGCCTGGCGCGCGTTCGTGTAGTCCTTGTCGCCGCCCGCGATGGCGATCGCGAGGTGGTTCGTCTCCTCGACGTGCTCCGGCGCCGGCGTGAAGACGGTGCCTATCTCGAAGAATGATTGCGGGTACTCGTGGAGCTTGTTGCGCGCGAGCATCTGGAGGCTGACCGAGAGCAGGCTTGAGCGTAAGACATTGTACTCCTCCGAGACGCTGCTGCGGAGCGTGACCATCTCATCGCCGTCCACCGCGAGCTGGAACGCGCCGTTCGTCAAGTGGTAGTTCTTCGCTTCGAGGAGCCCTTGTCCGACGAGGACTTTGCGGAGTATCGCGTCGAACTTGCTCGTCGGGGTCTCGGCGGCAGTGGTCGCGACGTGCGGGAGCTCAGGTGTTATCTTGTCGTACCCGAGCGCGATGGCGATGTCCTCCACGACGTCTATCTGGTGCAGGAAGTCGACGCGGTATGCGGGCAGGAGCGCGTAGTATGTCTCCTTGATGCGCCCCTCTTCGAAGCCGAGGCCCATCTTGGCGAGGAGCGGCGCGAACTCCTCTTTCTTCAGCTTCGTGCCCAGGCGGCGGTTCACGTAGTAACCGTAGAACTCCTGCCGTTTGGGCGTCATGTCTGGCGTGACTTCCGTCTTCTTCGAGTAGACGACTTCCACGGTGTGGATGGACGCGCCCATATCGGCGAGCGCCGCGCAGATGATCTGGATGACTTCGGAGCATGTGCGGAAGTCGAAGCCCGAGCACTCGAGGAACGCTTCTGTCGTCGCCGTCGTTATCTTGCCCGTGTCGTGGCTGTTGATGAGCGGCGGCATGGACAAGACCTTCTTCTTGCCGTCCATGAAGAGCGCGTATTTGGGCAGTCCTTGCACGAGGTGCGCGAACTCCTTGCCCTTGGGGTGCTCCTCGAGGATCTGCTGCGCGGTCATCTCCGCGCCGGCCTCGAGCGGCCGGAATTTTATCTTCGATGGTTCGAGCGCGAGATACGTGATGTTCCCGGAGATGGCCTCCATCGGGTAGATGCCGATCGCTGCTTTCTTCCTGCGGCGGCAGAACGTGGTGTGCAGCTTCTCCTGGATGTCGATGATCTCCTTGAGGCGTTCATCGTCGAGTTTGAGGTTGCGGATGACCGCGCACGCCGTGAACGGACGGATGCCTCTGACCGACTCGTCGACCGTGACCTTGAGCTTGCTCGGTGTCGTGGTGTACGCCCGCAGGCCGGGTTTCTTCCCGAGGAAGGCCGCGAGCGACCGGGTGAATCCTGCTTGGCTGAGCAGGTCGGGTCTGTTAGGCGTAATATCCACCACTAGCTCGTCCGCAGTCTCGTCGTCCACCTCGACGCCCATCATCGCTATCTGGTGGAGGAGGTCGGGAGAGCTCTGCGGGATCGCGATCTCGGCGAGGAGCAGTTGCTTGTTGATCTTGAGGGATACCATGTTATTCACGTTCTCTTGCTGTAATCCTTTCTCGTGTCGCGGCGCATCTGTGCTATCGCATGTCTGTCTCGGTCCTCGCATGGCGAGCCACTGGCTCGCACTCGGACCTCGGGGTTGTGCCAAGGCGACACGCGCGATACTGTCATGTGTCCTCCTGTTCTATCTTCACGAAGCGTTTCATCTCACGCAGCTGCTTGATGTCGTTGCGGTAGAGGTCGCGCAAGTCCTGCAATTCGAAGTACTCCACGATGATGCGTTCGAGGCCGAGGCCCCATGCGAGTACAGGTGTCTCCTCGCCGATGAGTGTCTTCGTGACTTCGGGACGGAAGACTCCCGCGCCGCCGAGCTCCACCCATTGGTTCTTGCGCTCGTTCCAGACGTCCACCTCCACGCTGGGCTCGGTGTACGGGAAGTGGTGTGGCCGCAGGCGGATCCTCTTGAATCCCATCTTCGCGAAGAAGATCTTGAGGTAGCCGACGAGTTGCGCGAACGTGACGTTCGGGTCGACCACGATGCCCTCCACCTGGTGGAATTCAAAGAGGTGCTTCCAGTCGAGCGCTTCGTTGCGGAAGACCTTGCCGACCGTGAAGTACTTGCCCGGCATCTGCCGGCGGCCCTCTTTTATCGCGAGGAGCGTCTGCGCCGAGAGCACGGTCGTGTGCGTGCGTAGCATGAGCTGCTCCGTCTCGTCGCGGCTGAACGTGTAGCGCCATCCCTTGCTGCCGGTCGTCCCACCTGTCTCGTGCGCCTCCTTGACGCGGTCGAATATCTGGCGGGGCACCGGTGTCCTGCGCGGGTTCTCGAGGTAGAACGTGTCTTGCGTCTCGCGCGCAGGATGGTCCTGCGGGACGAAGAGCGCATCGAGGTCCCAGAACGCGGTCTGGACCATCGCGCCTTCCATCTCCATGAATCCCATCTCGAGCCATATCTGGCGGATGTACGCGATGGCCTCCTGCACGAAGTGCTCCTTGCCCGCAGGCATCAGGGGGACTGGTGCGCTCACGTCGAACGCGCGGTACTTTCTCTCTTTCCACGCGCCGGATTGGAGGTCCTCTGTCGTGAGTCGTTCGGCGAAGTTGAGCGCTTTGATATCAGTCTTCGCGAGCGCGCGACCGAGGTCGGTGAGCGTGATGGAACGGTCCTTGCGTTCTTTGAGCGTGATGNNTACTGTTGTCGCGCTGTTTTTCGAGATCTTATGCAAAAGGCGCGACTGCGGATAGTTGTCGTTAGTCACTTTTTTTCCGTCGTCGGTCACGGCGACCTCTTTGCCGAGTACGACCCAGTTGCGCCTCTTGAGGATGCCAATGGATGCGCCGAGCTCTTCCGGGCTTAGGCCTGCTCTCTTCGCTGCATCGCCGGTCTCTTTGGCGCCGTCCTTGAACGCCTGTAGGAGTTTGAGTTCGGGCATGCCGTGCGCGAGTGAGGTCTGCGCGTTCGCTGCCAGTATGATCTCGGTGCGTGTTACCGCGTCGATCTTCAGCGCTCCCTTCGTTTCGAGCCATTGCGCTGCCCGCATGACGTCTACTTCTTGCATGATTGCCGCCGCGCAGAGGTCTGAGATGCTCAGGTCGTCCTTGAGATGCGGGAGGACCTTGATCTCGAGCGGGTGGAGCTTTGCGAGAATCGAGTCGGGAACATTGTGGGTCGTCGCTTCGCTCTTCGTCGCTATGTGTTCAGATACGCTCGATTGAGCGCTCTTCCCAGAACTCTTCTTGCCAACCCCCATGCCATGCTGATTCTCCCCTGTGTTTTTAAGGGTTTCGCGTCGATAGGTCTCGTGGGTAACAGTACATGGAATGTTGCTGCCTTGGAACAGTGCTGAGAGCGCCGTGTCGGGTACGGCCTAGCGGCCGGGGGTCCCGACGGCAACACGGCGCCCGAA
>DUGD01000085.1 GCA_013331575.1 Candidatus Woesearchaeota archaeon
CCCGATCCTGCCGCGTTCAGGCTCGATAATGAGGCGGCGATCGGCGGGAAAGACAGGTTCGATTCGGATACCTCATACTCGAGAACGAACGAACCATTCCCCCAACAATCCTCTCTTGATCGACGGCCTGGTTTCATCGCGCCAGGACTGCATGCACAACAGCCCTCTAGCGCATACAGTTCGTCCGTCCCGTCCGGCACGTACACGCCGCTTGGCAATCAGTATCAGTCATCCTCGTCTCGTCCCGCGCCGCAGTATCCGACCCAACCTCCGTCGCAACAAACGCCATCGCACTATGCAGCTTCCGCGCCCTTCCAGCGTCCATCACAGTCTCCCTCGCCGTCTCCGCTGAGCGGTCCGTCTTCCGTTTCGCAGCAGAATCCTGCGTATTATCCTTCACCTGCGCCGTCGAAAGAGACGATTGAGAATCGCCGACGTAATCATCCGGATGATTCATCACTCTATTAGACCTCACTAGACATATTAGACATTATCAGTAACTATCTCAGTAACTATCNNTCAGTAACTATCTCAGTAACTATCTCAGTAACTATCTTGGTGGCTGCATAACGTCGCCCGTCGCCGCTAGTTTTATATGCTCAAGACGCGAGGGTTGTATATCGGCTACGCATCGAAGAGTGGCGTGGTAGTGTAGCTGCATCAGTGGTAGAGGTGAGCGTTTTGCAAGTACTGCAGTCATATCCTGATCGTGTCACGAAGATCCTCCCTGACGAACCGCTCACATTCATCATCTCCGTCAAAGACGCTCCGAGCGATGCTCGTATCGAGGTCTGGACCGACATCGCTTGCAAGGAGTTCTCCGCGACGCACGACAACGGTTTCGCTGTACCGCTCGTCCGCAAAGGGACGCAAGGAGGCGTGACCCGTTTCGAGCGTAGCGTGACCCCGACGCGATGCGGATTCTTCGGGTTCTCCGTGAGATACCTCGCGGGCAAAAAATGGCATTGGATCGGCGATGACGGTTCGTACGAGAAACGTGCCATCACGACGCTCTACGTCGAACCGTCATGGATACCGTCGGCCATCATCTACAACGCGTTCGTGCGGCAATTCGGCGCCAAAGACAAGAACAAGGACGGCATCATCGAGCCCGGAGAGGGAGGGACGTTCAACGATCTCGTCGACCGCATGCCGCACTTCAAACGCTTAGGCATCAGCGCGATATACCTGAACCCTATCCAGATGACGGGCGATATCTTCCAGTACAAGGACGACCTCAAGCCCCACTACCAGGATGAGACCAATCACTTACCGCTCCACATGCACCCGGGCTCCGTCTACACGGTCAAGGATTACAAGTCTATCGACCCCGAACTCGGTTTCAACGAGAAGGACCCTGACACCGACCAGTACCATGAGTTCCGCCGCTTCGTCGCCGAATGCCACAAGAACGGGATACGCGTCATCTTAGACATCGTCTTCAGCCACACTGCACGCGACAGCCTGATACAGCGCATCCACCCTGAGTGGTTCGTGTACAAGAAAGACCCTGCATCGCTAAGCGAACCGTACGTCTATTACGAGAGTCCTGAAGCCGAAGATTATTGGGGCAAGCCCGATTACGCGTTCTCACCGTACGACCACGATATCTTCTGGACTGATTGTTCACGGCTCAACTGGAACTGGAAGCCCGTGCCGGGACCGAACCCCCACCCTAGAAATCCTCGGATAAAAGAGATGCGCGACTACTTCAAGAGCGTCCTGCGCTACTGGATAAAACAGTACGGCGTGGACGGATTCCGCTTGGATGTCTCGTACGCGATCCCCTACGATTTCTGGCATGAGGCGCTCGCCGATTGCAGGATCGCGGCGCACGAGATATGCGCGCTCCACGCTACATCGCCCGAGAAGCAACCGCTCGCTCCTATCTCGTCAGACATCATGTTCGTCGGAGAGACATACGTCGATGACGTGTACGAGCTGCAGGAGTGCGGATTGACGATGCTCAACGGGGATTTCTCGTCCAAGATATTCTCCGTCGAGCAATTGAAAGGATACTTGGACTACGCGTACAACATCTCGGGCGAGTTCTTCCCTCGCAATTCGCGCTGGATGCTCTTCCCGGAATGCCACGACTTCTCGCGGTTGCCGGAGAAATTCAAGTCATCGTTGCACCACGATTGGTCGGACGTCCAATTGAACAAGAGCCGGTGGGTCCTCGCGGCGACGCTGCCCGGGACGCCGATGCTGCACAACGGCTACGAGGTCGTGGAGCACAAGAACGTCTCGGTGCGGACATACACCGGGATCAACTGGTCATCGCCGAAGAACATCACCGACTACATCGGGCGGGTGAACCATGCGCGCAACACGCACCCTGCGTTGCAGAAAGGATCGTACACATTCGTCATGTCGGAACAAGGCGTTACCGGACAGGCGCAAGTGTACGCGTTCCTGCGCGACCACACCGACCACGACGGGAAACGCGATACGGTGCTCGTCGTGGTGAACATGGACTTCAACAACAAGGTCGACGCTGTTAGGATTGACTTACCAACGCTTTCCGGCTACGATTGGGAGAGACCATTCGTGCTACACGACCTATTGACCGGCGCCACATACGAACGCAAAGGACATGAAGTGCTGGTGTTACTAGAGCCCGGAGAAAGCCATGTCTTTGAAGTGAAGGGGAAGTAGACGTTCTATTTGTGACTTCATTGTGTTAATGACTTGATTCCGGCATAGTCCTATATACTAGGTCGGTATCGTCACAGTCAGTACAGAGTCTCTTATGGATGTTGATACGCGACGAAGATTGGGCCATCTCATACCTATCGTTACGTTCTTCCTCGCACTGTTGGCTTGGCTCGGGATATGGCTGTTCAGTGTGGATCTCTCGATTGCGGACAAGCAGATGGCGGCGTTGAATCTCCTCGCGTTCACGCTCGCGTCCGCCGTGACACTCCTCATCTTCGAGCTTGGCCGCGGGGAGAGCATCATAGCGTGGAAACGTGGTTGATGCGTCTCTAGCATAGTTCCACCCTCGTCGTATCCACTTGTACGCGGCCGTTGTACCTCTCTTTTTTTCCGTCGACGATGATGCAGTCTCCATGGGAGACGTCCAGTTCTCCGTCCACCGATACGTCGATAGTGGATGGTTGCGTCAATGTAATGATCGTCAAGTTCCCTATCGCGCGCACGGCAACGACAGTTCCGTTGACGCGTATGGGTGCACTGTCTGGCAGAGCGCGCGCTTCGTCGAGGGAGTATGATTCCGGTTCCATCACGATGAGTGCGAAGAGGAGTCCTGCGATGCCAAGCGCCGACACGCAAAGCGATATTGCGATAATCCATCTGTCGTGCATGGCTTCGTGATTGCGTTCGCGTTCAAATCTTTCTCGTTGTCAAACCCGGAAGATATGCGGGCGACGTAAGCAACCACTTCTGTAGTAACTACTAATTAATAGTATCTAACCGTTATGTTTATAAGGCTCAGTATCGCTCCAACCATCATGGGATTAGGACGGCTATTCGCGCGGATGCGGCAGACTCGAGAAGACAAGGCGCTCGAAGTGTATGCGAAGATCATCGCGGACCATGTCCGATCCGAATTCACATTCGCGCCAAAGAGACCGTTCCCTGTGGTGCACAAGATACCCTGGTTCGATCACGAGCGCGGTTCTGCATCGGCATCTCATTACGACTCCCGTACGAACGAACTATTGCTCGTCGATGATTCGTCCATCACGATGTATGAGCTCGTAGGGCATTATCTCTTCATGCAAGGACGCAGAGAATCCCTGAATTGCGATTATACGTTCTTCGAAAGAGTTGTCGAATCGGCCACGGGTTATATTGCATCGAAGGTGGAGTATCCCGACCGTAGCGATACTTGGGCGGTGTTTCTTGCGGCATCGCAACGCCATGAGGAGTCGCTGCAGCGGCACACGTCCGTGATAAACATGAATCAGGACGATTCGCTTCTCAATTCCAAAGTTGATTATCGCGAGCTGGATTATCGCGAGCTGTATAGGTTGCAATCGTTGGTGCAATTGAACGGAAGCATCAAAACCTACGGTTACAAGCTGTACTCTACGCTCGATTGGGCGAATAGCGAGAACTATGCGCCGTCACCGGAAGAATACGCCGTCGCTTCACAGGCCATGCTTCTGCCGCGGCCCATCCGTTCGCTCACGGAAACTATGATCGGATTATTGATAAGCCGGCAAGAATCAGGAAAGGCCGCCTATCGTGCCATCGGGTACGATCTCGGCGAATCGCTGTGGCAGTTACGCGCCAAAGATGCCGCGCTCGGAACCGAAGCCATCAATACGCTCATCGCAGCACCGCCACAAGGGTCATTCGCCGTGCTCCTCCAAGCGTACACGCTACTGGATACTCACGCGGTGCCAAACGGGCTCGCGACTCATCGTGCATCATCAAACGAATGAGCGTCAGCAGTCAATTCTTTGTTCCCGCAATGTCATGCCAGTACCATCGTTTTCTGATGGTACTTGCCAAGGCAGTGATAGTCGCAGAACATCCGCTCCCGCCCATCCACGAGGTGTCGCAGTGCGTTCGCCGCCACGATGGGCGCGTCGCACTCATCGCATCGTAACAGTCTTTCCCGTATGGCCATAGGTCTCACCCTCCTCCCTATTATCTCTTGCACCGGCGACTCCTTCGTCGTCCGCTCGTCGCGTATCTACCGCTTCTCTCGCTTCAGGCCGGTGCGCGCTGTCGCGTAAGCTTCTGCAGAAATGTCGTCGCTGCACCGTGTCGCTGCGAATGGGAATGCGTTGATTCCTAGAGATATATACTTTGCTTTTTTCTCGTGATATCGGTCGTGAAGTATTATACACAATCTTTTTAAACCGTCGAGAGGTCCAAGACCATAGGGGAGTATATGAACAAACGCAAACAGCCGATAGGCAAAAACGCACCTACTACTCTCAAGACTACTGCGAACGCCAAGACTCCGAAGCCCGCAGTGAAAACGGCCGCTCCCAAGAAAGCCGATTCTTACACTTCCACTGCCGATATCGATATCTCGAAGACGATCATCGACCAAGTCATCGGCCAGGAAGAGGCAGTCGAGATCATAAAGAAGGCGTCGAAGCAACGCCGTCACGTCCTCCTCATCGGAGAGCCCGGCACCGGCAAGTCCATGCTCGGCCTCGCGCTCGCAGAACTCCTCCCGAAAGAGAAACTCGTCGATATCCTCAGCTTCCCGAACCAGAACGATGAGAACCAACCGCTAATCCGCACCGTCAAATCCGGCGAAGGGCGGAAGATAGTCCTCTCGGCGCGCCTCTCCGGCGAATCGTTCTTCCGCAACCAAGGGCTCATCATGCTTGTCCTCGCCATCGTCGCGATGATCGCGCCATGGTGGATATTCAAGAGCTACACTACTGATTACAACTCGACCGTCGGCGCTATCATGTTCGTCGCGTTCTTCGTCGGCGGCATGGTCTTCCTCGTCATGGCGATACTCTTCATGAACATGGGCAAACGCATGAGTCCGGGCAAGGTCATCGTTCCAAAAGTAATCGTCGATAACTTCCAACGCAAGGAATCGCCGTTCTACGATGCGACGGGCGCGCACGCAGGCGCACTCCTGGGCGACGTTCTCCACGACCCATTCCAATCGGGCGGTCTCGGGACTCCTGCGCACGAGCGCGTCGTCGCAGGCATGATCCACAAAGCGCACATGGGCGTCCTGTTCATCGACGAAATAGCGACGTTGCAGCCGCACACGCAGCAAGAGCTCCTCACCGCCCTCCAAGAAGGGCAGTACCCGATCACCGGACAGTCAGAGCGCAGCGCGGGCGCGATGGTACGCACCGAAGCGGTGCCTTGCAGCTTCATCCTCGTCGCCGCAGGCAATCTGGAGACGATACAGCACCTCCATCCTGCGTTACGCAGCCGCATCCGCGGCTACGGCTACGAAGTGTACATGCGCGAGACGATGAGCGACACCGCCGAGAACAGATACAAGATAGCGAAGTTCATCGCGCAGGAAGTCGCGAAAGACAAACGCATCCCGCACTTTAGCAAGGCGGCCATCGATGTCATCATCCAAGAGGCGCGCCGCAGAGCGAACCACAAGGGCCACCTCACGCTACGCCTACGCGAGCTCGGCGGTCTCATCCGCGCCGCAGGCGACCTCGCCGTCGAGAAAGGAGCAAAACTCGTCGAGCCAGAGCACATATTCGCGGCGCGCGAAGTCGCACGCCCGCTCGAGCAGCAGATAGCGGACAAGTTCATCGAGCGCAAGAAAGAGTATGAGGTCATCATCACAAAGGGCAAGCTCGTCGGTCGCGTCAACGGCCTCGCCGTCATCGGGTCGGGCAGTACCTTCAGCGGCATCATCCTCCCCATCGAGAGCCAGGTCACGCCGGGCGGCAAGCAGCAGGAGATCATCGCCACCGGCAAGTTAGGCGACATCGCGAAGGAGGCGGTCAAGAACGTGAGCGCCATCATCAAGAGCTACTTCGGCGAGGACATGAAGGAGAAGTACGACATCTACGTGCAGTTCCTGCAGACCTACGAAGGCGTCGAGGGCGACAGCGCATCCATCGCAGTTGCTATTACCATCATCAGCAGCCTCGCGGACGCGCCCATCAAGCAGAATTACGCAGTCACCGGCAGCCTGTCGGTCAGAGGCGATGTCCTCCCTGTCGGCGGCGTGAGCGCGAAAGTCGAAGCGGCGATAGAGGCAGGCATCGAGCATGTCATCGTGCCGGAATCGAACCTGCAGGACATCGTCATCGACGAGGCGAAACTCAAACGCATCAAGATCATCCCCGTCAAGACCATCATCGACGTCGTGGACGAGATGATCGACTGGAAAGGCAAGGAGAAGACCCGCGCGCGCTTCAATTCGAAGAAACGGATCACTCTCTGATATCTTCTTTAGAGGGATTTCGTCGCAATCCTAATATATCCCCGTTCTCGTCGCTCGCGCATGGACCCGCTCGTCTTCATGCCGTATGGCCTCAACCCGAACATACGCAAGGACTACTGCGACAAGCTGCGCCAGCATTCTCTCGAACCGTGCATCGTCCGTTACGACGTGCCGATGATCGATATCCGTGCGGCGTACGAACGCTCCGACGCGGTCATGCTCTTGGGCGGGTCGGACGTGAACCCTCGCCGATACGACGCCCCGCTCTCACCGCTCACAAAAGACATGGATGATCTGCGGGATCGGCATGATCTCACGACGCTCGATTGGGCGTACGCGGACCGCAAGCCCATCTTGGGCATCTGCCGCGGCGCGCAGCTCATGTGGGTGCACCGCGGCGGCAAGTTGATGCAGCACATCCCTGAGTTCCTTTCTCCTACGACGGAGATGCATAGCACAGAGCTCGTGCCGCAGACTACTGGTTCGCTCACGAGCAATAACGTCTTGATCATGCCGGGAACGCTACTAAGCTCGATTGTCCGCGATGCGTCTCTCGACGTGATGTGCGCGCACCACCAATCTATAGCGCTTCCTCCCATGCCTGGTCGTTTGCGTATCGCAGCGCTTAGCCATCATGGTGTAGTCGAAGCGATAGAGGGCATTACTCCGGACCACTTTGTCCTTGGTGTGCAGTTCCACCCCGAAGTCACAAATGGCAAAACGGACAATATCTTCAAGGCGTTCTACGACGCTGCAGTCGCATATGCACATAGACTGTTGCGTTGAAAAATAATTTTTGTATAGAAAACCATAAATATCCTGCTTGTTTACCCAGTATCATGCGAACAGCATCATCGTCAGAGAAGCAAACATCCCTCTGTAGCGTGAGCGCGTTCGCGTTCTTCGAAAAGTTTTGGTATTGAGCGTGCACACGCCGCCTCAAATCCCTTGCGATCGCTTGCGCTAAACGCTCGCGCACCGCAGCGACGAACAACGGCGTTCTACCCGGAACAACGAAAACGTTCAAAGGTGAAACTATGCATATCATTCCGAATAGAGGACAGGCTGCAACGATAGATGAGCGCACCGCGCGAAGCGGAGAGGCGTTGTCGAGAGACGCTGAACGCTATTGTTGGTTTAAGCGAGATCGACCTTGACACGATAGCGACGCACATAGCGATAAACGGCGTACCACAGCATGTGGATGCGCTCGAGCAGACGATAGCGCGCTATCACCACGTGCCAGAGTCCCATGTGCTGGTAGGGAGCAGCGCTCTCGCATTGCTTCGCGGAGTGGCCGCTGCAGTCGGCAGGATAGCAATCCCGGTGCCGGACTACTTCGAGTTCGCAAGCTATGGCGCTCAGAGCATACTCGTGCAACGATCCGTACGTTTCGCGCTGCCGAACGTAAGCGATCTCGGCGTGTCGGCGGTGCTGCTCTCGAATCCCAACAACCCGACGGGGACTTGTCATGACCTGCGCGGAATCGTCCACGAGATAACTCATCGCAATATGCTCCTTGTCGTCGATGAGGCTTATGTGGACTTCGCAGGTGAGCAGGCATCTATTGCATCGATGGTTGCGCGTAACGAGAACATCGTCGTGGCGAGGACGTTCTCGAAATGCTACGGGATGCTCGATGATAGAGCGGCGTACTTGCTCGGCCCGCCGGAGCTGCTGCATGAGGTCCGTGCGGAACCCGCGTCGTCTTCGGCGAGGATGCGCGCGCAATCGCTCATTGGCGTGTCGCTGAACGACGTGCGCCGCGATGTCTCGATGCGTCGAGCTATGCTGCGAAGCATCCTGGCCGGCATCGGCGCCACTACGGCGCGGTCGAGCGCGAACTTCGTGATGGCGCGATCGGACGGATACCATCTCTGCGAACGATTGATGGATTCGGGGGTGAAGGTCCGATGTCTCGACGGCACACCGGGACTCGAAGACGCCGGATACTGCCGCGTCGCTGTCGGGTCGTATGCGCAGTTGCACGAGCTCGAGCGCAGAACCCGGAGGTGACGATTCCTTTCTTTCTCTAATTTTTCGCTTAACGCCACGTCACGTTGACGTCGTCCGTGCGCTCGTACGGCTTGATCGCCGCATCTTCCACCGCCGTGCGCACGCCGCCGCGCTCGAACATGAGCTTCCCGGTCCAGGCGATCATCGCGGCGTTATCGACGAGATACTGGTTCTCGGGGCAATAGAACCTCGCGCCCCGCTCCTCGCACATGATGCGGCACATCTCCTGCAATCGCTTGTTGCAACCCACGCCTCCGCCTAACACTAACTCCTCTTTTCCAACATGCGCCATCGCGCGTTCCGCGGTCTCGACGAGCATCGCGAAGACCGTCTCCTGCGCGCTGAACGCGAGATCCTCCTTCGAGAACTCCCCGCTCTTGAGTTTGTGGAGCATATTCGTCTGGAGCCCCGCGAACGCAACGTCCATGCCTTTCACGCTGTAGGGTATCGATATGAGGATCGGCGTCCGGCCGTCGGCTGAAGCGTTGAGCGCAAGTCTCTCTATCTTCGGGCCGCCGGGGAAGCCCAGCCCCATGTCGCGCGCGAGCGTGTCTAAGAAGTTCCCGACACCAGTGTCGAGCGTCTCTCCGAAAATGCGGTATTTCCCTTCGTCGTACGCGATGACCTGCGTGTTCGCGCCGCTGCAGTAGAGGAGCACCGGATCGCTCGCCCGCGTGACGAGGCGCGTGATCTCGAGATGCGCGATGCAGTGATTGACTCCGACGAGCGGCACGCGCAGGCGGAGCGCGAGCGATTTCGCAACAGCGGCGCCGATACGCAATGTGTGGCCTATCCCTGGTGCTTCGGAATATGCAATGAGTCTGATGTCATCGATGCCGATGCCTGCCTTCTCCTTGGCCATTTCCAGCGCCCTCGCGAGGATGGAGGGATAGACGTCGCCATGGTGCTGCGCGACTTTCGCAGGTATCATGCCGCCGCTCTCGGTCGTGAAACTATCGGTGATATTGGCGATGACGTCGTGCCCTTTGATGATCGCGATACCGAACGTGTGCGCGGTGCTTTCGATACCGAGCACTACATCAGCGGCGTTTCCGGGTTCTTGTCTCCGCCTTACGGTTCTCGTTCCGACCATGGTGACGGGGGGGTGGGAGGTTTTATAAATCCCGTGCCGGTCGTCTTGACTATGCCCCACGTCCTGACGCTAACGCGGCTCGAACGGTTCTCGCAAGAGGAACGGTTGCTCATCGAACAAGCGCTCGAATACTCGACTGCGTGCCATGCGCCGCAACGCCGCGTCTCGGGCGAACCGTTCATCACACACCCGATCGCTGTCGCGCAATCCCTCATCGACGATTTCGGCGCAGATGCCGACACCGTCACGGCCGGACTCTTGCACGACGCGGTCGAAGACACGCCTGCGACGCTCGATGATGTCGAATCCCGTTTCGGCAAGACGATACGATTCCTCGTCGACGGCGCAACCGATGTCGGTAAGGGCGACGGGGCGGCGCACATACCTGATGTGGAGGAGCGCAGCCGGCAATCGCATCTCAAGGTCGACCGTTATGCGCAATCGGACCCTCGCGTGTATCTTGTGAAGCTCGCCGATAGGTGGCATAATCTCAAGCATTGCGCTGCGCTGAGGACGAAAAACCAGTTGCGCATGGCGACCGAAGCGCTATCATACCATGTCGTGATCGCGCGTCGATTAGGGCTTGTCCAGCAAGCGGATGCTATCGAACGAACCGCGCGCGAAGTCATGGTGCGCAATAACGCGATAGTATAATTCTCGACGGTAACTCATCGATTCTTATCGACGCGGTGATTGAGTGCCTATTGGCGTGCCAAGTATCTACATAGATATGCGTAGATCCGCATAGTCGGCTTATAAAGCCTTATAAATAGTGCAGCGCTCCCGTCAGTCATGGCTGATGGTCACAACGAAAAGATAGCGCGCGCGCACGAGAACGATTTCCATGCAAGCGAGCCCTCCGGTGTAGAAGGGCTTCCCGAGATACGCGGCTACGATTTCGACACCGAGTTCGATTTCGATGCGCTGATAGCATCGTACCGCACGACCGGCGCGCAAGCGAGCAACCTCCATGCTGCCATCGAGATGCTACGCGAGATACGTATGAAGAAAGAGGCGGGCGAAATAACTGTCTATCTCAGCNNGGCGGCGTAGAAGAAGACATCATCAAATGCATGGCGCCGTTCTACCTAGGACGTTTCGAGCAAGACGGCGCGTCGCTACGCGAAGCGGGCATCAACCGCACCGGCAATATGCTCGTCCCCAACGATCATTACGCGCGTTTCGAATCGTTCCTCAATCCCATACTCCACAGCATGGCCGACGAGCAATCCGCGACCGGTGTGCCTATCACGCCGAGCCGATTCGTCGACCGATTGGGCAAGGAGATCGACGACGAATCATCCATCTACTATTGGGCACACAAGAACGACATCCCCGTCTTCTGTCCGGCGATCATCGACGGGAGCATCGGCGACATAGTCTATTTCTTCCTCCACAAACGGCCCGGTTTCGTCATCGACACCGCAGGCGATGTGAAACGCCTCAACGATATCACGATGGACGCCGAGAAGACGGGACTCATCATCCTCGGTTCCGGCATCGTCAAGCACATGCTTCTCAACACGAACATGCTCCGTAACGGCGCAGATTACGCGCTCTACGTGAACACCGCCCAAGAGTTCGATGCGAGCGATGCAGGGGCGAGACCTGATGAGGCGGTCAGTTGGGGGAAGATCCTCCCTGGCGCGAAATCAGTCAAGGTATTCGGCGATGCGACGATCATCTTCCCGATCATGGTTGCCGCTAGCATGCGTCGTTGACAACACGCATCTGATTCGTCATCTCGTGCGTTGCACGCGTTTTCGCGCTTGCAAACGATTATCAAGCTTGATGTTTGTCGCGATTAATGCTGTAGTTGATGTTACGGTTAGCGTTACGGCACACCATTCTGCGATGGTGACATAACCCTTTTAAACCGTGCTGCGTCTGAAACTCCCATGGGTGGTCGTCGGGTGTTCCGAACGCGTAGCGCGCAGTCTGCGATGGAGTATCTCCTCGTTGTGAGCTTTGCGTTCATCCTTCTCACGCTGATATTGGTGATCGCATACTCTGAGAGCGCCCGTTTCTCGCTACAGGTGAGCACTGCGCAGATACAGAGGTCGGGCGGAGAGCTTGTCGATGCCATCAACACCGTGTACTACGCCGGTCCTCCCACGAAGAAAACGATGCAGGTGCAATTCCCCAAACACCTGCGTGGTGTGCGCATCGAGAACAACACCATCATATTCGAGATGCTCGGCGAATCAGGATTGTACGATTACGCCGTCGATGCGTACCCAAATGTCACAGGGTCGATGCGATCGCATAGCGGACTGCACCTGATAACGCTCGAAGCAATCAACGGTTCGGTACGGATAACCGATACTTGAGGTCATGCATGCGAACGCAACCAACCGCTCCGCGCGATCGATCGGGACAGGTGGTGCTCGAATTCGTCTTCATGATAGCGTTCGCCATGATCATCGGCGCTGTCACGATGGTCATCGCCTTCGACCTCATGGCCGAAACGAGCGAACGGCAACGCTATGCGGCGATCCAGGATGCGGGATACGCTATCCAAGACGAGCTCATACTCGCCGCCACCGTCGATGATGGATACCACCGCATCATCGATGTTCCTGATAGGGCCGATCGATTCCAGTATACGCTCTCTACGGATGCCGATGGTGCCGGTCTTAGCGTCCGCTCGGGACAGTATGCGCTGACATTCGATATCCCGCCCATATTGGGCGAGGTACATGATGGAGCGACATTCCTCATACGCAAGAGTGGAACCGTCATCGTGGTCGAGGTGGTAGGATGATGCGGAGGCCTATCGGTGCACGACGCGCAGGGCAGATATGGTCTAGCGACCTTGCGGTATCCTCCGTTATATTCGTCGGTGTATGCTTGCTCGCATCGACTATCATCACGCAAATCGTCCGCGACGACCAATTCGCCGACGTCCGTGGGCAGGCATCTGTGCTCGCAGAGCTCCTCGTGAGAGAGGGATACCCTGCCCATTGGACCGCCGACGATATCATCAAGGTGGGCATCGCAAGCGAACATCGCATGAGTCCGCGCAAGCTCCAGGAGCTGGCACTGCTCGATAATGCGACGTTGCGCCGCGCCGCGAGAGTCAGGGATGATTTCTACATCTACATCTCGGATGACCACAACATCACCATTCCCATCGCGGGTTCATGCGGCATCGGCGATCTCGTTGTCGCGAGCATCTCCAACACGACCTTGCTCGATGCAGCCGCTATCGTCGGGCCGAGTAGCCCGGTCGCAGATAGCGTGGCGGCGTTAGCGCCGCGTATACCCCTTGAGAGCAACCAGTCCCATGAGGTGCTGATACTAGAGGGGCTGGTGTTCAACGCATCGAGCGCATCGACCGCCGCGACATTGCTCGACATGATCGCCCGACGCGGTATCACGATATTCATCATCGGCGACCCTGGAGCATCGGTGCTCGGTGTGCGGACGAACGCCACTCCTGTGGACAATATAACTTTGGTCGGAGGAACGGGGGGGCGTATTGTGTTTCCGTCCAGCGGGGTCGTTAGCGTATCGGGCACCATGGACACCATCGATACGCCTGACGCAGAGGCAGTCACGCACTATTCGACCATCGCGATAGCATCATCCGGCAAGGCCGCCTACGCGACATGGCTGTTCCACGATTCGAGGGTGTGGTATTTCGCCTCATCCGACGGCATCCTCGATGACGGCACTGCGGTGATCGACCACCTTTCCAATGCCACGCGTTCTGTGATCAACGCATCCTCGCCTTCCTGCTCACCTCCATCTTTCCCCGATGCTGAGCAGATGGTGCTCTACACCCGTGCGATGCCGTATCGAGGGGAGATAGTGTACGTGAATGCTGCCGTGTGGAGGTCGCGATGATGCGTCATGCCATCGATCGACGATCGGACTGCTGTTCCCCGAGCGGTCTTCCGATAGCAGGCCCGATGCCTTCGCGATCGCGTTCCTTGCGTGCTGACAACCGAGGGTTCATCTTCACCATGGACGCATTGCTCGCAGGTCTCGTCATCGTGGGAGGGCTCCTCTTCCTGTCGACCGTGATAGTGTCATCGCGCGACACCACCGAAGTCTCGAGCGCCGGTCAGGATCTGCTCGCGTCCATGGGGGATATACCTCTCTACGCTATCGATCATCCTTGGGTCATCGCACGCATCGCCGACGGCACTATGAACGACACGAGCATATCGGCGCTCGAGCAAGTGGGCCTTTTCTGGGCAGAGGGCCGCCAGGATGACGCTCGTATCCTCGCGGAGATACTGCTCAATGACAGCTATCCTGAATACGGACTCCATCTCTCCATAGAGGGGACTGACGTGTATGATCGGGTATCAGGCATGCAAGGTGACGACGTCATCGCTGCATCGCGCATGATAACGGGCATAGCGTTAGGCGAAGCGACGACGGGATCGTCCGCGAGCGCATACTTGCGGCGCATCACCGACAAAAGGACCGCTGCATTCCTCACGTTCGGCGGGTTCATCGGCCAAGGAAATATCACAGCGGTCTTCCCGTACCTCCCACCTGACGCGAACATAACGAGCGTAACGCTCGAGCTCGATGCAGCGAGCAATTTCACGCTACGCATCAACGGGACGCAATGCGGCGGGCAGTACAACGTCTCCGCACTCAATTTCACGCCTGACGAGTGGGATATCAGCGCATGTAAATCATCATTCATCGCGGGAAATGAGACTCCTATCGAGATACGATTTTTGAGCGGCATCAACGCATCGTATCTTTCCGGAGGGTATATCCGTGCGCGATATCTGACTGACAACCCCGCCGGCTCGGCGGGGAATGGCACGCTCAGGCACTATCTTGCAGGGATTCGCGGCATCGTGAACTTATATGATGCGTTGTATGTGCCAGGCACGCTCCGCAACATGACATTGCGGCTACATTATAACGCTACCGCGAACACTTACGTCACTATAGGCGGATCGAGGGTGTACGACAGCAATCTGACCGGTGAGCGAACAGTCGAGCTAACCGATCAGAACCTGACTAGCTTTCCGTCGCTACTCGATTATGATTGGCTGAGCAACAGGACCGTTCCCTTGCGTGTGGCATCGTACAATAGCTCGGTGCAGATAATATTTGGCACGAATGCAGATATCATCCTCATCACAGATAAGTCTGGCAGCATGGATTGGCGCGTGAATAGCGACCAGGACGGAACCGTCCGTTCCTGCACCAACGCGAATCTCTATGCGAACACGACCCAGCGGCTATCGGTGGCGAAATGCTTGGATGAGCGTTTCACCAATATAACGATGAACGAATCCTTGCCGAACAATCTCAACCGCGAGTGGTTGGTCGCATTCTCATCGTCAGCAAGCTATTATTCGAGCAATCCGTCGCAACTCACCCGTTCGAACCTTGTTAACCAGATACAGAATTATAACAACCCTTCTGGCGGTACTTGCATCGCGTGTGCGGTGAACATGGCGTACAACATATTCAGCTCGTTCTCATCATCGAACCGATCGCGCTTTGTGGTGCTGCTCACAGACGGTATACCGACACATTGCACCACATCGAGCACATTCTGCAATACCGTCGGAGTCGGGACGACTGGTACATATAATCCTTCATCTTGCGGCGGCGACAGTAGCGACTGCTCCACCAATCACTGTGATGGTCCGATAGCTGCGGCCGTCAATGCGACAAGACGGTTGTACGCAACGCACAATGCGACGGTGTATACCATCGGGTTCGGTCCTGTGACGCTGCAGTCCTGTTCTAAAGCGAGATACTTGCTCGAGACGATGGCGAATACAACGAATGGGACCTATTATGCGAGCCAGAACTCCTCTGCGTTGGTACAGATATACGATGATATTGCTCATGATATACTCTCGCGCACCGTGCAGTTGAGCCAGGATGTCTCAGTAGAAGGCAATGTGTCGCCATCGGTGCTCTATCCCGACTCATACATCGATATGGTCTATGATTCTAGCGTCATGGCACCTCAACAGGGTGAGATAGCGGTAACATTGCAGAGCGGTCAATTCGGGTCGTGTTCTCCTACCATCGCGCTACCTTCAGGCGTGAGATATCTCTCTGCGACACTGATGTCGTACTCCGATCGTTACTGGACTGATCTCGTTCAAGTGAATAACCAATCTTCAGATAATAGGTCCTCGTTCAACTTAACTGCGTTCGGCACGGTGTACTCGACGCTCGGAGATCCTTTCGAGGTCAGCATCCCTGTGGTCGACCTCGTCGCGGGTAACAACACTTTTTTCATCAATACTGCGGATAACCCGGGGAACACATCGGGTTGCTCGCCGAACAACTCGCTGATATACGATGTCGCTGTCAATCTATCTGTTGAGCGCAGCGAACCGGTCCCGGGATCTGAAGGGTGCGAATGGGACATCGCGTTCCCCGACGGCGCGAGGGTGAACGTCACTATCCCCTCCTCGTATTCAGGGACGAACCGTTGCTCATACACGCCGTCAAATCATACCCTTGCGGACGGATCGTATGATGGCGATGATGCGTACCAGTTGGGTGCGTACATGATGTTCCGCCGCCTCGATTTCAACGATGACGGCACGATATTCGTCAACTTACGCGAAGAGGATCTGGAGGTCATCGTCACGACTATCTCCCGCGTCCCCTATCTGCACGGTCCGAGCCGCGTTGTCCTCGAGGTGGTGCGGTGATCGGGCCATTGCATCAGCGAGATTCCGTTCCGCGCTGGTCGCGTAAGGGCGTCATGTACACGGTCGTCGCTCTTTTCATACTCATCGCTATCAGCTCGATGTTCATGACGCAGATCCGTCGGCAACCGCATGACCGGTTCGTCGTGGTGGAGAGCCGTGTCCGGACGATGGACGCGTTTCTCGACGATCTCGGGCAGGACAGCGCGCGTGCGGCGTACATCGCCGGATTCCGATCGCTCATCGCGATGGAACAGCACGTCACGACATCGGGAGATTACATCCAGGATCCTTCTGCTGCATTCATAGAGCTGTTCGTGAACGGCACCTACCAGAACGGATCGTTCGCCATCATGCGCAACGCGACGTTCGAAGAGTACCTCTCGCGTGTTCGCGCGCAGGCGCAGCGTCAGGGTATCGATTGCAATCTCACCGTTGTCCAGATATCATTGTGGCAGCGGCAACCGTGGAGTATCATGGTGAACTACACGTTGAATATCAGTATCGTGGACGTCGGCGGCATCGCATCGTGGAATGTGCAACGCACCATGCTCGGCGAGGTGCCGATTATGGACATCCGCGATCCGCTTTATACCGGCAATACATACGCTCGTATACAGCGGGTGATAAAACCGACCAACATCACCGTCTTTGTCGACGATACGGGCAATCGCAACGATTCATCGGGGTTGCGCGATCACTTTAACCGTTCGTTATATGCCGCCGCCGGCCGTGGGCCTGATATCCTGATGCGTTTCGCCAATAATAACTCCGATAGCATCTATGGCATCGAATCATTAGTTGATATCGATGAGCTGGTGGCGCAGGGTCTGCCCGTCGATCTCGGGGCGACGGTGGTGGATTATCAGTACTTCTCCGGTGTCCCCGCCACCGCGTGCGACGTGCAGACTCTTCCTGATCGAATATCGTTCGTGGCAGATGATTTGGAGGTGTATGGGGTGGAAGGAGGGTTGTTGTATGATCCCTGCTAATACTGCCGCTAAGAAGCCTTTCGTAAAGCGTGATGCTGCGCGAACGTTCACTGCAGTGAATCCTGTGACCTCGTGGTCAGCTCCGCGTTCGTGCGTGGCCAACGAAACCCGCCGTGTAATCCTGCATCCTGCTCCTGCGTACGCCGCCACTCCGATATCCCAAGCGATAGGCCTGATGTTCGCTCGTGATGCGGGCGGGGCGGGGCACAGCGTCGTCTTCCCGTTCTCAGTACCCAAGCGAGACGCTGTGAGCATGTTCTTCGTACGTGACCCCATCGACATACTGCTTCTTGATGGAGATTTTCGGGTGATGTGCATGCGTGAACGGCTGCTGCCTTGGCAGGTGTGGCTCTTGCCGGTTCACGCGTCATATATGATCGAGCTGCCTGCGGGCGTTATCCAGTCATCGAGGACCGCCATAGGTGATGTTATCGCGTTGCCCGCCCCTGATCGTTGCGTCCATATGTGGACTTTGCGTGAGTATGTTCTCTTCTTCGCATTCCAAACCGCGGTGTTCGCTATTCTTCTGATCATTGCGGCGGGGAT
>DUGD01000073.1:0-389 GCA_013331575.1 Candidatus Woesearchaeota archaeon
GAAGGCATCCTCAACCGCATCAAGGTGCAGATAGAGCATCTGAAAGACGCAGCAGATGCCGAAGAGGACGATATCAAGACGAAGGCGAAGAACCAGCTCAAGAAACTCACGCGCATCATGTGGGGCCAGGAGAAAGCGCAGCTCGTCATCGAGGACCCGACGGGGAACAGCGCGATTATCAGTCCCAAAGCCGTGAAGGCCGCCTACAAGCCGAAGAAGAGATAGGGCAACAGAATTCTAAGCATTAACTTCGCTTAACGCAACATAGCGCATAACAATCACTAAATAACTCTTCTAGACGCAGTAGACTACGTCCGTCGCCAGCCTGAAGCGAGGAGCTGTAGGGAGGAGACACGAAAAACAGAACGCTAAAACGCGACGAGCGGACG
>DUGD01000073.1:402-12867 GCA_013331575.1 Candidatus Woesearchaeota archaeon
ATAACAGTAGAAATCGAAGAATCCTGATCCTGCGGCCAAGTTCGCGCTCGAACACGCGGCGTGGAATGTCGCGTCGAGACCGAAACCCATCGCGCTGAATTTGTGCGCGAGCTCATGCACGGCGATAGTCGGCGCGACGAGGAGCGCAGCCCAGAGGAAATCCTCTTTTTGCACGCCGCCGACACGCGGGCTCTGGTACTGATCGAGTATGTCGCGCCGTTTCTCCGGGTGGCGGAACGTGTCATGGAAGAGATAACCGATGACCGCCGTCATGATGACGACATCGATGACCTCGAAGATATTGAACACCATGGTTGGTGCGTGACCAAGGTCCATTTATAACGATTATGGACCACCGGGGTTCGAGGCCACCACTAAATCTTGCTTGTTGTGGCGGCGCATTATGTGACGNNCGGCTGCGGCCATGACTGCAGTCTGGACACGCGGTCGCTATCGCTCCGCGGTTCGCTCGGAAATCATAGATTTCCGGCGCGAGGAATTCAAAGAATTCCTGCGCAAGAATTCGCTCAGGCGAATTCTTCGCGTCCCAAGAGCTTCGCTCTTGAGGATGCATTCTCCGCGCTGCTCCGAACGCAAACTACGCCAAGGCCACAACCTAAACAACCATCATCCCAGAACCTATTATTACATAGCAGCCGTACATCTATAACAGGTCATACGTTTATTACGTGTAGAGCACAGATCACCCCCCATCAACCCCATCTGAGATTCATAAAGCATAAAAAGCGACATCAGGGGTGCTTCTTAAACTCGGAAAGACTGACCAAAACAATAATAAAGAGACGGCTAGCAGACAATAACCAATATTCATTCGCTCCGCAAGAGCGAGAGGGTGGTATCATGCCAGAAGACGAAGAGACGATTCCCCAAGAAGAGCACACGGAAGAGCCTGAGCAGAAAGATGCACAGGAGAAATCCGTCAAAAAAAAGCCAAAGCACAAAGCGAAGCACAAGGCAAAGACGCCCCTGCCTCCGCCCAAAGCACCCAAACGGGAACGCATCGAAAGCGAAGGAAACAGCGGTCTCGCACTCATCGTGATCTATGTGCTGCTCGGACTCCTCGTCATCGCGACGAGCTTCTACACAGGCTACCTGTTCGGCAAGACCGGCGGGAGTGACGGCAGCGACACGCAGACCGGCAGCGGCTCGAACGAGAAACTCCAGATCATCGAGTATTCCGACTTCCAATGCCCGTTCTGCACGCGCGCGGTACCGACGATAAAACAGATCAAAGAGACATACGGTGACAAGGTAGAGGTGGTGTACAAGCACTTCCCTCTCGAATCGATACATCCTGACGCCATGGGAGCGGCTATCGCATCGGAATGCGCACGCGACCAAGGCAAGTTTTGGGAGTACCATGACAAACTCTTCGAGAACCAAGGAGCGCTCGGCGTAGCGAGCCTCAAAACGTACGCTAAGGATCTCGGCCTCGACACCGCGGAATTCAACGATTGCCTAGATAACAAGAAGACCGAAGCACGCGTGCAAGCAGACATCGCCGAGGCGTCAAGCCGCGGACTGCGCGGAACACCCAGCTTCTGGATAAAGGACGAGCTCGTCGTAGGCGCGCTCCCCTTCGAGACATTCCAGCAGAAGATCGATGAGAAACTCAGCGGCAAAGCAGCAGCCCCCGCACCGGCGCCTGAGGAGCAAGCATTACCCCCTGCGCCGACCGTGCCGAAAACTGCCAAGCCCAAAGTCGAGCTCTTCGTCATGAGCTACTGCCCCTACGGCCTCCAGATGGAGAAGGCATATGCCCCCGTCGCCGAGCTCTTGGGAAGCAAAGCAGACATGCAGATACACTACGTGAGCTACATCATGCACGGCGAAGAAGAGGCGTTCGAGAACCTGCGACAGTACTGCATCCAGAAAGAGCAGCCGAGCAAGTATCTCGCATACCTGAAATGCTTCGTCGAAGCGACGGACTCGGAAGGATGCCTCGTGAAGGCGGGCGTCGATGAGAGCAAGGTGCAGACCTGCTTCGATGCGGCGGACAAGGAGTTCAACGTGAAAACAAACCTCGCGGACCAGAGCTCATGGCTTAGCGGCAGATACCCGCAGTTCAATGTCGATAAGACGCTCACGGACAAGTACGAAGTAGGCGGTAGCCCGACGCTCATCATCAACGGCGTCGAGGCGAATGTCGCGAGAAGCCAAGAGGCGCTCAAGCAGGCCATCTGCAACGCGTTCACCACACCCCCTGCCGAGTGCAACACCGCACTCAACACGAACCAGGAGAACCCTGGCGCTGGCGCGATCGGTGCCGGCACACAAGCGGCAGGTAACGCAGTAGGCGGATGCGGATAGAACGCAAATCCTTTCTTTTTCATTATCTTTTTTTATTTTCACGTTCTCATCCGTCCTCATCCATGCGCACACATGTAATCGTAAACACAGAGATCGAGACGATGAACCGTAGCATCAACATGACAACATCAACGCTATAACCGACGCTACTGCAAGATAACCTGCGTCATCCGCAGCCCTTCGCAACATTTTTGAATAGATATCCAACATAACAACATAGGGACCTGATAGAGACACGACAGAGGCACATATGGGCTGGAACCGACCACTAGGCGAGATGCGCACAAGGCACGCACGAGTCATACAGACACTGGTGTCAGCACCGTACAAATACATGCTTGTGCCATTCTCATGCTTGTATTTCATCGCGACATTCGCAGTCGTCATCTACATGCACGGCTCGATCACTGCATTCTACACATCGATGCGATCGCAATACACGATCCCCTTCACGGTACTCGCAATCATCACAAGCGTGCAACTCGGCATCGCGATAACCCTCGCAGTGGCGAAGATACGCGAGCTACGCGCGAAGAGCGCAGGCCTCGGGATGATAGGGATAGCAGTAGGGAGTCTTGCAGCAGGATGTCCGGGGTGTTTCTTCGGCCTGTTCCCGCTCATACTCTCTGCGTTCGGCGTGAGCGCGACGCTAGCGATACTGCCATGGAACGGCCTTGAACTGCAAGCCGCATCGGCAGTGATCCTCGCACTCTCCATCATCACACTGGCGAAAGAGACGGATATGACGTGCGAAGTGCGCACGAAGAGACGGCGCAGATGAAACAAACAACGCGGATCATCTATGCACGATAGTCGCATCATGACGTTGCATGGACGAATTCTTTAAATACTCCTTAGGGGAGAGGCTAGTGTGGGTCGGGAGACAATGCGACAGAGCTTCATCGTGGTCATGGGGATAGTAGCGATCCTGTTTCTAGGAGCATGCAGCCCCCCACCATTCGATGACGGGACCGACAGCACAACCCCGCCGGTGACCGTAACGCCGAATGACGGGACAGCACGGCCCGATATCCCACGCACGAACCCGCCCGCAGACACGCCGGATAACACGGAATACAAGAATCCGGGCGAGCAGACGCACAGCTGGCCGCAGGTCGTCATCAACAACAAGACGCCGAGCGTCGATCTCGATATACCGCTCGGCGAAGAGCTCGGCGATGCACACCCGTTCATCACGAGCAAAGAGTTCCCGCTCCTGCGGCACCAGCCCATCCGCGTGAGCGGCAACGAACTCGTCGGCTACGATGAGACGCTGCGGTTCGCGTTCGGTAACAACACCACGGGCACCGTCGCGTTCGCAAAAGTCGATGAAGAGCTCGGTACATTCATGCGCTTCGAACGCGGGAAACCCGTCTTCGAGTACAGGATAACGCTCTACAAAGGGACATTCATCGATATGCAAGGACGCGACATCCAGATACTCGGTCACACCTATGTCATCGCGGAAGCCACGAACACATCGGTCGCGCTCTTTGGAAAGAGCATACCGAGCAACCTCTTCTTCGAGCAGGACGAACCGCTCGAGGTGAACGGCACGAGCGTGCGCGAGAGCATGTGCAACATCACGCCGAGGAGCATCAGCTACACGCTCTACACCAAAGGCAACGACGACGGCAGGAACATCATGCTATCGCCGGGCGAAAGCCTGCGCGACAATCTCGGATGGCACGCGCTCGCAAGCGCCATATTCGATATCGAGTACAAAGGCAACCCTGCGCAGAACGCGACACTCATGTTCTTCAAACGCACGAAACACGGATACGACCTTGAGATAGTCACGTGGAAAGGCAGGCTGCAACTCCCGATCATCGAGGAGGACGCGGGCAGACTCATACTCGGCAGCATCGATGAGCGGTTGCGCGTGACACCGTGTCCTGCGAGCAACCCGTACTGCATCGCACCGGACACCATCATACCGCTGACGACGGGCGACGGCAGGACATTCATCGTGAAGTACGATGCCGCGCATTTCGACCCGAACACCATCAGATTCTCTGATCTCGAGAACAACCGTTACAGCTATGAGTATCTGGGGACGCCTGGCGCAACGAACGGCACCGTCGACATCCTGCTCGAGGACGCGCGTTTCCGCGTGCGCATAGGACCGCTCGACAACGCGACCGGAACATACAACATCAGCGTCGACCAAGGTTTCCGCAACGGCATAGCGGAGATACTCGACAAGAACGGGGCAGCGGTCCGCATCGGCAACATCACAGGGAACGTGCTCGGTGTGGAGCTCGTGCTGCCATGGGCGAAGGTGGGCGGTACGCAAGAGCGTATAGCGCTCAACATCTCGCACCACGGCGGCGAGGATTGGCGCGTCGCGGTCCGGAACATGACGCTTCTTGAAGACGAGGATACCGACGATTATTTCGGATCGACCGGTTACGGCGCATTGGTGCTCCTGAGAAACAAAGGGTCTCCTGCCGCACCCGGGACCGGCGATGAGGCAGACATACTTCTTCCTCGCGGCCAGCTCCACGGCACCGTCTCGTTGCAAGGATGAGAATCCTGAATCACTCCAACTGTCGCGGCAGGAGAAGGAAAACGATCTGACAAGAACGATCCGCCCAAGAGCCCCTCAGGACGCATCTTTTTAAACGCCGTGGCGTTCTCAACCACCATGCGCAGAGAGCTCATCGAAGGCATCACGCCGTTCGTCACAGACAGCGAAGATAAGATCAGCCGCGAGATGAGCGTATTCTATAATCCGGTGATGAAGCTCAACCGCGACACGACACTGGCGATGCTCCTCGTCATCGGCGCGCCGTCGGACGCGAGAGCCGGAGGACTGCGTATCGGCCTCCCCTTGGAAGCGAGCGGCCTGCGCGCAGCGCGCATACTCCGTGAACTGGTGCTACCCAAGATGATATCGTTCAAGCGCATGCGCGTCAACGACAGGTCTCCTGAAGCGATCCAGTACGCGAAGGAGAATATTGCGCTCAACAAAGAAGGCATCGATGACGCGGAGATGCAAAACGTGACGCTCTCGATGATAGACGCGAACATCATGCTCCGCGAGGAGCATTTCGATTACATCGACATCGATCCCTTCGGCACGCCGAACCCTTTCCTCGACGCCGCCTGCCAGAGCATCGAGCGCGGCGGCATGCTCGCGGTGACCGCGACGGACACCTCGGCGCTAGCCGGCACCTACCCCGCGGCGACGGCACGCAAGTACTGGGCGGCACCCATACGCAACTGGCTCATGCACGAGGCAGGCCTGCGCATACTCATCCGCAAGGTGCAGCTCATCGGAGCGCAGTACGAGAAGGGGCTCGTGCCGGTGCTCTCCATGTCCACCGACCATTATTACCGCATCTTCTTCCGCTGTGAACGCAGCCATACCGCGGCGAAAGACGTTATACGAAATCACGGCTTCCTGCATGTATGCGGCGGCTGCATGCAGACCGTGGCGAGCGATAGGAACTCGGGCGTCTGCCCCGCTTGCGCGAGACCGCTGACCGTCGCAGGACCTCTCTGGACCGGTCCGCTGCACGACAGAGGGACAGTCTCGCGCATGCACGACCGCGCGAAAGCCATCGATGAAAAAAGATACTGCTCGCTCATATCGATGTTGAGCGTCATAATCGACGAGTGCAAGCTCGACGAGAAAGGCGTCATCGGATTCTACGACGTACACGAGATAGCATCGCGGCACAAACTCCCCGCGCCACGACGGGACGCGCTTCTATCGGCGCTCGGCGAGACGCGCGCATGCCGCACGCACATCAGCGGCCACGGGATAAAGACCGACCTGCCGATTGCGCGCGTGGTCGAAGCGATGCGCGGATTGCATGCAACGGACAAAGAATGACCGCAATAATTTTTGAAAAAGCATCTTCTACTCGATGATTGCGGAGAATTACTGCGTTTCGCACATCAGTCTCGCCACTCGCAGCTGTTCGGCCACCGCCTCACAGACTCGCGGCTCGTCGTGTATTCCAAGGCAATCATCTTCGTGACAGAACGAGACACGACTGATATCGGTATGACAATAATCTAGACTCTTCACGCCTGGCACACGCCTCTATGCGATACTTTCGTGCCTGCAGCGAGCGCTTTGCAGGTGTTGTCGTACGTCTTGCCGTCGAAACCGCACACGGGGAAATAGCTGTCATCGCAGTTGTACGTCGGCATCATCACTGCGTAACCGCCGAGGTCCTTGCTCGCGGAACTGTATTTCCCATCCGCATTCTCTATCTTGGATTGGTAGTTTCCCGCCCACACGATCGCCAAGAAGATGAGCCCTATACCTAAGACTCCGACGATGGGGATGAGCATGAACTTGATGGCGTCTTTCACAGGAACCACATCTCCGACAATAACGGGCCAGCATCACAACGCACCGTGATGGAGCGCATAGGTGCTGCGTGCGCGGACTATCTTTACGCGACGCCCATTTAAATAGACTACGGTGGTGGAGACGAGAAACCCTTAAGAAGTCTTTTCCGCCCGAGTAATCATAACGTCGCAGATAGGCGATAGCTATGTCTTCGTAGAGAGGCGGGGATAAGACGGATACGACATAGATTCGACGAAGAGAACTATCGATGAAGAAGACGGAAACCGCATCAAACAAAGAGAATGCAAACAAAGAGAATACATCGAGGTGGGCGCATGAAGTTTATTGTCATAACAGGGGGCGTGTACTCAGGCCTTGGCAAGGGCATTGTCACCGCGAGTATCTGTTCGCTTCTTGCGAGCACGCACCGCATCACGAACATCAAATGGGACGGCTACCACAACCACAATCCCGGCACCATGAACCCCATCGAGCACGGGGAGTGCTTCGTCCTCGACGACGGGACTGAAGCGGACCTCGATTTCGGCCATTACGAGAGGTTCACCGGCCAACACGCGAGCGGCACCCAGTCCATCACACGCGGAAAACTCAACGAGAAGATCGCTCGGCTCGAACGCGAAGGCAAGCGCTACGAAGGCCGCACCATCGAAGAGATCCCGCACCTGCGCGACCTTCTTCTCGAGGAGATAGAGACTATCGGCACGGCGCAGAACGCCGATATCGTCACTATCGAGATAGGCGGCACGGTCGGCGACGACTCGGCGAACCTCGCGCTTCACGCCGCGCGCATGCTCAAGCACCGGCATGGGAGACGCAACGTCATCTACATCCATGTCGGACCGATGTGCTACACCATCGATGACAACGAGCCGAAGACACGGCCGCTGCAACGGTCGCTCTCCGAACTCACCGCGATGGGCATCGAAGTGGACATGCTCATCGTGCGCACTGCCGCGCAAAGACCGTTGATGCCGGAGCAACGGAGGAAGATAAGCGAAGCGTCCATCATCGAACGCGACGCCATCTTCGAGAGCCCGAGCCTCAAGACCGTCTACGCGCTGCCCGTTGAATTGATGCTGCAAGGGTTCGACAAGGTCATCGCCCGCACACTCGGTATCGACGTCCCCGGCGCGAGCAAGGAGTGGATAGCGCGCGTCAAGCACATCACGCACCCTACGTCTTCGGTGCGTATCGCGCTATGCGGGAAATACACCGACGTGAACGACTCGTACAAGAGCGTGAAGGAGGCGCTCGTGCACGCAGGAGCGACCCATGCTGTGGATATCGACCTCGTCATGTTCGGCACGGACAGACCCGGCTTCCAAGAGGAACTGACCCATTTCGACGGCATCATCGTGCCCGGCGGCTACGGCTCTCGCGGCATCGACGGAAAAATAGCCGCCATCCGCATCGCGCGCGAACAGAAAATACCATATCTCGGGCTATGCTACGGCATGCAACTCGCGGTAGTAGAATACGCGCGCAACGTCTGCGGCCTCACCAGTGCGCACACGACCGAAGTCGAACCCGCGACACCGCACCCGGTGATCACGATACTCCCCGAGCAGGAGAGCATCACCGCACGCAGCGGAACGCAGCGATTGGGCGCGCAAACAGCGGCACTCACCCCGGGCAGCATCGTCGCCAGCCTGTACGACGGTGCGCAAACAGCGACCGAACGGCACCGCCACCGATACGAAGTCAACCCGATATACCATTCCAATCTCATGCAGAACGGAATGCGCATATCGGGCGTCCATGCGCTCAACAAGAACATCGCCGAGTTCATCGAACTGCCAAAAATCGCACATCCGTTCTTCGTAGGCACCCAAGCACACCCTGAGCTGCGATCGCACCTCCTGCACCCCGCACCGCTCTTCCAAGGGCTTGTGGACGCGGCGATAGCACGACGGAGAGCGACCGAAGCTAAGACAGCATAACCTTTAAAAAGGCCCTGTCGTTCCGGCAACACATAGCCTTCGGAGCGCACCCTGCGCGCCGGAACGGTGATACTCATGGCAAATTCGACACTCGGAAACAGCATCACGAACACGACAGGCAGCGTGCGCTTTCTCTGCCCGAAATGCAACGAGCAGGAGATAGTCCGCTCCCGCAACGAACGCGAGACCGTCGCGAAGTACACCTGCGTGAAGTGCGGCTTCATCGGCCCCAACTAGAGGAGCTATGGCAAAAGCGATCGTCACGATAAAGCTCATGCCCGACGGGCCTGATGCGAACATGGAAGAGATGCAGCAAGCGGCGGAAGCACGCATCAACACATTCGTGCAGGAGGACGGCGAAAAGCGGTTCACAGTCAAACCCATCGCGTTCGGCCTCAAGGCGCTTGAGATCATCTTCGTCATGGACGAGAAACTCGGCAGCACAGAGCCGCTCGAGACGGACCTCGGCACCATCCCGGGCGTCGGCGGCGTCGAAGTCATCGACGTGCGCAGAGCGATAGGATAGACCCAGGATATACTGTTCTTTCTTCACAGCGCTGCCTTGGCGTATAACCAGGAGAGCCGCCGATTCATGCAGGCGGCTCGACGCAAATGCTGCGAGGGACGAGCAGTGCGAACGCCGCAGCGCAAAAAAGCAGCCATAAACAGTTAAACACGAACATCAAAGGGACCCGCATGGCCAACAAGTACAAGATCATCTACGACCGCGAAGCGTGCATCGGCGCGTTCGCATGCGCGGCGGCAGCACCCGACATGTGGCTCTTCGCGGACGACGGCAAAGCCGACCTCAAGACCGCGACATTCAACCCGGCCACGAAGAAATGGGAGCTCATCATCGACGAAGCAGATTACGACGACAACCAAGCGGCCGCCGAAGCATGCCCGGTCTACGTCATAAAGATCGTCAAGATAGACGAGAACGGCAACGAGATAGAAGAGAAGAAGGAAGAGTAGATAACGCTCACTTCACACTCAGTTCTAGAAAAGTATTTATTTGCGCAGAAAGTTCTATCACTATGAAAGATACATCACTAACGGGCCTCATCGATGATACGCCGAAATCATCAAAACTGTCGGCGGCAACGCGTCGAGCATCCATACTCGAACCGTTCCCAGAATTTGAGAGAGTATTCATGAACGGTGCGCTCGCCAGCGCAATGGAACAGTCTATCGAACGAGCGATAGAAGAGAAGACACTTAACTCGGGGGGCGGCACCGTACCCATCCTCACAGGTCTTTTCCACCCTGAGAACGAAACCAGCGTTGCATTCGCTACAAGATACCTCTTCACAAAAGGATACAGCGTCATAAAATCATACGGAAGAGAGCTCGCATACGACGATTGGACAGGGCATGGCGGCAAGGCGAAGATGCTCGTCATGGAAGTAGAGAAATACTCTCGATAGAACTCTGCGCAAGCTTACGAGGGTGAACAGAAGATTAGATATCGCGAAACAATTCTTAACCTCATCCTAACCGTCTAAACTCGTTCTTAAACAGAACGAAACCAATATAATCGTCCAGCAATTCATCTCGTGAATGGCAACCACCTCACAAGTAAACGTAACGAAGACCGAAGCTGTTGGATTTCAGTTCGGGAGTCTCATGAGGACCGCGCTTGACATCGCGCGCAAGAACGCAATGGAAGATGCCATCGAACAAGCCACGCAGGAGAAAAAGTTCGACTCCACAGGCGGAGTACTAGCCATCAACTCAGGACTTTTTCACCCAGAAAACGATTTCACGGTCGCATTCGCCACAGGATACCTCGCAGCGAAAGGGTATGGCGTTGTACAGTACGGCGCTCAAACGACTGGATACCCAGACATGACGGGACGCGGTGGCAAGGCAAAGATACTCGTCATGGAAGTCGGGAAATATTCTTGATAGAATTCAGCTCACAAGAACGAGAAGGAGATAGAGATCGGAACAATTCTTTGTCTCGACCTAACCTTTTTAAACCCGTTCTCGATTCTCCGCCCATATGGCACTACGCAGCCCCATCGTCTCGGTCCTCGGCCACGTTGACCACGGAAAGTCGTCCATCCTCGACTCCATCAGGGGCAGCAATATCGTCGCGACCGAAGCAGGTGCCATCACACAGGCCATCGGGGCGTCCATCATCCCGCTCGACATCGTCAAGAAACGCTGCGGCAAGCTCCTCGAAGCGACGAAGATGCAATTCTCCATCCCAGGCCTCCTCTTCATCGACACGCCAGGCCACGCAGCGTTCACCAACCTGAGAAAGCGCGGCGGCAACCTCGCGGACATCGCGATCGTCGTGGTGGACATCAATGAAGGGTTCCAGCCGCAGACCATCGAGACCATCGAGATCCTGCGCAACTACAAGACACCGTTCCTCCTCGCCGCGAACAAGATAGACCTCATCCCGGGATACAAGAAACGGGCCGACACCGTGCTCAAGGACATCTCCGAGCAAGACCCTGCATGGATAACGGAGTTCGAGACGCGCATGTACCGCATCGTGGGACAGATGCACGAGAAATTTGCGATGGAGTCCGAACGCTTCGACCGCATCGAGAGCTTCACCAAGCAGATAGCCATCGTCCCGACAAGCGCCATGCACAACCACGGCATCAGCGAACTCCTCATGGTGCTCGCAGGCCTCGCGCAGAAATACCTCGAAGAATCACTCAAGCTGGACGTCGCGGGACCGGGCAAAGGGACCATCCTCGAAGTGAAAGAGACCGTCGGCTTCGGCGCGACGATAGACGTCATCCTCTACGACGGACAGATCAAGGTCAACGACATCCTCATCATCGGCGGTGTGGACGCCGCGATCGTCACGAAGATACGCGCGCTCCTCGAACCCAACCCGCTGCAGGAGATGCGCGACAAGAAATCGAAATACCGCAACATCAAGGAGGCGACAGCCGCCACAGGACTGCGCATCGCGGCGCCAGAACTCGACAAGGCGCTCGCAGGCATGCCGATACGCATCGCCCCGACGCCGGGAGACATCGCTCGCATCAGCGATGACCTGCAGCATGAAGTGAGCGAAGTGCTCATCACCACCGACGACGAAGGGCTCATCATCAAAGCCGACACCCTCGGCAGCCTCGAAGCCATGAGCGTGCTCCTGCGCGAGAAACAGATAGGGATCAAACGGGCATCCGTCGGCCCCATCAGCAAGAAAGACATGGCGGAAGCGCAGGCGAATGCCGACAGCGATCCGCTCGCGGCGGTCATCCTCGGCTTCAACATCCCGAACGAACCATCGACGGAGACGGTCAAAGTCATCACAAGCAACGTGATCTACCATCTTATCGAGGAGTTCGAGCGATGGCAAGAGGAAGCCCGCAAGCGAGAGCAGGCGAAAGAGTTAGACGCAATGGTGCGGCCATGCAAAGCAGAGGTGCTCCAGAACTGCATATTCCGACAATCCAACCCTTGCGTCGCGGGCGTCGAAGTGCTCGCGGGAGAATTGCGCACAGGCATGCCGCTCATGAACAAGGAGGGCCGGACGCTCACGAACATCAAGAGCATGGAGCGCGCCAAAGAGAGCGTGCAGACCGCGAAGCGCGGCGAACAGCTCGCGCTCAGCCTCCCCGGCGTCACGGCAGGACGGCAGATCTTCGAGCACGACATCGTGTACAGCGCCATCCCCGAGGAGCAGTTCCGCGAGCTCAAGCGTTTGACGAAATTCCTCACCCGCGACGAGATCAACGTCCTCAAGGAAATAGCTGAGATCAAGCGGAAGGAGAACCCGCTGTGGGGCGTATGAGCACGATGGCATACCGTTATACGAAAGAAATCCCTTGGCACGGCATGAAGGACGACGACAAGGTATCGCTCATCGCCACGATAGAGGGCTTGCGCGCC
>DUGD01000056.1 GCA_013331575.1 Candidatus Woesearchaeota archaeon
CTCCCAGAATCCTGTCGATGCTCTATATAAAAGTTGAGACGATTTTGGCTCACGGTCGACGGGCAATTAGTAACTACTATTGAATAGTAAATAATAGAAATGTTTATAAAGGTTATTGCATATATGCTGCACATGGAGACATTATCTCGCGGCTCTACGCAAATAGAGGATGCGCCGGTGGACGGTCCGATACCTGAGAACTCGTCGGTTGAATATCCCATCTTGACGAGACCGAACCGTGTATACTTTGATTCGAAGTTCTTGGGTGCCACAAAACAGCTTCCGTACCTGCTTTCGAGTCTGCGTATATTGATGCCCTCTGCCAATATTGATGTCGAGCTCGGCGATTTTCACGGTGGCGGCAATGGCGAGGTGGCGTTCCTCAACGATTTGTCGCGCGTTGATCCGAATCTCAAAGCGAATGTGACTTTAAAACCGCCTGCCGCAGATGTATGTGCTTGGTTTAGGGAACGGTCAATCGGTTGCCATGTCAGGTTCTCCCCGTATGAGTGTAGCAGTTTTCCGGCACAGTCTGTCTTAAGTTCCTACGCATCATACGACTGGAGTCCTGAGGCGCACATTCCCGAAATAAAATTCTGGGTCGATCCATTGAAGTACGAACAGCGTCCATTGCTTAGTGATGCAGAACGTCAATCCCTGCGCGAAAAATACAACATTGGAAACGCTCGTGTCGTCGTTGCCGGATCGATTGGTCCTGAGGAGTATCGTGTGTTCGTGGACGCGGTAGTGCAAGGCGCACGCAATCGACACACTGACGGTCGCAAGACTGTATTGCTGCTCGTGCCGCGCGCCTCTTCCATGGTCGAATCTTTGCACGTTGCACTCAAAAAGAGGCCTTTCGAATCGTTCAGCGATAACGCATACCATTTCCATCCTTCCGGATCGAAAGCCCTCCGGCGCGCGGCGGCAGTGGATGCGGTCATCATCACAGAATGCGGCGTACTGCAGGACATCTACTCCATCGCCGACGTGGCGTACATCGGTAACACATTCCATCCGGACTCTCAAGGACAGAATCCTCTCGAACCCGCGTTCTACGGCACACCTCTTGTGAGCGGGCACCACTGGATGAACAACGATGCTGCATTCAAGGGTCTTAAGAATAGCGGACTCCTGCGTACCGTCGGAACGGTGGACGATCTCGCCGCGGCGCTCTACGAACGCCACAATCCCGCTTCGATCGCGAAGAACGCGGCGCGCGCCCACGAATTCATCGTTTCGAAACAAGGTGCTGCGAAAGAGTATGCCTCGATTATCAAGAATCTTGTCCAAGTCGGCACTCCCTACGTCGATAATGCTACTCCAAGCGGTGCGTGGTTGTCATGAGCGGCGTTGGCACTGCTGTGGCGAGCGAGTACATCTCTCTTAATGCACGTCCGCGAAAGCGGCGAGTGCGGCCCATCATGGATGGCGGGGGGAAGCGTATCTTCGTGTTCTCTAATTTCATGGGGGCCACGAAACAGTTACCGCCTCTCCTGCGCGAGATAGACGCGCTGCTCCCCAATGCCGAGATCGGCGTCATGTGCCAGGATCACCACGGCAATGGCGCAGGCCTTGATGTCCTGCGGGATAACCTCTCGCGCGTGGATCCATTGCTCGCCACGCGGATATTATACATCCCTCACCATCTGGATTTCCAGCTACGCTATCTCAACTCGGAGCATCAATCAGGGGATTGCGCGCCGTATACGCGTTTTATTTCATCCTACGATATCGCGATCGGTCCCGCGATATGCTTCGAGAATCACGCCTTGAAATGGACGGATTCCGCACGGTATCCTCGGGTCTTCGACGAACCGAAACGTCTCATCCCGCATTTCCAGTTCTGGATCGATCCGCTCAAGTACGAGCCGCGCGAGCTTCTCGGGCCTGACGGCGTCGCATCGCTACGCGAGAAGTACGGCCTCAATGATGAGCGCGTGGTCGTGGTCGGTTCTCTCAATTCGAACGAGGCGGAATCATTCATGGACGAGAGCCTGCGCGCGGTATCCTCGGCGATAGATTGCGCGCAACGCACGCGGTTCATCATCGTGCCGCGCGATACGCGCTGCACGGACAAGGTCGTGTCGTTGTTGGATGGTGTGGTGGCGTGGGGCATGGATGCATCGCCATTGCCGCCTTCGTCATGGAGCCGCAAACAACGCGCGGCATCGGTTATCGATGCAGTGGTCGTTACTGAGAACGGCGTTCTGCAGGATTTGTACTCTATCGCGGATCTCGCCGTGGTCGGGGGGACGTTTTGGAAAGGTGCCGGCGGCCAGAATCCGCTCGAGCCAGCGTTCTATGGCAAACCCATCGTCTGCGGTCCGCATTGGGAGAACAATGCGATGGCATTTTCGGGTCTGCGCGACAGCGGTCTTCTCCGTGTGGTCGAACCGACCGATCTGGGCGCTGAGATATACGGGCCGCGGGAAACAGATGATCTCGCAGCGAGCGTGGCGCGCGCGCAAGCATTCATCGCGTCGAAAAAGGGTGCGGCGAAAGAGTATGCTGCCACGGTGCGTGACGCGCTCTACAATGGAATGCAGCAGTCGTCGAAGACGGACGGTTAGCTATTCTTCTTCCGTTCGCGGATTCTTCGCGGTCGTACAGATTATCTTCACGTCGCTTCTATTTTCGCCAATATTTCGAAGAATCGTCCTTTGATGTTCTCTTCAGGCAGTTTCTTTTCGCGCAACTCCTGCGCGAACTGTCGGAAGAGCGGCGCCTCCTCCGGTGTGCAATCAATGACGAGGCTTCCAGGGCATCGGCATGTGTTCTTCGCGTTCACATCGCGGAAGCGTCTCCATCGATCATCCAATTCTTTCTCCGATTTTGTCGGTCGGATCGCGATCGGTTCCTTCGTAGCGGCGGGGGTGCTGGCTCCCGCTGTCTGCTGCGCAGGATCGTCGGTTTTCGCCGCGGTCGGTGGTTGCCTGTGCTCCCGTAGCGCTTTTCTCACATCGCCGAACGGACGTAGTAGTTGGTGCTCTTGGTCGATGAGGTCGCGTATGAGGTCCATGCGTGCGCTCTCGAGCCATATGTTGTCGCCGGCGCGGTCGAAGAACTCCTCTTGTGTCTCCATGTTTTTCGTCCAGTCGTTCCAGAATGAATCGCAGTCCATTCCTGTCATGATGATGTGGAGTTTGTGGTACTTGCCCGATTCCGCGGCCGCGTGCGCGGTCCGGCATGCCTTGTGGAGCGTGCTTCTCTGCATCTGCAGCGTGTAGCTTTCATCGCGTACGACTCGAGCGAGCTCCTTGAAGAGTCGTTCTCTGTTGTGCAGCGGCGTATTGTTGATCTCGGTGATGATGCGTCGTTTCGTGTCGTGGTCGCATATGAATCGCTCCATGTTGCGAATCTCCGGGACCTCGCTTGTGAGATACTGCCAGTCTTCGGGCGTGATGCTGAAGAATCGGCTCGTCCATTGTGCGATAGATTGCATGACGTATTTTTGTCATTATGTACATATATATGTTGTTGTTACCATGTGTTTTGTCATATTGTTTCCCTCGTGTTGCTATTATGCTCTCTACTCGCGGCGGTTCTTGTCTGTGTTCAATGTATTCTTGGGCTGCGCCATAGTCTCGCTCTTGCCGGCCATTTTCGTGAGGGGTGGGTGCTGCCTTGTGCGGCATCCGCAAGGATACCGGTGAGCTGTAATCACTGCACAGTAGATATTTTTAGAAAACCTTTTAAAGGCAGTCCTCTTACCTCCTCGGTATTCCACCCATCCTCACGCTAGCAGACGATTCCCTAGGATCTGCGCGTGGGTAAAACACGAGGTACTCCTATGCAGAACAATCGCCTGAGAAACACCGTCCTGAGCGCCGCCCTTGCCGGCAGCATGCTCGCACCACAGGCCGCCAATGCGGATGGTGTAGTCGACGCAGCGAAGAATTTCTGGTCTTACGTCACGGGAAAAGCGAAGAGCGTCGCGACAGAGCAGGTGAAGGCCCCTGCTCCCCGAGTCACTCCACGGCCATCTCCTCGTCCAGTGCCGACGCCGGTGCCCGCCCATAAAGTGTCAGCACCCGCCACTGCACCGCGAGCAGCTCCGCAATCTGCGGCCACCTCCGCCCCTGCAGCCAGTCAAGCGACTCCTGCCACTCTCGAGCAGAAGATCACCATCAGGGAGTTAGGTAATACGCCATGCCCCGACGGCAGCGCCCAACCGTGCATCCAGCGCACCTATGGTATCAACTCGCCCAAACCGGGTGTCAACGAGACGTACGTGACGAAGCACAATGCGCTTGGCATAGAGCTCGAACGCACCATCCTCAAGCACACATATACCCCTGTCAAGAACGGCAAGATACCGTTCGCTGACCGCTTCGTTCGTAACGATACTCTCGGCACTTATGTTACGGTGCTCTGCCAGGGCGAGTACCTCAAGGTACACACCCCGAAGGGTCCGGACAACGAATCGTACATCATCGACAAACGCACACGCAACACCGTTGATGAGGTTGCTATCGGCAAGGATTTCACCATCACGCACAAAGAGATCGTGGATAAGAACCTCGACGCTGTCGATCTCCTCTACGATGTCGTGCTCAACAAAGGCAAGGACAACTGCTCAAGCTCCAAGGTGGAGATAGTCGTGTTCGCGAAGGATAACTGCGCCACCTCTGCAGGCGAGCGCATACCCTCTCCGGATACGCCGTTCAAGGGCATCCTATCCGACGATGAAGTCACTGTGGATGGGAAGAAGGCGAAGAAAGGGAAGAAGCCGCAAGCTCCTCCGGCGCCATACTGGGAAGTCACCGGTATGATCGGTGGCGGTATGGATAATTTCACCGGCACGCAGCAAGTGCAGACCGCGAATGGCGTCGTGAAACGCGATGTCGACCCGCAAAGCTACAACCTTGGTCAGGTCAAGATGCAGGTGCAGCGTTACAGTCCGCGTACGCATTTCTTCCTCAACGGCGCTCTCACGAGCGGCAGCGATGAAGGAAACCCGACGGGTAACTACGGCGGATTGTGCACGCAGAAGATCGGCGCGAGCGCGTTCAGCCTCGGGCTCGACCTCACTACAGGACCGGTCCTCGGTCCGTTCGGCATCGGCGCCGGCGGCCGCTTCGAGCAGAAGACGATCACCACATCGAACGGATGGGAGGGCGAGACGAGCCGTCAGAACAACCAGGAGTACGGCGCTCGCGGATTCCTCAGCGCTGGCCGCATGGACAAGGACTATGCGATCGCAGGCGTTGAGTACTGGATCCAACCTATCGTCGAGAAGTACCAAGCGGGGGATGGCAAGCCGTACACCGCGAGTGCGAGCACGGAAGGGATGCTCACCTACTTCGCCGAGTCGCGCGTTCGTTTCGGCAAGGATGATCGTGGCGTTCTCGACCTGAGCGCTCGCTTTGCGCCGAATGTCAAGACTATCTACACGAGCGACAAGGATACTTTGACGAGCACATCCGACATGTGGAATGCACGGCTCGGTCTCGGGTGGATGTTCAGCGACCACTGGGGCGTCTACGGCCAAGCGGCGCTCGCCCACAACGAAGAGACTATGGAGCGGCCCAACCCCAAGGACCTCTCGAAGCAACTCCTCGACAACTACAAGCACGACGGTCAGACCGTTGGCTTAGGCGTCATCTGGCGCCCGGGAAAGTGAGTACTCATTTTTTACTATTTATTTACTATTCATTATTCAGCAGTTGATTACACGAAAAAACGATATAAACAATGCGATACAGGACTGATTACAGAAATGATATAACACAGCGATACTAGGTGCGACATCATGGCATTACTCCAAGACATCATCGCAGGGTGCAAAGGCATCAAACAGGGCTATACCACAACCAGGGATTGGGTCGCGTACACCACCGAGGCGATGCGGGATTTCGACCGGCTCACGCCATCGAGCCTCGATTGGTCGAGAGTGGAAGTTCCAGTGCCGTCGTCCCGAGCACAGAAGTTAGGATCGCGATTATACTCCGAACAACACCCGGTGCGTTACCTCATCGCAGGCATCAACGCGTCACAGTTACGCGCGAAACGCACGGCTATCGATGCTGCAGGAGCTATCGGGTCTGCAAACCCCGACAACCTTTAAATATCGATGAACGAGAAAAGAATAGAACGTGAAAGGACATATGGCCAACACGACTCCGAGAACAGCTTTCATCACAGTACTACTCCTAACTATAGTGTGCGCTCTCGCGATTGGCGCGTCACCTGCGCTCGCAGTCTTCCCCGGGGACCCCGGCTATCGCGGTTGTGTCATCGCGACAAGCGATGGCGCGCTCGCCGATGTCGATTGCGACAAGGCGCCCGATCCATTCGACAATTGCCCCTTCGTCGCCAACCCCGACCAGGTGGACCGCGATGCGAATGGCATCGGCGATGCGTGCGATCTCGTCATCGATGAGATAGATATCGAGCCTGATATGGCGATGCAGGGGCGCAGCATGCTCACCACCGTCGGCATCTTCAATGCTCGTGCCTATCCGATGCGCAACCTCATCGTGAAAGTCGAAGTGCCGAAACTCGGTCTCGTGAACAGCGAAGAGATAAGTCTGATCAACCCCGGCGAGCGGACATTACGCGAACTCGTCGTGCGGATCCCTGATTGCGCGCCCCTCAAGCTCACTGATGTAGTGGTCATCGTCGAGTACCCGTATGCGCCGGGACAGAAAGAGGCCTTCAGCCAAGCGATCAAAGTTCCGGTCGTCCCGGGCGAGACCTGCGCGGGCGGAGTCATCGATGACAAGACCGTCGTCAACATCATCGAGATGCAGGACATCCACCCGCAGACCGGTGCACTGTACCCGTTCACTATCCACAACAACCAGCCCGAGAGCAAGGCGTATGTCCTATCGGTCATAGGCATGGATGATTGGGGTGCCTCGGAGATCAACCCCGGCCGCGTCATCGTCATACCGCCGGGCGAATCGCGTGAGGGCGCCATCCAAGTATGGTCCTACCCCGGCGTCTCCGGCAAGAAGAGTTTCACATTCAGCGTGCAGGCGCGCGATGATACGAAGCAGATAATGCTGCTTGCGAACATCCCGCAGGCCGCGCGCAGTCCGGTATCCCCTGGTGCGCAGCTCTTTATCGGTGTCATCGCATTCCTCGGCATCCTGCTTCTCATAGCTGCCATCCTGCTCTATATCAAGCATAAGGGCGCGGTCAAGATAGAACGCAAGACCAAGAAGAAATAGGCCTCCTCCATGGTGTGATTATGACTCTCCGCGTCCAGTACTCCTCTCTCATAAACCAAGGCGCGTACGCGTTCGTATTCGCGGTCTCGTCCGACATTGCGGTGAAAGTCTTCAAATCCGACATGATCCGTGCAAGCAACGATGATCAAAAAGATCTTCCCGCTTCCAGATATCAGCTCTCCTGCGAAGAACGGGTGATGCGTGCATTGCGCACGAACGATGTCTCCGTGCCAGAACCGCACGGTATCCGCGCAGTGACGCTGGAGTTCCCGACGCGCACCATGACCGCTCCCGGACTGCTGATGGAGCGTATCCACGGGCAGACGATCTACAGCCTCGGTCGAAACCCCGAGGATGAGCGGCTGTTCGACTACGCGACAGCGTTATGGAACACAGAGCTCGTCAAAGCGAGGCGCATATGCGACATCGAAGACGCGCACGATGAGAACGCGCTCTACGACGCACGGAAGGGGAAGGTCTACCTTCTGGACTTCATCGGATGGACGATCCGCAAAGAGTTTCGCCTGCCGAGAAAATGCGTGTCTCCGGATGTAGTCGACATCACGTCCGGTCACGTATCGACTGTCGGCAGTGTGGCATATGATGCTCGATTCAACAAATAATCCTACAGGTGATACTCATGATAACTACTACTGAACCAAGAACGAAATCAACGCCATTCCTTTGCACGCCATCGAACCTGCGCCTCGAAGCGTACGATGCGGTCATCGAAGGGACCGTCGCTACGCGACGCGATCCTGTGTGGAACGAACTCGGGTTCCACCGCGAGATGCTCTACGTCCCGCGCGACATCGGCACCCTCGTGACGGGCGGACGTCGTATCGAGCTCTATGGTCGCACGAGCGATTTCTTCACGCTGCGCGAGGCCGCACCGCGCGGCAACGACCATTACCCGGTCGCGCTCGTCGAAGCGGAATGGCCGCGTACCATCGTGCTCAAGAACGGCCACATCTACGTCGCGAAGGACCTCCGGAAGGACGCTGCGTACATGGCGAAAGTCCCTGAGATCGTCGGCATGGCAGGCGTTTTCTTCCAGAACGGGAATTTCGGGAACTGAGCCTGATACTGGGACGCTCCATTGTTAGGCGTTGATAAGCATTCGATTCCTGTTCTGGAGCATCGTCTTCCATCGACTTCATGCTTGAGGTTGAGTTGCGCGATGACTTACGCGTTACTTTCTCGACGTTATTGCTTCTCAATTATTTTCCAAAAGTCCACATCAATTAGGTAGACTTTTCTGTCTGGAAATGTGAACAACGCGTTTCCATAATGAGCATCCGCTATCTGGCAGACCACCTCTGCTTTTTTAATCTCTTGATTCCATGACGCTTCTATGTCTCGGGTCCACGGTAGGTTTCGTATGATGCTGCCGCTCCTAGTTCTTGTATTAAAGAACCAGTTGTGAGGCATCGCTTTTTGTACTGACTGCCCATTGATTTTTTGCATCACAAGGCCGTAGAATTCCTCTCGGTCATCTTGTACTCCGGGAGGGAGTTTTGTCATCGGAAATGAAAAGATGCCTTCTGGCTTCGGAACTGAGACTCCCATTTCATAGAGGTGCGAGAGTATCGTTTCCTCATGCTTTAGTTCTGGTAGTGCACTGTTGTTTGGTTTTATGAACTTATCATCAGGGTATTTTTTCACTTTTGCCGCGAGTCCGTTGCCGATGTCGTAGACTTGCGCGAAAGCGCCGCTTCCCAATAGCTGGAACTGTGCATCGCAAGGATATTGCCTGATGGCTGCTTGTGCGGTGCTATCGTTCATTGTGATTGTATGTGCAGGAGAGTATTTAAATATTTCTAAAATAACTACTTGTTAGTAGTTATTAAAACACTTTACGTATTCACGATTCTTGATGACGATTCTTTATGATTATTGTCGCTCTCAGGAGTTGTTTGTTTTTTTGCAAAACCAAACCTTTTTAAACCACCGGGAAATCCCTTGTGTTATCGTCCAAGTGAAGAGCGTTGAGGACGGCATCAGTTTCTCGACGCGATTGACTTGGCCGCGGGGAGTGTAACTCACTCCGTTCCGTGGTTCGACGTCGCCGCGCCTGCATAAATCGGCGCGGCTCCTGGTCCGTCCCAAGGCGGCCCCAAATACGACAGTTCCAAGGCAACCTCAATGGCAACCCGCTTCATCATCCGCATCGCTAACACCGATCTCAACGGAGAGCGCAAGATTCCTATCGCGCTCACGAAGATCAAGGGCGTCAGCCACATGTTCGCGAACGCGCTCTGCGAGGCCACCGGCATCGACAAGAGCAAGAAGGCGGGCGACCTTTCGGACGCAGAGGAGAAGAGCCTCAACGACGCCATCCGCAACCCCAAGGCCGTCGGCATCCCCGTCTGGATGACCAACCGCCGCAATGACCCTGAGACCGGCGAAGACAGCCACCTCATCGGTTCTGACATCGCATTCACGAAGGACAACGACATCAAGCGCATGAAGAAGCTCAAGACCCTCAAGGGCGTCCGCCACGCGGCAGGCCTCCCGGTCCGCGGCCAGCGCACGAAGTCGAACTTCCGTAAGAACAAGAAGCGCGGTTCGGGCAAGAAGCAGCCTGCACGCGCGGCTCCGCAAGGGTCGTACGCGCACAAGTAATTATCCGATAACCACTCGAATGAGCTGATCACATGGGCGATATCAAGCGATTCAAGAAGAAGTACACGACCCCTATGCACCCGTGGAACGCCACGCGCATCGGGCTCGAGCGCGAGATAAAGCGCAAGTACGGCGTCGCCAACAAGGCCGAGATATGGAAGATGGAGTCGAAGCTCACATCGTTCAAGGATCAGGCGAAGCAGCTCCTCACTCGTACGGACGCTCAGGCGGCCAAAGAGCTCGAGCAGATGAAGCTGCGTATGGTCTCGTTGGGCCTCATCAAGGCGTCGGGTGTCATGGATGACATCCTCGGTCTGCAATTGCGCGACATCATGAACCGCCGCCTCCAGACACTCGTGCTCAAGAAGCGCTTGGCCCGCAGTGTCAAGCACGCACGCCAGCTCATCGTGCACGAGCACATCTCCGTCGGCGGCAAGAAGATCACCTCACCATCCTACCTCGTCCTCGTCTCTGAGGAGGGCAGCATCGGCTACGCGCCTGATAGCGCAATGATGCAGTCCGAACACCCTGAGGCGTTCAGCGAGGAGCTCATGCAGCGCAAGCAGGCGCGTCAGCGAGCGAAGGACAAGAAGCGCGGCGTCAAGACCGACGAGATCGTCGTCTTCGATGAGTCGGCTATCGCCGACCCTGAAGCCGCCGCGAAGGATGCAGCGGCCGACGCTAGCGTCGCAGATCTCGCTGTCGAGCCGACAGCGGAGAACAAGTAGGTCAAGTGATACTCATGGTAAAACACGCAGCAGAAGAGGCGAGCAGCTCCAATTTGCAGTCCGCAGCCCAGGCACCATCGCCTGAATCGGTCGCGGCACCCGAGCCGCCGCGCCAGACCGGCACGCGCTGGGGTATCTGCCACATCTTCAGCTCCTACAATAACACAATCATGCACGTCACCGATATGACGGGTAGCGAGACCATCGGTATCGTCTCTGGCGGACAGATGGTCAAGAGCGACCGCCTTGAGTCGAGTCCGACGACGGCGATGGCAGGCGCGCGCAAGCTCGCAGAGCTATGCCTTGACAAGGGTGTCACCGGCGTGCACATCCGCATCCGTGCTCCGGGAGGCCACAATGGTCCGATGACGCCGGGTCCTGGTGCTCAGGCGGTCGTCCGTACGCTCAGCAGGCGCGGTTTGAAGATCGGCCTCATCGAGGACGTGACCCCTATCCCGCACGGCGGTTGCCGCAAGAAGGGCGGAAAGCGCGGACGTCGCGTATAAACTCATAATCAACAGTTCAATCAACAGTTTGGTGTACCATGAAGCTGTCCAAGATCAAGGGTAAGGATAACATCCTCCAGCTCGAGATCAAGGATGGCCAGGACTGGTACCTGAACACGCTGCGCCGTCTGATGACGAGCGAGACTCCGGTCATGGCGATAGAGCAGGTCGAGATGCGACGCAACGACAGCATCCTCTACGATGAGGTGTTGACGCACCGCCTCGGCCTTGTTCCGCTCACCACGGACCTTGAGTCGTACCAACTGCCTTCGGCAGAGGAGATCGAGTCGGGCGAGTACCTCGCGCAGTCAAGCTGCAAGCTTGTGCTCGCGGCGAAAGGACCGTGCATCGTGTTCGCGAAGGACCTCAAGAGCAAGGACCCGAAGGTCAAGCCGGTCTTCCCGGACATGCCGCTCGTCAAGCTCCTCGAGGGTCAAGAGCTCGAGTTCGAGGCGACCGCAGTCATGGGCATCGGCAAGGTCCATGCCAAGTGGAGCCCGGGCCACGTGTATTTCCGCAAGATTCCGAGTATCACGATCAAGAATCCCAGTGCGCTTGCAGTCGCGCAGGCCTGCCCCACGGGCACGCTCGCCGAGAAAGCAGGTAAGGTTCACGTCACGGACGAGAAGACCTGCATCCTGTGCAACGCATGCATGGACATCGACGGCAGCAAGAGCGTCACGGTAGAGACCGGGACGGATTTCCTGTTCGCGATCGAAGCCTGGGGTCAGATAACGACGGAGGAGATTGTCACCACGGCAGTCGATGCTTACACTAAGCAACTCAAGGAGTTCGACACGCTCGTCAAGGGCCTATAAGGAGGTCAAAGCCCCTTCACAATCACAACGCGGGGGTGCCGCAGTGGTCAACCGGGCTAGGTTGAGGGCCTAGTAGCCTCGTGCTTACGCGTGTTCGAATCACGTCCCCCGCATTCATCGTCAACAGCATTCACAGACAACAACCATCATCAACACAATCAAACGGTCGAGAACATGAAGAACACCACCACACAGGCGCTCATCCAAGAGCTGAAACGGACTGCCATCGCGCAAGAGGTCCCTCTCTGGAAACGCGTCGCAGAGGACCTTGAGAAGCCGTCGCGACAGCGCCGATCGGTGAACATCTTCAAGATCGATGCGAACGCCGACGATGGCGATATCCTCATCGTCCCGGGCAAGGTCTTGGGCGAGGGAGATCTCACGAAGAAAGTGACTGTCGCAGCGTTCAGTTTCAGCAGTCAAGCCGCCGAGAAGATCGGTAAGAACGGCAAGGTCATGACGATCACAGAGCTCATCAAGAGCAACCCTAAAGCTTCGAAGGTGAGGATCCTTGGATAAGCCCACGAATCAACCGGCGAAGGCGGCACACGAGAATCTGCTCGTCATCGATGCCACCGACCTCTTGGTCGGTCGCTTGGCGACGCGCGTCGCTCGCGAGTCCATGCACGGCAAGACTGTGCGCGTCATCAACTGCGAGAAGGCGGCGATGAGCGGTAGCAAGGCATTCCTCGTCGGGGAATGGACTCGGCGATTCCATATGGGCGTCCCGCGTAAGGGTCCGTATATCCACAGGTTCCCTGACCGTATGGTTCGCAGGATCATCCGTGGCATGCTCGCCCACCACAATCCGCGTGGTCGCGAAGCGTACGCACGCATCATGTGCTACATCGGCGTGCCGACCGAGCTCAAGGATGCTAAGACCGTCACATTCAAGGATATGAGCGTGAGCAAGCTGCCGACCACGAAGTACATGACCATCGGCGCGCTTTGCAAAGAGTTGGGAGGCAAGTGGCATGAGCAGTAAACCTAAGAGCAATGTCTTCCATGCGAGCGGCAAGCGCAAACGCGCGGTCGCGCGTGCAACCATCGCACCCGGCAAGGGCGCGGTCCGCATCAATCATGTCTCGCTCGATCACTTCAGCAATGAGATTGCCCGCGCTCGCATCCGTGAGCCGCTCGTGCTCGCCGGCGACGCCGACAAGCTCGATATCATCGTGCGTGTCGAAGGCGGTGGCCTTACCAGTCAGGCGGATGCTGTCCGTCTCGCTATCGGCCGTGCCCTCGTGCTCATGAATCCTGGTTTGAAGTCGACGTTGCTCGACTACGACCGTCAGCTCCTCGTCGCGGATATCCGTCGCAAGGAGTCTGCCAAGCCGAACTCGCACGGTCAGGCCCGCGCGAAAGTCCAGAAGAGCTACCGTTAGGCTCGTCCTTTCCTATTCACATCCTTTTTTCATAGTATCCAGAAAGAGGCGAACACATGATCATCCCCATACGATGTTTCTCGTGCGGCAAACCTGTCGCTCACCTCTGGAAGGAGTACACTGAGCGCACTGTCAAGGGCGAGGATGCGAAGAAAGTGCTTGATGACTTGAAAGTCGAGCGCTATTGCTGCCGTGCATTGATGCTCGGTCACGTCGATTTGATCGATACTGCAGCGAGATTCAAGCGGTTCTAGAGCGATTGTTTCTTGTTGTCTTGTGCTTTGTTGCGAGAAGATGCTCTTCTCTTCGGCACTTTCCTGTAGACGACGGGGTTCCAGTAGTCATCGGCCGTCCGACGGCCTGTGCCCATCATCGATCGTTCTGTTTCTAGTCCGCAGCATGCGCGGAATGCGTAGAGCGGGCTTGCGACGTAGAGCAATCCATCGCGCGGTAGCGCTTCCACGAGCGTGTGTATGTCGCGGTGTCCGCGGCTGTTTCCTCCGTATGTGTGGGCGTTCGAAAGATAGATCTTGGTGTACTCTGCGGCAGGATATGTTTTTCCGTCGAAGATATCTCCGATGTGAAATTCGATATTCTCCACATTCTCGCGCATGGCGCGCAGGCGTGGCATCCTCGCGAGATAATCCCTGTTCTTGCGTCGTGTTATTGCCCAGCCGTTATCATTGCGGATGGTCGTTCCCATCGTGAGGAACTCGAAATATTTCGCTTTTCGTAAGAGATCGGCCCTGTCTTTCCCGTACTGGATTTGTGCCGGGTTGTTGTCGACAGCGACGATTCTTGCGCCGTGTTCCGCGAGCGCGAACGCTTGGTCTCCTGATCCGCAGACTGCGAGAATGGTGTCTTGCGGAGTCGGTGCGATGCCTCCGACGATATGTGCGATCGTTTCGTTTGTGCTCAAGAACGAGATGTCTTCGTAGCGTCCGATACGACGGAACACTCTAGAGCAATAGTTTTGATCATGGTCCAGTCTTTTCCAGCGATCTTCCATGCGGCGGAGCAGTCTGCGGGTCTCGTTATCAATAGGCAACATCGCACCATGTCTGACGCCAAGGGCATCGGTTCTCTTTGTCATGCAGGCTCCCCTTCTCAGTCTGATCCTCGCGTATACACCACAGGGTTCCATCCGTTCCCGTTCATCGATTGGATGCGTGACGTCATTGCGTTGTCGATGGTCATCTTGCAGCAGTCCTTGAACTTATACGATTCGCCTGTCGCGTAGAGCCGTCCTCCTTCTTCGAGCTTATCGGCGACCCGGTGCATCTCTGTGTGACCGACCCAATTGTCGAAGTAGTGGGCGTTCGAAAGGTATACTTTCGAGAACACGATGCGCATCGCGGCGGGGATGCCGAAGATATCGAGCGTGTTGAACGCGATATTCCCCAAGTTCTTTCGTATGCGGTCCATGCGTCCCGGCGCCGTGAAGTACGCTAGCACATCGCTGCGTAGGTGGCTGCGCCCTGCTGTGAGGAATTCTTCGTACGCGCCGGCGCGCAAGAATCCCGCGCGTCGCTTCGCATATGATACTTGTCCGGGATGGGTGTCTACCGCGATGACTTGCGCGTCATGCTCGATGAGCGCGAACGCTTGGTCTCCTGATCCGCAGACTGCGAGGATGAGATCTTGCTTGTGCGGTTGCATGCCGGTCATTATCTGCTCGAGGCTTTCGTTCGTCTGCGTGAAGAGATTGGTGTCTTTCGATCGGCCTTTGGCGAGGTGGGTATCGATGTGCCGCAGCACGCGTTCCTTGAACGCCTTCGATGCGCAATCCAGCGATGCATCGTACGGCGTGGCGATGGTCTTGCGCGTCATGCTCATCCTCCATGCCGAGATGTCGTCGACTTCGGTGTTGCCGACGATGGCGTTGCCGTTGTTGTACTTCGCTTAACATATACTGTCGGTTTCCACCCGAAATCGCCCAACCGCTCGATTTGTCGTGTGGTCTCGCGGTCCTCTTGCAGTCCGCAGCAATCTTCAAGACGGTCGTGGAGGATGCCGCAAGCGTAGACGATGCCGCCGGGCACAATCCTCTCCGCGACGCCATGGAGCTCGTGATGGGTCGATGATCCCCAGTAGTAGTGCGCGTTCGAAAGATACGCTTTGGTGTATTCTATCTTGAGCTCTTCCGGGAGATTGAAGATGTCTGCCGTGTGGAGTGATACTCTGTCTACGTGCGATCGTACTGCTGTGAGGCATCCCTTTCTCGTGAAATAGTCTATCGTTCCTTCCATCGCGGAGGCATCGATGATGGGCGGTGCCCTATTGATCGATAGGAAGACGTCGTAGCGCCTTTGTCGCAGGAGGGTGGCTCGTTGTCTCGCGTACGCTATCTGTTCCGGATCGTTATCGACGGCATACACTCTCGCGCCGTATTCCGCGAGCGCGAACGCCTGGTCTCCCGATCCCCAGATGGCGAGTATGCGGTCGTCAGGGGTCGGTCGTAGTCCTGCGACTATCTGCTCGATATTCTCGTTCGTCCCGCAAAATGTCGGTCCTTCGCCGGAGAGCAGAGGTTTCTGCCGCTCGATGCGCGCTATGACTCGCTCTTTGAGCGATGGCAGCGTGCACGGGTCGACTATTGCGATGGCAGTTGCTTGTGGTGTCATGCGTCCACCACCGTTCCTTGACATGCCTGTTCTCTTCGCTCTTCTTGTCTTCCTCGTTCTCTTTGCGTGTCGGGAAGTTTTCTGTACACTGAAGGATCCCATATATTCCCTTCATGCAATCGTATGATCTGCGTGGTCACTCCCTTCAGTCTCATGCGGCAGCATTCGTCGAATTGATCGACTTGTATCGCGGCGTAGAGCAAGCCTTTTGGCGCGAGCAACTCTGTGAGGTCGTGCATCTCTTTATGCCATATTTTCTCGACGTATTGGTGTGCGTTCGAGAGGTAGATCTTGGTGTATCTCTGCCGCAGTTCCGTGGGGAGGTTGAACACGTCCGCGACATGGAACGAGACGCGGTCGAGATTCGATCGTATCGCATCGAGGCGGGGTCTCCTCGCGAAATAGTTGACTGTGTCGATGCTCAAATAATCTTTGCCGTGGGCGAGGAACATCTCCGCGTTCCCGCCGTCCAAGAGTTTCGCTCGGTATCTCGCGAAGGCTATCTGCGTAGCGCTGCTGTCCACTGCATAGACTCTCGCGCCGTACTCCGCGAGCGCGAATGCCTGGTCTCCCGACCCGCAGATGGCGAGTATGCTGTCGTCTACCTCTGGCTTGAGTCCTGCGATTATCTGTTCGATGTTCTCATTCGTCTCGGTGAAGAAGGCGGCTGTTTCGCCATTGGCGTCCTTTCGCCGTTCCACGCTCTCCATCGCGCGTTTTTTGAGGTCGCTGTCCGTGCCGAGCACTGAAGGCATCGCGCTTCGGATGAGCGATTGGAGAAGCGTCATGCGCGCAGTCATAGTACCATCTCCTTCCATTCAGTGTGCGCGAGTTTCGTGTATACCGTAGGGTACCATATGCCACCGTATCGCATCCGGAGTATGGTCGTCGCTTCTTGTCTCATGCTCATGCCGCAGCAGTCCTCGAGTTGACGTATCTCCGCCGCGGCATAGACTGTGCCGCAGCGCTGTAGCCTCGCCATGAGATTGTGTATTGTCTTGTGGCGTGTGGCTCGGACATACTGATGCGCGTTGGAGAGGTATATCTTGACGTACTCCATGTCGAGCTCTTGGGGAAGATGGAATATGTTCGCGTTGTGGAATGATACCCTGTCGAGGTTCCTCCGTATCCCTTCGAGGCGTCCTTTGCCTGTGAAATACGTGATCGTGTGGTCCATGAGGCGTGTCCTCTTATAGGTGAGGAATCCTTCGAAATCCCCTTTTTTCAGCATCTCGGCGCGTGCGGATGCGTAGGCGATTTGCGTGGGATCGTTGTCGACGGCATATACTCTCGCGCCGTATTCCGCGAGCGCGAATGCTTGGTCTCCTGATCCGCAGATGGCGAGGATGTCATCGCCAGGGATGGGTCGCACTCCTGCGATTATCTGCTCGATATTCTCGTTCGACTCGAGAAAGCACGCTTTGGATTCGGATTGGAGAGGTCCGCGGAAGTTGTCGTATAACTTCTTCGTGACGCGTCTTTTCAGTCCACTATCTGTCCTTCGCGCTTGTCGCCACGCGTTCCGTAGCGCTCGTGGTGCGATGTTCGGTATGAAGGTCATGTGGTTTCCCGGTTCGTCTGATTGCCCGATCAGAACCGCAAGGCTCCGCGTTCTTCGCAGACCCTGGTGCTGTCCTTGACGTAGACAAACGGCCACCACTCCGTCTCGAACTCTCTCGCTCTCCGCGATGCCTCGCGGTCATAATGGAATCCGAAATTGCGGAATATGGATGGTCTATCGTCGTCAGCTCCGGCGCTGTATACTCTTGCGCCGTCGGGAGCACCAGCGAGTGCGCGCAGGAATCCGGTGCCGTGCTCCGCCTTCAAGAGGTATGTTTCGCTCGCATATTCGAGCACGTTCGAGAGGTAGAATCGTGTGAATCGCGTGTTCGCGATATGATCGGGCAGCGCCGCGATGTTCGCGACGTGGAATTCTATGTTCTCGATGTTCTCGCGGATATCCGGTGCGTGGGTGCCGAGATAGCGGTTGCGTTCCGCGTACGCCTCTCTGAATTCATAGTCGAGTGCTGGAGCGTAGACGAACATGCCTACGTTGCCGCCCCGTAGGTCGCTTGCGCGCTCTTTCGCGTACTCCACTTGTGCCGGGTTATTGTCGATGGCGATGACGCGTTTCGCGTACTCGAGCAGCATGAACGCCTGGTCTCCCGATCCGCAGATAGCTAGCACTGTGTCATCAGGGCCTGCTTGCAGTCCTGTGCGTATTCCTTGCAGCGATTCGTTCGTGTGCCCGTAGAAGGTCATGTTCTTCCTCGCTTTCATTTCCTCTCGTTGTCACTCGAGTTGCCGTAGCGCGTTGTGCACTCGCGATTTGAGATCCTTCACGAAATCGTATTTCTCCATCGCAGTCATGCGGTCGTATGGCGTGACGTATTCGTCGCCTGTGCACGGTGTGAACATCGATACCTTCTGCACGATCTCTTCGGTCGATGCGAGGTACGCCGCGTTCGGCGTTCCTGTGCGTTGCTCGTAGCGCCCGAGGAGCCGCAGGTGCATGAAGATCGGTCCCCAGTTCCCTGCTGATAATGCGTCGCGCTGCAGCTCTTCGTGGTCGATGTGCGGATGGCGTTCGAGCACGTTGCTTCTCCACGTCCGGCGGTCATCATGCTCGGTGAACGCATCGACGATATACGGCATGGATAGCACGTCGAGGATTGTGCTGACTGACGCGTTCGCTTTCTCAGCGTCGCCGCTGTATCTCTTGTAATCGATATTCGGCGCCGCGAATCCTTCGCCGGGGAGCACTGTGATGATACACTGTTCACGTGCGAGAATGCTTGTCAGCGTCACGCCGCGTCCCTCTTGGGTTCTCGTTTCACCGGAGTCAGTTGGGGGGTGTCTATGACGATGACTGTGTAGAACCCTTCCGGTTTCACGGTTTGGTTAGCGGCGTCGCGGCCGGCGTAATGTTCATTCGTCCGCATATCCTTTCGGCTGTATGCTCGTATGGCGCTCGCGAGATCGGTGTAACCGAGGTCCTTGTTCACTTGGTCGTCGATATCTCCGACGCGGCCGTAGGTCGCATGGCGGACCGTCCCCGTTATCTCGAGGCTGCCATTCGGGTTTTCGAACGCTATGCTCTCACCCATCGGGATGTACACTGTGGTATCATCGTACATGAAGATGCTCATCTCTTTCGGAGCTTCGGTATCGGGCGTTGTGTGTTGGCTTACGAGCCTGCGTGCGAGTTGCGTGAAGTATTCCTTCGAGATCTGCACTCTTTGCGGGAAGCGCAGGTGTATCGTGGGGTGCTCCGAGCGAAGTGTCCGTTGTACGAGGAGTTGTTCTTTCAAGAGTGTTTCGAGGCCGATTGTTCTCATTTTTGTCATTATAAAGTGATACTCAACCACATATATAAAGGTTTCCTTTTTTTAAGACGATATCGCGATCGATGTACTGTAGAACTCGCGGTAGGTCGGATGTCGTTGGTCGGTGCGGGTGCACAGGAGTTTTTTATGCGTTTCGATTGCTGCTGAGATTCCGATTGTAGTGGTCATGTCTGTCCCCTTGGCGGGGCTTTTACCTCGAATTTGGCGTTCCCATAACTCGGAAATAACATGACGTCCGACGGCGCCGCTCTCGCCGGGACAGACTGTCTATGCGATAGATACATGGAGTTCAATGCTGGATCGCGGATGACAATTGTGACGTATCTGCGTTTTTTTGCATGGTTCCGAGATGTATCGCTGAACTCTTCTTGTTGTGGCGGTGCATTATGTGACGCAGTCCTTGTGCGACTGCCATCGGCTGCGGCCATGACGGCAGTCTGGTTGCGCGCCAAGGTTTGACTACGAAGTAGGCATCCTCAAGCGCTTCGTTCACACTACATTAACATCATCGCAACAGCGGCCCACTCGCTGTTGCTCGTGGTCCCGCGGCTCGCCTGTTTTTCTCCCCGTTTGTTGCGTTACCTTCTTACCGCTCGCCGCTTCTGGCTGTTTGCGATGATGTCATCATCTTCTCGTTCACAGCAACCTTTAAGAACGTCCGGCCGTTTTCCGTCAATCATGGCCGATTTCAACGCTATGGCGAAGAAGTGGCAGGCGAAGTGGGAGACTGCAGGCATCTTCCGCACCGAGCTTGATGGTGCACGGCCGAAATTCTACTGCCTCGAGATGTTCCCCTATCCCTCCGGCCGGATCCACATGGGGCATGT
>DUGD01000058.1 GCA_013331575.1 Candidatus Woesearchaeota archaeon
GCCACGCCGAAGCGAAAGAACAGACTGAAAAAACAAACCCCGAAAAAGCGGTCCGTTCTGTGCAGTCAGTGAGGGCTGATCGTGGCAGGATCTCCCGCTCTCGACGACAGATAGCATTGACCATTACGGAATGGTAAGAAACTTTTTTATAGGTTCTTCCGTGTTTTCCGACGCAGAAGGGGGTGAAGCCGCGGCAGTGCCGCGCGCATGATGGGATTTTTGGATTTCCTGAAGAAGCAACCGCCTGCGCCAGCACCCTCTCCTGCGCAGCCCGCGGCGCCATCACTCGCGCCGCCGCTCGCACCTCCGCTCGCGCCGCCTGCCGCGTTACCGGATAGCATCCCGCCTCCGATCGGTCCGGACGCGAAAACATTCCCTGATCCTACACAGCCCGATGCGCAAGATATCGAGGCCCAGAGCACTCTCCAATCACCCGGGCAATCCTCGATACAACAACCCGTCGCGCAGTTCCCGACACCGATAACCGATGATGACCTTCCACCGCCACCACCGTTAGCCCCCGGATCGCTCGACCTCGCGGAGATAGAACGCAAGATTAACGGCACGAGCGATACCTCAAACGGCGGCGCGGCCTCGCAAAGCCATGACGAGATCGATGATTTCGACAGCCTCCCCGTTCCACCATCGCAAAACGAGGCTGCGCAGAACCTCGATAATGCGTCTGATGAGTACACGGTCGAGACCACCGCTCCTTCTCCTGCCAAGTCATTGGATCCATCGAGCAATACTCCGGACGATGTCATGGCGAGACTGAACGCATCGCTTGACCGCGAAGTAGCGCTCAAGAACGCGCGTGTCGCGTCGACCGCGCAATCCGCGGCGCAGACGGTGCAAGCACCGACGCAAAGCGGCGGACCGGATACTGCGGCCAACGTTCCCGCCGAGGCCTCGAGCCCTGTCGCCATCCCCGATTTCTCGGACGAGGAGCTCGCGTCACTCGATAGGATTGCCACTCCCGCCGCTCCACAACCGACCGGATCATCTCTCTTCAACGCGACGCCTGCGAAGGAACCGGCGCGTTCAGCGACGATACGCCTCCAGAGCGAGGAATCAGTAGTGCCGTCGCCGGCGAACGCCGTGGCGATGCCGAAAGGGGAGATCGTCACGCTTCCCGTCGGAATAAAGGTGGATGCGGAGGACCTCGTGCCCGCGAAATTCATCTCATCGCACGAATACTTCGGCATGAAATCGGACATCAAGGCGATGAGGCGGTCGCTGCGCGTCTCCGACGACCAACTCAAGGATGGCGTGCTACGCCACGAGCAGCTCGACTTGCAATACCGTCGCGTCGCGCTCGACATGAACGCTATCCAAGACCAGCTCATGAAGATCGACAGAGCGCTCTTCGAGGAATGACACTATGGAAAACATCCCCATCTACGTCAAAGTGGACAAGTACAAGGAGGTCGTCGATGTGCTGAACGCGATCAACGCGAAGCTCCAGGCAATCGACAAGACCATAGAGCGCGTCAACCAGCTCAAGGCGCAAGAGGACCTGCAGCTCCAAGCATGGGGCGAGAACCTCGGCGACATACGGGCGCGCATCGAGAAGATCAACAAAGCGTTTTATGAATAGATGAATCGACAAAGCATAATCACAGCATTCAACAGCGCTGCCTTGGCGTGCGATTCGAGGCCCGGCGACTTTCGAGCCGTTAGGCGAAGAAAGACCCTGACGGGCCGAGACCGTCCCGCGACGGAGCCGCGGTGGATGCGCCGCAGCGCCAGAACCCGAGCACGTAATCGGTGCACAACCGACACATACCCAAGACACAACTGAACACAAGACGATACCCATGGGAAACTACTTCATCAAGGTGGACGACGGACCAGACGTTAGGCGCAAGATACTGGAATCCAGCAAGGCCGGATTGCACCTGCTCCACGGGCACCAGAAACTCAAAGTGCTGCGCGGGGAGAAGCTCTCGCTCATGAATGACCTGCGCCAGCACATGAAAGAGCTCAACGTGCTCATCAACCGCGCGGAGACGCTCATGCCCGAGCTCACCGAGGCAGAAGCGGCCGAATTGCAGCCGAAACAGCTGCCGCAACTGCCCGACGTGCAATTCCCTCCCAAAGCGGCGGCGAAAAGCGGCAACGTCGTGCGGCCGCAGCAGAAAGGGAGCAAGAAGGTCTTCATAGCAGCGCCAAAGCACACTGTGGTCGAAGAGGTGCCGGTATCGATGCCCGACCTCTCGCCTGCGAAGAAGGAATCTGTCAAGCCGAAACCTCTCACCGAGCTCGAGAAGCTCGAACAGGCGCTCGCGGCCGTCGAGAAGAGACTCGATACGTTGTGATGTCGCTTTTTTAGCGACGCTTTTTCACCGTCAGTGAAAGTCATCTTTTTGCATCTCGGCTACGGTTGTAGCTTCTAACGCTGTATCGTCTCAATCTTCTCATTAGTGGTGTACAGTCGGGTGGGGAACCGTGGCTTCACTTTGCGTTCAGTGCCTGACATCGCAGTATCATGGTCGAAGTAGTCTTTATCGATGAGTCCGATGTCGGTTATCACGCCGTGCTTTCGAGCATAACGGTCTGCTCTGATGCCGTTTTTCAGCACAGGCATGATGCCGTCTTTTCGCAATCTGCGAGGGTCCACCCGTACATACGCCGGGCGGTCAAGCACGGCGAAACGATACCCGTCATGGACAGCGCGTTGGATATAGTCGGAATCCTCATAGAACGCCCATCTTTCATCGAATCCACCGATGCGCTCATGAACATCTCGCTTCGCTGCTATGATTGTGCCGCAACCAAACGGCCGTTTACTGTGCGACATGACCCGTTGTGCAGCGTTGAAGATCGCGAAATACGCCTTCTCTCGTATTGACGTGTCGATGCCTACATGGTCTACGGTTGCGACATCGAGGCTCCTCTCTCGCATGTCTTGTCGTATGTCGCGCAGCAGATATGCGTCACCAGGCAACACATCGGCATCGAGGAACAACAGGAGCTCCCCGTGCGCGTGCCGAGCGCCCTTGTTCCTGCCCGGCCCCGGCATGCCGCCTTCCACCCATACCGCATCAGGGTGGTATTTCTCTGTCACTTCACGTGATCTGTCAGTCGTGCTCGGCGCGATCGCGACAAGGATCTCTTCAGGTGGGTGGGATTGTTCGAGAAGCGCCGGCAGGAGTCGTTCGAGATTACGCTCTTCGTTCTTCACAGGTATGATAACGCTCATTCTCATCAGTACGCCTCCGTTCCAATCGTGACCTTGGCCAGGCTCCTGTCTTGGCCTCGGTGATAGAGGTACACTATCGGCGGGACTATCACACTCGTCGATCGTGCCAGCGCACGCAGTCCGACGCGTCGTAGTATACGATGCTCTTTTCTCGCCATCCGCAACAAGTTCTCTTTGCCAATGAGTGTCACATCCCGCACGAATCGTGGGAACGTCCCGTATTGCCCTCGAGGTTCGCTCAGGCCAGCCCGGATCGATGCGAGATACTCCTCCTTGCATGCGGCGGGTGCGGTGGTGTAGGTGAGTCCTATCTCAGCGCTGTGACTGTCGCTTCCCGCCACTCGTGCGGTATGCCCTCGCTCCGCGAGTGATTCTGCGATATCGCACAGGTGCTTGCGCCGCGTGCCATTGCGCACCTCGATGACTGAGAAGAACGGAAGGAGTGTTTCGAGCATCTGCATATCGAGCGGCCGGTTGCTCTCATTCCACACAGGATGATTCCATGCGTACAGGACGCCTTCGCTCTTGAGATACGCGGTCAGTTCGCGCGCGTCGGGACGCAATCTCTGCGATTCTTTGTGTTGGCGTGCGTTGATGCCGAAAGCGTTCACATGCACTTCGTGCTCATAGCCCGGCAGTCCCGATGTTATCTCGACGCTCGTGAAGAAATCATCCGGCAGCTTTCCGTAGTGGCGTTCTAATTCGGTAGCGCCATCGATGGTATCGTGGTCTGTGAATGTGACGTAGTCCATTCCACGTCGTTTCGCGAGCGTGTACGCGTCAACAGGGGTGAGAAGGGGTTTCATCGGTAGATGCACGTGCCATTGCACATGGTCATTGCTCGCTGTTGTGTGGGTGTGGAGATCGGCGTTTTGTAGTGTCTGCGTATTGTGTGGTGTTTGCATATCGTGTGTGGTGGCGCAAGGGTAATATACTTCTTCTAAGTATAGTATGTACAAAAAATTTTTAATATATAGATTGTTCACACTCTCATGGAGACTCGCAAAGCCCAGAAAGTAGCGACGGGCACGCTCACCATTTCATTACCTAAGCCATGGGTCGATAAACATCGCGTGAAACAGGGTAGCACGCTCACACTGCAAGAGACTTCGGCCGGACATCTTATCATCATGCAGCACGGCCCGGCCGCTATACGGGAGCCCGCGCACCTGTCTGAGCCTTTGCTTCTCGAAGAATCCATCATATCGACGTATATACTGGGCGAGGAGCGGGTCATTATCGACGCCGCCACGCCGAGCTTACGCGCGAGAACCATGACGGTGCTCCACTACTTGCCGGGTTTCGAGATAGCGAGCGAGGATGCGAAAACGATAACCTTGCGATGCCTTCTCGACGAACAGAATCTTCGTCTGTATCCGCTCTTGGACAGGCTTTGCGTCTTGCTCGAGCATGGAGCGAAGCTTGCCGTGACCGGGGACTTGGCGGCGCTTCGGCAGAATGAGCACGAGATCGACCGCGTCTATCATCTGTGCCAGCGTATTCTCGCGCGGGCAACGCAAGAGGCGGTGTTCCTCGAGCATGCTGGCATACCCTCCGTACGCTCTATCCCAGCATTCCAGTTACTCGTCAAACGACTTGAACATGCAGGCGATGCGATCGATGATATCCGGACGATTTCATCCGTACACGCAAAATCGCTCTTCGCCATCGTGGGGATCATAGTCACACTCGTCCGTACGTTCACTGCCGGGAAACTCAACGCGCAACGGCTTGCGGTACGCTCGCAGATAGCATCCATTATGAGGCCTGATGCGCCCGCGGAGCTGCACTTCCTCGCGAAGACCGCGGAAGACATCCGTGAAGAACTGGTGCAGCTCTATCTCGGGATGACAACGCTCGCAGAACGATGATGATCGATAGTGCTTAGCATGATCAAGAGCCAGCACATACGCTACGGTCATTGCTTCAGCCATACGCTCCGCGACTGCCGTCATACTCACTCCACACTCACTTCGTTCGTTGGTTCGTCGAGTGTCGCTGCCTTGGCGTGGACCAGACTGTCGTCAACTGGCCGCAGCCGACGACAATCGTAGAACGACGACTGTCATGGATGCGCCGCAGCGACCGAAGCGTTCATCACCTTGACCCACAGCGCCATCGCTAACCTTTTAAACGGGCCGGTGTTCTTGAGGATGATTAGGCGGGGATTCGGTCATTGCGATTCCCTCTCCCCGCTTCTCCTTTTCAGTCGAAGCGGGGATTCCGGAGTGGTCAAACGGGTCAGCCTCAAGCGCCACCAATCGGCGGAGAGAGCTGCTTGCCTCGTGCATTCGCAGGTTCGAATCCTGCTCCCCGCACTCGATTCTTCTTGTGAGATGTCTCGTGATTCTTGAGTGCGGGAGCATGGATAGGAATGCTTCGCGTTCGAAGAAGGCGAAGTGCCGAACGAAGTGAGTGCAAAGTGACTAATCCTGCTCCCCGCATCAGAGAATAAAGTTCGAAACGGGGTTGTTTTATAAATACCCGAATATTGAATAATTCTATGTGGGCAATCTTGTGCTTCGGCGATAGCGTGACTTGGGGACGAGGGGAAACCCCCAATATCGGTTGGGCTGGACGACTCAAGAAAAGCGTAGAGTCTTCTGGAGAATATCGAGCAGTCTACAATCTCGGCGTGTGCGGGGATACTTCTTCTGATTTGTTGAGACGATTCAAAGCAGAGTGCGACGCGAGAGCAAGGGCCTATCGAAAAGAGGATCAGTTCTTGATACTCATTGCCGTAGGACTCAATGATTCTCGGTGGCGAGGTGGGCCGCAAAGCAAAGTCGTATACGCTACTCCGAAGCAGTTCGAAGCGAATATCTTGAAGCTCATTCGACTTGCAAAGACGTATCCTGCGAAGGTGGCGCTCGTCGGCTTGACTCCTATAGATGAATCACTTACCGTTCCTTACGAAGAAACGGTATTCAGAAACGAACGCATCGCTCTGTTTAATGACCTCTTAAGAAAATGCAGTGGGCGCGAACACGTGCCATTTCTCGATATGTTCGCAAAAATGAGTGCCGCAAAGTATCGTTCGATGATCGACGATGGGTTACATCCTAATGAGAGGGGATACGATTTTATGTATGCACAGGTTATGCGATTCATCAAGCAAAACAAACTCTTTCCAGAACTTCGCAACAGCAATCCGTAGCGCTCACGTCATTCATATTGCTTATTCGCGAGGATGTTTCTTATGCGCTCAAGAGTTCTCGCCTTCTCAAGATCATATTGCTTTTTCGTAAAGTGCGCTTTCCATAAGACGAGAACGCGCACACCAACAAGTGACCTTGAGAGCGCGTAGAATGCCCGACGCTTCTCATACCCGTTGTCTAATTTAATGTGTCTGGTATAGCTATTGAAAAATGCCTCGCGCATCGCGTTGTTCTCGAACAGGTTCTCTGTTCGCATCAAATCGTACTCGTTGTGTCCGACAAGTGATTCTTCAACATCAAGTATTCCAGTGATAGTGCTTCCCTCGACAAAGACGTTTCCTTTGTTCAAATCAAGATGCAACAGGCGAGGAGTTATGTCATAATCAATGAGGTGCTCGTTATCCTTGAAGTATTTCTTGATGGGGGATATGAGTGGTGCGAACTCCGTTCCTTTGAAATAATAGAGCCGTGATTTAATGATCTCTCGGTGCATCTCTTTCCAGGTCTTGAATGGGCCTTTCTTGATGTCTTTGGCCACTCCTAATTCGTGCGCTTTACCTACTACGATACCGCGCGGAGTCCTCTTGATGTCGCCGAAACGATTGAAGATATTCGAGTGCATTCTTCCAAGGTACTCTCCGAGCTGTCCCATGACTTTAATTTTCACTGCTGCTTGAAGCGTTGTGTCATTAAGACTCTTGCCAGACAATCGTTTGCTGATTGCATAATTGAACGGGATGAGGTTCTTGGAGGTGTCTGTCAGTAACACCTCTGGTGCAGGAATGCCTTCTCTCGACAGCAATTCATACACCACTGCCTCTTTTTTCGGTTTCCAATCGCCCGCGATCGGATTGAAGACACGCAATACGATGTCGCCGCTTCGAGAATGCACGATGAAAACAGGATTAGCGACGCCTTGTCGGGCAGGAGTTATCTTTTCTGCACAGTATTTTGGGTCATACGAGCTGATGACTCTGCGAAGTTGTGCGTTGGTTATCTTTATCGCTCCTTTCTCCATGAGCCTATCTACCAGATTCGCATTTATAAATTGTGTCCTCTCCACGTTTCGAACTTTTTCCCCCGTTTTCTGCTCCCCGCACTTTTTTCTTTATCAACAGTCTTCTGATTGTGGAGAAAATATAGATTTCGTTGGCGTGAAAGAATATGCTGCATATAGTATTACACCCATTTGTTTATACCGGAAAAAGTGTTCTTTACGTCAGGGTATGATGGCCTAGATCATCATCCCTCTATTGTGATGCGCCTCCGGGCGATAGCATGGCGGGATGGTCCCCCATCATCCCGCCGTTAAATACTGATAAACGAGGTGGTACCTATGGCAGACAAGAATACGAATGATAAGAGCAAAGATATGGCAGATAAGAATAAAGACAGGTTCACGAAGGAATCGGACGGGAAGGACGTAATCGGCAAGGATTTCTCCGGTGGTGTGAAAAAAAATGACGATGTCTCCGAGGCGACCAAAGCGCTCTCAACCAACGGACGCGATAGTAGCGATAACCTCGCCAAGGACGAGGCTGCGCGCGATCGATTCAACAAAGAGAGCGCTCCGAGATCAACGCAGGACGCGATAAACGCGATAGAGATCCCGCATGACGAACGGGAGTCAAAAGATGCCCTTGGAAAAAACAGGCGCGCAGATTTGTCGGACTCCGATCGATACTCGGTGGAAACTCCGAATAAGGAGCGTGTAGCGAGCGAGTCTTCAACACACGATCCGCGTGAAAAAGAGCGATCGTATGATGAGAGGATGGCTGAGGGTGTAAAGAAACGCAAACTACCGACGGATACATAGACTGACCTGTTCTGCGTTCGATCATTCTTCCTTTTTTTATTGTTCATATTTGTATCATGATGATTTGAATATACCAGGTCATTATGCAAGAAGATTATATAGTCACAAAAACATCCATGCAATAGTTGTTGGGGAGGTGCTGTCATGACAGGATATGTCGGGGATATAGAGGATGAGACGCTCAAGAATGGATTCTTCCGCAAGGTGCTCTTCACGGGGAAGCACGCGCAGTTGGTGGTGATGTGCCTGCCGCCAGGCGAGGAGATAGGCGATGAGATGCACAAAGCCGTAGACCAGTTCTTCCGTATCGAGCAAGGGGATGCGAAGTTCATCTTCAACGAGAAGGAGACGCACGAGGTCGGGAACGGCGACGGTATCGTGGTGCCTGCAGGAATATTCCACAACATCATCAACGCGTCTAAGACCAAGCCGCTCAAGCTCTACACCGTCTACTCGCCGCCCAATCACCCGCCTGGCACCGTGCATAAGACAAAAGCAGAGGCAGTCAAGGCAGAGGCCGCTAAGCATAAGTGATTGATGTAGAATAGAATAAAAAAAGAAAACTTTTCCTCTTATTTCGCGAGCTTGTTCAGCTCCAGCTGTGTTATCGCGGGCATGACGAAGCCTACGAGTATCCATAGGATGAACCAGAGGATCGTGTTGTTGTCATTCTTCACTTTCAGCGCGAACGCGTCAGAGTATTTGTAGAGCCAGTACAGGTTGGCTATCGGGATGATGAGGAGCCACGCGGTCTACCGCTTCTTGTCGCGCAGTATCTCGTAGAACTCGCTTTCCAGCCGCAACCGTCGCATCTTGCCCATTGCATCCTTCCGTATCACTCCTTTCTCGACGAGCGATTGCACGACGCGGTGGGCCTTCACTTTCGTGAACCCTTGCAGGTGCGATATCTCGTACTGCTGCACATTGCCGCCGTTCTCCACCATGAATCGCATCACCGCGCGTTCTTTCTGGTCGAGCAGCTTGAAGATGGTCTCTGCATTGTGCTTGATCGTCTCGTCCTTGCGTTCCATCTCCGCCGCGAGCAGGTAGTACATCAACGCTCCTACCGCCACGCCGAAGAACGCGAAGATGGGGATGAAGTAGTAGAATGGCGTCCATCCGGTCGATTGCCGGTCGTAGATCTCCTTGAGGATCTGGTCCTTCGTCATTGCTTCAAGGTCGACCGGGTCGAGCTGCCGTTGCTCGTGCGAGCGATCCATATAGAGCAGGATGCTTGCCACTAATAGTACAAAGCTCACGATGACTAGTGCGGCGACGAGCTTGCGTTGTGTCTGTCTTTGCATGCGATGGCGTTCTCTCGTCCGGTTTAAAGACTCTTCGATGTACTGCGCTCTTTAGACAATAGATGCTTTTGTTGTGGCCCCAGTCACTTCGTTTCTAGGTTTGCCTACTTTGTAGTCAAACCTTGGCGCGAAATCAGATGCTCGAGATTTGCGAAGGATTCGGTCCATTACTCGAATCCTTGCACAGGGAGAACATCTCCCTCGTGGCAGCGGCCCTCGAGCATCGCAAAAGGACTGCGTCACAAAAGCGCCGCCACAACAAGCACAAATTAGTGATTTGCCTAAGAGCCGATGTACTGCGACCTTTAGATGGAGTATGCTGACTGTTGCTGCGGAGAATATCCTCTCAGTTTCATGTAGCACATTGATAGTTTCACAAGTTGATATGTATGGTTTCATCCATTGATACTTGTATGCGGAGAGCCGCGTGGAGATGAGACGATGAATGCGAAGACCATCATGTTATGGAGTTTGCCGATATTGTTCCTGACTGGTTCGGTGGCGCTCGCCGCAGGGTATCACAGCGGTGGGGCGAACGTGCAGGGCGCGAACTACAATGCGCAAGCGCACGAACAGCTTGAGTCCGCTATAGAGGCGCGGGATTATGATGCTTGGCTCAAGGTCCGCCAGGAGTACAACTTGCCGATGCGCGGGAAGATATTCCAGGTCATAAACAAGGATAACTTCGGGCTCTACGCCGATCTCCATGCTGCGAATGAGGCGGGGGATCTCGAGCGCGCCGCGGCGATACGCACCGAGCTTGGTGTAGGTACTGGTCGCGGTAGTGGTCAGGGCGGTCGTATGCAAGGTGCGGGTCAGCACTCCTGCAATCAGGCGGGGCATTCCGGAATGCAATCCGGCATGTATCGGTCCGGTTCGTGCGGGATGCATCCGCGCGGCGCAGGATATACTGGTCCGGGGTTCGTCGATGTGAATGGCGACGGACTCTGCGATCGCTTGAAGTAGAGCTTGGATGTTCCTTGTTTTTTCTAGCCTTTTTTATTCTTACAGATCCCATCCCAGGTACGTGTTTGCCTTTGTGCTTCCGGGCACGGTCTTCATGAAGAACGTTTTGCGAGGCAATAGAACTGCGTTGCAAAAAATGGTATCACTCAAAAGTAACTAAAAGTTTATAAATGTCTTGAGCATCCGCCGTCTATGCTCGGTAAGCCTGAACCTTTTGAGACATTTCTCCGGCGTTGCCTAGATGGCATTCNNTCCCGTCAAACCGGCGTGCTCGGATGCGGATACCGAAACTGTGCGCCTGGTATACGATCATACTGCGCATGTGCGCAGCGGCAAACCAACGGTTGTCATATTGGATAAGTACGATTATGTCGAGCAGGTCCCCGATGAACCGCATTCGTACGGGATATATCGTCCTGACGATGACAAGATACTCTTGCGGAAATACGACCGATTCACCAATCTCAGCGTAGGGTTCCATGAGATAATCGAGGGAGAGTTCAACAGACCGCCTCGTAATCCCACATCCTATTTCACTGAAGAATCCATCCACCAGTCTGACGCGACGAACCATGCACGTCAGTATCTGGATAACCATCTTTTCGCCGTAGAGGCACAAGTAGCGCTCGTAGAGAGCGCTGAGCGGAAAGGAAAATACCGAGGATCGCTTCGGGAAATGACCCGTAACGTGCTGTGCAATGAAGAGGAGGCGCTCGATCGGCTCCGTCATCGCATGCGCCATTCATTGCCGTTGCGGTGGGGATTGAGGAAGTTCTTCTGATGTTGTAGGCTGTGAAAGATCGCTTCCGTACGCTTGTGGCGGCGCTATTATGACGCAGTCCAAGTACGACTGCCGTCGNNTTACGAAGTAGACGAACCACGGAGCGAAGTGACTGTGGCCACAACAAAAATACCTGTTGCATCTAATCCGATGTCTTAGACGTCTCCGTTCAGCGCACGATAGGTCCCGATACCTTGAACCGTCGTATTATCGCGTCATAGGAGAGCTTGGCAGATTCGACATATTTCAGCGTATCTTTCTCATTCTGGGTGTGCCGTAACTGCAGGCGTCTTGCTGCAAAGAGCATAATTCCGTCGTGCTTGATGGCTCTGCCGTCCGCAATCATTGCGCGCAGGTCATCTTCTGCGTAGGATGTCTCTTCCGAGAGCGCTTTTAGGAAGCCATTATCCTCCTCTTGGAGGCCTCGCAACATCTTGTGTCTGCGTTCATCAGCATCATGGGATGATAGTATGTCTCTCATGATCGCTTCGGTGTTCTTGTTCATACGTACTGTTTGAACGGTGTTGACCTGGTTGGGTATGATGTGCATCCGCTCGAATTCTTCACGTATGTGCCTGAGAAATATCGTGGCGTCCTTGAGCTCCTGCAGTTCGAGTTCGTCAAACATCATGAAGAACCGTTTCGCTGCGGCGAGCGCCTTTCCTGTCTGGTTCTTCGGTCCGTTGGACGCATCGAACTGAACACTGCCGTCCACATCGCATACGGGCCAGTTGTTATCGTCGATGATGAATGAGCGTATCTCATCCAAGGTCTTGTTCTCGAAGAGTCTGCGTACGTGTTTGCTGAGCATTTTCTTCGCGCGTTCTATATCCTGTTTTGACATCCATTTAAGCTATTGTTCGCTGATGCATTCCTTTAGCAACGCTTCGATGTCAAAATACCGTTCGTGGCGTTTACGGCCTATGAAATTCCAAAGCGCGGGTAATCGTGTCGCGATGAAATTGTCGCTGTTGATCCAATCCTGTATCGCGAGCGCCTGCCATCGCATCATGTTGAGCTGCATCTGTATCGCCGCGAGTTCGGTGCAATCCAGAGTACCATGGTTCCAGCGCACGAATACCTGTGTCTCGTCCTCGCTATTGATGTCGCACGTGAATGCGATGCGCATGGCCATCTCGACGATAAGCTGCAATCGAGACTCTTGCTTTGGATCGTCGTCCCTCGCCAGCAGATAGTACATTTTTGAAACGTTCTGTATGCTGTCAGCGTCGATACTGTCGGTTTGCTGCCGGTTGCCGAGATGCTTGCGGTACTGTTCAAGCAGTGCATTGATGAGCGCGCTCGCCCCCGGATTATCGGCGTGCTTGCGGTACTCTTCGTTGAGTATCATATCGACGCGGGGGACGGGATTTTGCCACGCTCCCTGGCTCGATTTTTCACCAACCTCTTGCAGTATGCGTTTTATCCGCGCGTGGTGTTCATACCAGAAGTTCCGGGTGTATCCGGACCTGTCTTGCTCGTACTCTGCCCACGCTATCGCTATGAGGAGGCAGCATAGTTTGATTTTTCCTATGGCGGTCAGGCTCTGTATGTGTGACTGGAGTGTCGGGTCTATGCATCGTCTTCCCTCAAGCAGCAAGTCGCTGATCATGGATTAATGGTGCGGTTCGAGCCAGCCCACTTCTCGGAACGCTTCGTCGAGTGTGGTCTGATCGAGCGGTTCGGGGATGTGGACGGGGTTGAGCAAAGCGGGTTTTGCCGGTATGCGGTATTGGTTTTTGAAATAGCGGTGTTTTAGTTCCAGATACTCTATCTCGCTCATAGTGAGCTCATCCAGAAGCGCACGGGCGATGATGGTCTCATGATCTTTCATGATGATGATTCTCTAGTGGACTCTTAAAAACCTTTCGTGCCGCTTATGCGCCGCAATAGGAACATGCGCGTTGCTCGCAGGATGCCTGTCATATCGCATGTCGCCGTGCTACGCGCAATATCTATGACACAAAGCGGTTTAGTGCTACTATCACGATATGATCTTACGATGCCCTTGTCGTCGGACGGGGAGTCGTCTGCCGTGCCGCCGCAGCGAGTTGCTGCTGGCGCAGGATCTCCGCCTGACGGGCGGCCTCTGCCTGTTGCGCTTTGAGTTGTTCGGCCTTCTGCGCTTCGAGGAGCGCGAGCGCCGCTTTGCGGGCTTCGGCATCCTTCGCCGCTATCGCTTGTTGCCGGGCTATCTGTGTTTGCCGCTCTTGCTCGGCTGCGAGCTGGACCGCGAGCTGCTGATGCGCGCTTTCGAGCGCGGTCTGCTGTTGCGTGAGCTTGTCCTTGCGCACTTCGAACGCGGCAAGCTGTTCTTGCAATGATATGGTCCGTTCTTCCATGTTCTTGTCGAGAGAGTACATGGCGAACGCGTATCCGACCAGCACGAGCGCGATGCATGCGATGAGCGTCATCTTGAATGCCTTTCCCATATCATTCCACCTTTCCTGCTGCAGCGCCGCCGCTTCCAGTCAACGCATCGATACGCGCTTGCAGGAGCGCTATGCGTTCTTCCTGTGCGTTGATGCTTATGCTGGCCGTCGCTGCGCGTGCCGATGTCTCTTTGAGTGTCCGTTCCATTCCGATAGTGCGTTGGGCTATCATTGCAGACAGCACAAGGATGAAGAGTATGAGCACGGCTGCGAGATTCACTTCCCATTGATCCTCGAAGATGCTCGTCCACGCGACCGCACGGACGAGCAGGAGACCCGTGACGAGCGCGAACATGGTCAGTATCACCGGTTTCAGGTACGGGGCGAGCACGCTATGCTTGATGTCTGTGCCGAGGTTGACGGAGTGGATGAACGCGATGACGAACACCGCGTAACTGAGGAAATGGATGATCTTCCATCGTTTGAAACCGAGGAGTTGGATGCTTTTTGTCGCTGACGTCATGCCGATGATGAGCATGAGATAGAACGCGAGCGTTCCTAGCGAGAGCAGCACGAGCCATTGGTCGCCGAAGCTGAAGCCCAGGTATTGCGTGAACTGCAGCCCGCGCCCCCATTTGTAGTCGTCGGCGACGGCGCTGATGAAGTGCAGGAAGACGAGGTATGTCGCGAAGATGGCGAGCGGTTTATGGTACCGGAAGAGCGTCACTTTCGATTTATCCTTCGATAGCAGCCGGACTTCGCCGAGCAGTACCACGATGAAGAGCGTGATGAATGATATGATGCCGAAGAGACGCGTGAGGAGCCAGATGGTCTCTGTCTCCCGGATGAGCGAGCTGAGTATGAGGTATGCGCCCGTCACGAGCGTTCCGACGATGAGCATGATCCAGGTTTTTGGTTGCATGGGGGTACCGCATCAGTTATCTGTAATAAGCGTTGCTATGGTGCGCTTCGTGCTCTTTGCATCGGAGTTGCGATGCGTCCGCCGCGGTGGAGCGGGGATTGCAGCGTTCGTTTCGCCGTGCTGTGCGATCGTCGACTTTACCGTGCGCATCTGCGCGTCCAGTTCGAGATCTTCGAATCCGTTGAGCGTGATCTCCTTGCCATCCGTGGCGATGATGAGCGCCTTGGCGTGCGGGATGCTCGTGAGGAGCGCGCGCGACTCTTCCATCCCGGTGACGAACACCGCTGTGGCTATCGCATCGGCTTCCATGGTTGTGGGTGCTACGATCGTCACAGACGCGATATCGCGCGAGTTCATGATGTGGCTGGTACTGAACGATCCCGAGTACTGTTTGTAGTCGCCCGACGTCGCGACCGCCATATTCTCCAGGACGAACGGCCGTAGCGTCCGGTTCTCTTCTCGCGGGTGCTGGATGTCGATGACTTCCATGCGCGGTCCTGTTATGCGCATGTCTCCACGTGCGTCGATGAACGCGCTCTCCACGCCGCGGTCGATGGCGAACTCGAGCATCCTGTCGGCGATGAATCCTTTCGCGATGCTGCCGAGATCGATTGTCACGTCGGGGTGCGTCAACTCGACGTGATCGCCCTCGATACGGATGTGTTTGTAGGAGCAGTGTACGGGCGTGATCGGTTCGCCGCGTTTGCGTTGCAGGAATTGCCTGCCTAAGGAGATGTCGTATCGTCCTTCTGCCAGCGCGCAATAGGCGAGCGCCCTGCGTATGACTTGCAGCAGTTCGGGGCTTGCGCGTATGGTGCGCTCGCGGTTGAGCCGCGAGAGCTCGCTTTTCGGGTCGTAGAGGTTGAAGATGCGTTGCAGGCGTTCCCCTTCGTCGCGTACCGCGAGCGCTATCTCGTCCGCTAGCTCCCCTTCTATGCCGTAGAGCGTGAGCCGTACGTTCCCTGCCATGAGCGGGATGTCGTGGTGCGATGTGCTGTCTTGCGTCATGTTACTACGTCTCTTCTCTCTGTTGTTCTCTCCTGCCGCGGCGGACATACTCTCGGTTGGTCTCGGGCGCCGTGTTGCCGTCGGGTCCCCNNTCTTCGAGCTTTCGTTGGCTCTCGTCGATGACGAGCTCGTATTTTCCTTTCGCGTTCTTCACCGCTCCTTTGAGCGTCGCGCGGCCGTCCTTGTCCATGTGCCATAGGTCTTTGCTGATGGTGGCGCATGTGCCCGCTCCGATGCAGGCGTCTCGGTCGTATATTATCTTGAATGATGCCATGTGGTGTCCTCCTGTATGAATGGTAAGTATCTGATTGTCTATCTCGGTACGTGTCGGCCAATCTTCTCGTGTCAATCGACGATGCCGAGCCAGCCGAGTATCTTGGCGAGCGCGGAGCGATCATCTTTATCGTCGAATTTGTCGTCTATGCCGTCGTGGTCGTTATCCGTGGCTTTGCCGATATCGCTATCCCTGCTGTCGATGACGCCATCACGGTCCTCATCCATGTACTCCCTGTCGTCTTTGCCGGGGAAGAGATCCGTGCGATCATCGAATCCGTCTCCGTCGCTGTCTTGCAGTGCCATGTCGTCCTTGCCGGGGTGCTTGTCGTCCTTATTGGCCACGCCGTCACGGTCGTCGTCGAGGAAAGGCGTCACATCGACGATGTAGGCGGCGGGCTCATCGGGGATCGCTATTGTTTCGTCTAATGATGCGGTTAGTGATGTGCTGTTGCCCGTTCCGTTGCTCACGGCCGGGACCTGGGGGACCGGAACCTCTATCAGCTCTTGCTCTGCCGTCTGGTAGAAGTCGTCATCGAACTCCCACCATGATTCGTCGTCTTCGTCCTCGTATGCGTCGTCGTTGTATCTGTCGTCGTTATCGTCCTCGCCGTCATCTTCGCGTTCTCCGCGCTCATCATCTTCATGTTCATCGTCTTCCGCGTGAACGGCTGTCGCGACTGCCGCTAGTAGCAGCGTCGTGATGATGAATATCGCGAATATCATCGATAGCGCGCGGATCGTTCTCTGTATTGTTGTTGTGTTGTTATGTGAATCTGCATTGTCGTTTGAGCCTGTGTGTGCTACCATCATTATGCACCTCGTTGCGTTAAGGAGGTGTTTCGGAAGATATTCCCTGTATATCAATGATCTCTGCAGAGCTTCCGGACTGTGCTTCCGTTCCGATAGCAATATAAGCTATAACTGCAGTTTGTGCGCACGTGACGGTTCAGAACCGTCCTATCGCAGGCGAAGAGATATGCACAGGGAATGGACTCCGAAGCAAACGGTCAGAACCGTCCTGTTCCATATCGCGATACTGATGACTATCATCGTTCTCTGCGCGAACGTCGACGCGATGGTGGTGTCGGACGTTACTATCGATGACACTCTCGAGCAAGATGCCGTACGCGAGACGATCACTGTCGATCTCGAGAATAACACTTTGCCCGCGATCAAGTTCTCGTTGCCGGAAGGCGCGCGCGACGTTGTCGTCAACGGCCGTCGCGTCGATCCTGTGAATGGTAGCGTCGATATCGCGCTCTCATGTATCCGTTGCAGCTTCTCGATAGTCTACGTATTGCCCGGGGTAGTCGTGGTGGAGGGGCCTGATCTGCGTTCGTTCTCCCGCACGCTCAATCTTCCCGCGTCTCCGGAGAATATGGATTATCTGCTCCGCCTCCCGGAAGGCAGCACCGTGTCCGCTATCGGCAGCGAACCGTCCATCGTGCCGTCGCCGACCGAGCTTCGCACCGATGGACAACGTATCATAGTCAGGTGGACCCGTTCGCATCCTGCGCTCCCGGAGCGCTACTTCGTGCGATATTCCGATGATGCCGCTGCGCACGAGGAAGGGTCGTTCCTCTCCGAATTATTGGAGTGGCCGGTATGGGTGCTTATCGGCGTGGCACTCGCTATAGGCATCGCCGCGGGCATGGGCGCGCAGCGCCACTTGCACGAACGCTTCCGCGAGGATGAGAGCTTGCCGTTCGTGCCGTACAAGCTGCTCTCGCCGGATGAACGCATCGTTGTGAAGCTCCTCGAGGCGCAGGATGTGATCGATCAGAAAGAGGTGGGTAAACGGTTGTCCTGGTCGAAATCGAAAGTCTCCGCTATCATGACGGGACTTGAGCACAAGGAGGTTGTGAGCCGCGAGAAAGTCGGCCGTAACTACAAGGTCAAGCTCGAGAAGGCCATCAAGGAGTAGCGGGCATAGCGCGTCTTGTCATTGGATATTTTTGGACGCGGGGTCATTCATTACTTGAGTGATACCTCGTGCTTTAGCTCGGGGTTATTCATTCGCCATGGTGTTCATGGTGTTTGCTGGCGCGACGATGATATTCAGTCAGTGATGCGTATGTAAGTGACTCGCCCCCGTACTGGTCCGGAGGGTTGCGTATCTGTTCGCATCATCCACTTCATGCTATGCTGCGCGCGCGCCAGCTGTCCTGATGATGCGATCGCGGTCGCTCTTCATGTCTTCGGGTCCGACGTCTTTCTTCTTCGCCTTGTCCATGATGCTCTGTACGACATCATGGTCTATCTGGTGGAGTCGGACACGCGCGCGCTGTGCTGTTTTCGCGATGGCGGTGGTCGGCACGATGCCGTCGGTCAAGAATTTCTTTATGCACGCGTCCTCTTCTGGGCGGATGTAGATTATCTCGTGCGTCCAGAGATACGGCATCATGATCGCGCACCCTTCGAGGATGATTGTCGTCATGCCGCCTTGGCTGAAGACATCGACGTGTAGCTCTCTCGGATACGCGACGTTCATGCCGAAATCGCGGTCTCCGTTCAGTTCGTAGAAGAGCCAACTGTCTTGATCGAGTTGTACACGGTAATAATCAGGGATGGAGAAGTCGGCAGGTTTGCCGTTCTCTTTGATGAGCGTTCTCGAGAATCGATCGGCAACGTGATATTCGTAGTTCGCGTCCATGATACGGACTGTACCGATGTATCGATGGTCGATGACGCAACCTTTGTTGAATTGCGGTCTCGTGATCTTCTTCTTGTCGGTTCCGTTCTGGGTGACGGTGTATCTCGCACTCTTGCCGTCCGGTTGCGTCGTGGCGGTCGCTTTCAAGAATGTCAGGCAGCACATATCTCCTACGTACAGCGTCGTATCTCGCACTGTCCCCGTACGGACATATTGCTGTGCCATTGCGAGCACTGCGCGTGTTTCCGCATGGTATCGGGTGATGGTATTTTTCTGGTCGTTTGTTGATTCGACACGGCGTCCGACATTGCGATTGAAATCATAGTTCCGGTCTGTTAGCACCGCCACGACCCGTTTGCCATCAGGTTCTTGTGTTTTCGCGTCGTATGATAGCTCTACGATGTGCAGCATCTCGATGAAATCTTGCATGTATTCTCTATCCTGCTGTGTGGTTGTCGATAGCTCGCGGGTATCGCGGTCTTGCAGCGCGAACTCTATTTCGGTGCGTTGTTCTTCAGTCGCGATTCGCTGAAGCTGTTGCAGCCGGTCGTAAATTTCCGTCTTCGTGACCCTGTCGAGGTCTGTTGTGTGCAAGAGTCTTCTTGCAGTGGTGATCCAGTGGCTGTGGCCGTTAGTGCTCCATCTGAAAAGTGTTGCAAGCGCGTCGCTATCGGATCGGTTGAGGGNNCCGGAATCGCTCGGCATATTGTCGGATCAACGAGGTGTGGTCGTAGCTTGCGCCGGCTGTCCGCTCGTCGAAAAGTGCGCGGGCGGCCTCCGCTGCCTGTCGTACTCGACGGCAGGGTCTCCGTATTCGAGGGACTCTGGTTGCTGGGTGCGTTGAGCGCAATACCCGGCGCTGTTGTCTCTCGTTGGCCGCCCCAGTCCACTGGACACGCTCGCGACGCGTATAAAAGCAGGAATGCTCGTCCACCCGTTGCCGCGGCGCACATATGCTTTCGCAGGGCAGAGTCGAGGGCTCGCATGATTTCGTCGTCCCTCCGAAATACTCGCCCTCTTTGAAGCACGCCAAGGCGGCCGAGATGTCTTGATGCTCACCGTCCGTTGTCCCGAATGCAGGAACGATATGCGCTACGATCCGAAGCTGGGTGCGAAGTCCGGCGGCGATCCTTCCGCCAACATCACCATCCTCGGCAAGAAGAAGCGCTGCGTCTATTGCGGACACACATTCTCGGTCCATCCCGACCAGACGCGCAGCTGTGTCGTCACGCCTGGAGTGTTGCCGACGCACAATGCTCATTTCTTTGCGCCGTGACGCGATGCTCCAGTTGTGATGGTTTTTGCGATGGTGTTGGGGGGGTTATGTTGTCGGGGGTGGTTGCTGGTGTGATGGTGTAGCGATGGCGCTATATCTACTATATAGAAATTATATGCTAAAACCAAACACATATAAACGGCCCCCAAGACCTATTTTATCGTCGATAAACAACAGATACCGTCGATAGAAAACCATTACAGAAAACAGGTTCTCCATGTCAGTACCGCCACCACCTCCGCAAGACGGCGCGCCGCACGATGCGCACAACGTCACGCCGCAGGACCCGCTCCAGATTATCCCGCGCATCATCGAGGAGGAACTGCAAGTCTCATATCTCGATTACGCCATGTCCGTCATCGTGNNCGGCGACGTCGCGGTCTATGACTCCATGGTCCGCATGGCCCAGGATTTCAGCTTGCGCTACCCGCTTGTGGATGGACAAGGCAACTTCGGCTCGGTCGACGGCGACCCCGCGGCCCACATGCGTTACACCGAAGCTCGCATGACCAAGATCTCGGATGAAATGCTCCAGGATCTCGATAAAGAGACGGTGGTCATGGTAGAGAATTTCGACGGCACACTCAAGGAGCCGACCGTCCTTCCCGCGAAGATCCCCAACCTGCTCGTGAACGGCTCGGCCGGCATCGCGGTCGGCATGGCAACGAACGTCCCGCCGCACAATCTTCAAGAGACATGCCGCGCGGCGATCGCGCTCATCGACAACCCTGAGATCGACACGCTCGAGCTCGCGAAGCTCATGCCTGGCCCCGATTTCCCGACGGGCGGCATCATCATGGGCCGTACCGGTATCATGCAGTACTACGGCGGCGGACGCGGCAAGCTCCTCGTGCGCGCGGTCATCAACCAGGAGAAATCCCGCACCCGCGGCGGCGAAGGCGCGGAGAAGACGAAGCTCATCATCACGGAGATCCCGTACCAGATCAACAAGTCCGACCTCATCACGGAGATAGCGGATGCGGTCAAGGAGAAGAAGCTCGATGGCATCTCGGACATTCGCGACGAGTCGGACCGCGACGGCATGCGTATCGTCCTCGACCTCAAGAAGGACGCGAACCCCGAGTACGTGGAGAACCAACTCATCCACCACACGCGCATGCAGACCACGTTCGGCGTCATCATGCTCTCGCTCATCGACGGCCAGCCGAAAGTGCTCGGCCTCAAGCCCATCCTCGAGCAGTACATCCTGCATCGTAGGCATGTCGTGCGAAAGCGCACCGAGTACGATCTCGGCAAGGCGAAGGACAAAGAGCACATCCTCGAGGGCCTCGTTATCGCGCTCGATCACATCGACGCTGTCGTCGCGCTCATCCGCAAGAACAAGAGCGTCGAAGACGCCCGCGCCGGGCTCATGGCCGGGTACTCCCTCTCGGAGAAACAGGCCAATGCCATCCTTGAGATGCGTCTCTCGCGCCTCGCCGCGCTCGAGCAGACAAAGATCCGCGACGACCTCGCCGCGACGAAGATACTCATCATCGAGCTCGAGACCATCCTCGCCGACGAGAAACTGATCCTCGGCATCATCAAGAAGGAACTCGAGGCGCTCATCGAGGCATACCCGAGCCCGCGCAAGACGAAGATCCAGGAGGGTGGCGAGGCGGAGATAGACCTCGAGGACCTCATCGAGCCCGAGGATGTCGTCGTCACCGTAAGTTCGGAGAACTACTGCAAACGCGTCTCGATAGACACCTACCGTGCGCAGGGACGCGGCGGTAAGGGCATCCAGGCCGCCACGACGAAAGAGGAGGATTTCATCCAGCACCTCTTCATCGCGAACACGCACGATTGGCTCCTGGTCTTCACCGACAAGGGCAAGGTCTACTGGACCAAAGTGTACAATATGCCAGAAGGCAGCCGCCAAGGAAAAGGCAAGCCCATCATCAACATCGTCAAGGTAGCGCCCGGCGAGAAGGTGCGCGCGTTCATCCCGGTCAAGGAGTTCAGCGAGGACAAGTTCCTCTTCTTCGTGACGAGGAACGGCACCGTCAAGAAGACGCAGCTCTCCGCCTACGGCAACGTGCGCGAGAACGGCATCATCGCCATCAACCTCGAAGAGCACGACGATCTCGTGTCCGTGCTGCTCACATCGGGCCACGACACTATCTTCATCGCCACCGCGAACGGCATGGCCGTGCGCTTCTCGGAAAGCGATGTGCGCAGCATGGGCCGCAACAGCACGGGCGTCATCGGCATCCGCCTCGAGGAGAAGGACCGCGTGGTCGAAGGCATCATCGCGCACGAGAACCTCACGATCTTGACTGTCACGGAGAACGGCTTCGGCAAGCGCACGGACGCGGCTGAGTACCGCCACATCAACCGCGGCGGCAAGGGTGTCATCAACATCCTGACCTCCGACCGCAACGGCAAGGTCGCCGCGGTGCGGTGCGTGGACGACACGAAGGACCTCATGCTCATCAGCAAGAACGGCATCACCATCCGTACGCCGACGAGCGGCATCTCGACCATCGGTCGCAACACGCAGGGCGTGCGCATCATGCGCCTGAAGGACAGCGACAAGGTCATCGCGTGCACTGTCGTAGAGCACGAGAATGGCGACGCGCCGGCGGAACCCGCTGTGCCAATCGTACCGAAATAATCCTGAAGTACGTCTTATCTCCGGATTCAGGTCAGGTATCGAAGAATATTTCTCTTCAGAGATTTTTCTATCAGGAATTCCTTGTCGTTCTACAGCTTGCCGAGATTCCGCACGATCGCGCTCGCATTCTCCACTATCTCCTTGAGGGAATGGTTCTCGCGCAGTCCGCGTACGAGGTAATATCCTTTCGTGTACGCGTTCCGGAATGGCAGTCTTCGTTTGATCGCTTTCGCTGCGCAGATGCGCCACGCGTATCGCGCATATGCGGCGTCTCCCGTGCGTCTCGTGCGTTCGCGCAACAAGTCTATCTCGAAATGTTCGCCGATGCCTTCGCCCAGCTCGAGCGCGAGACGGGGGTTGCGTTCCTCCATCTTGATATAGTCAGGGTTGAGTTGGTACGTCGCCGCATGGCCTGTCTCGTGGTACGTGCAACCCTCTGCCAATAACGGCGCTATCGGTTCTTCGGCGTTGTAGAATATGATATCCCTCTCTTGGAAGGCGTCGAGTTTCGATCGGTATGACATGCGCGATGCGCCGATGTGTCCTTTCCATTGCGGATAATCGGGCGCGAGCGCTGGCGGGGTGATCTCCACGCCTATGACTTCGCGTGCCATGACGATGGCATTATCTAGTGCCGGTGATACTATCGCCAGGTTCTGCGTCCGGTAATCGGGTGGGCTATCACTCATGCTTTCGGGAGCACGGAACGATTTAAATGGGTTGTTCTCCTAGTAACCCTGCCACTATCCATCTCCATCTATCAATCATGTGGTGTTGCTGCTACCGCGGTCCGTTCGTCTATACTAAGGGTTTATGCTGTGGGACGCTATACGCAGTATCATGCGTTCACCGGTGTATCGGAGACCGAAGATGGCGTGGAAAGATGGAGTGTGCTGTGGGTGGAGATTAGCATAAAGGGAAGAAAGAAAAGAATGTTTTGGTGTGTACGGGAGGTATGTGATTTCATGTCACATCTTCATCTTGACGTACAGTGTCGATCCGATCTTCGCCGCGAGCATCGCGCCGAGCACCACCGCGATCGACCAATCGAATGGCATCGACACGTTGATGCCGGTCTGGAACAGCTCCCTGTGCTGATACGTCTGGTATGCCGCGACGCCTATGAGCGCGATTATCGCGGCGAAAGAGCAGTTCCTCTCGATTATCAGCTGATGGTAGTTCTCCCGTTCATCGCTGACTTTCGATAATTGCATCATGATGTGGGATACGTCTATCACTACTATCGCTATCACGCCGGCGAACAACCACTGTGATATCGCGTTGTTGAGTCCCATCGCGGTTATCCCGCCAAGCACGAATGCCAGTATTATGACGTAGGTCCATCCTTGCCATGTTTTCGGAGCCACGCCCCATCCGAATGTCCTGTATTTGAACCATTCTGGTTTGCCTATCATGTTTTCACCTTGTCATCTCTGTTTTTTCTTCGATCATTGACATTGAGTCATTGTATCATACTCCGAATAAATCTTCCACTTTGCACTTGAATGTCTTCGATAGCTTCAGCGCTAGCTCGAGCGACGGCACATATCGGCCTCCCTCGATGCTTATGATTGTCTGGCGGGTTACTCCTGTCGCTTCCGCGAGCCGTTCCTGGCTCAGTTTCGCGTTCTCGCGGTACTCCTTGAGTCTATTCTTCGTGAGCGTCATGCGTTCTCTCCGGTATTGCGCTGTTTGTGTTGTTCTGTGCGGGCGTTGCGTGATGCTGTACGCACGGCATGTACAGTTTACTGTACTGTATAGTATACTTTACTATAAAAACTTTTCTACTGGATTTCTACTGAATTCTAGGCTAATCCCCGTCTCTTGTCTGTTGTGGCGGCGGACATACGACAGCAGTCCATGTGCGACTGCCGTCGGCTGCGGCCAGATGACGGCAGTCTGGACACGCGCCAAGGCCACAATGCGAATGTCGGTTATTTGCATCTCGTCTCCCACCCGAACTTATTTAAACTCTCGTCGATAGACTGCCCTGGATGGAGGAAACGAAGCAGAGCGCTGGCACCGGTGATGCGGTCGTTGACGGGAGACGGGCGTATCAGGGCTATCTCGCCCTCGCCATCCTCATGATCATCATCTTCGCCGTGAGGATGTCCGTCGTCGAGCAGACGCCATACTTGAGGTCCGACTCCTATCTCGCGGTGCGTAGCGTGGAGCATATCCAGGAGACTGGCGCACCGCTCCGGGATGACCCGCTCAGCGTGACCGGCCATGCGCGTATCGGGAATCCCGTCCACGAGTACGGCCTCGCGCTCCTCACCGCCATGACTCCCGTCGCCTACAAGGTATTGCCCAATCTCATCATGGCGCTCCTCCTCATACCGGTGTACCTCATCACGCGCCGCCTGAGCGGATCGTCATTTGTCGCGTTCATAGCGGCGCTTCTCACGGGCACGGGTCCCGTGCTCTTCGCAAGATCGATGAACTCAGTAAGCCCCGTGCCTCTCGCGCTCCTCCTCATCCTCATCATCATAGCGCTCCTGCACGATATCGAACGGCACATCTTCCCGCTCATCTTCTGCGCCATAGCGCTCGCGTTCACGCACCCGCTCATCTTCGTGCTATCGCTCTCATTGCTCATTATGATGCTGCTCCTGCGGGTGGAAGGATATGGCGTTGACGACAGGTTGGGGGAGCTGTTCTTCTTCACGCTCCTCCTCTCGCTGTGGTTCTACGTGCTGGTCTTCAAGAACGCACTCTTCGAATTCGGCATAGGGACTTTGTGGCGGAACGTGCCCGGCGCGTACCTCGCTTCCGTGTTCGGCGACATCTCGCTCCTCTCCATGCTCTATGGCCTGGGTATCATCACGTTCCTGTTCGGCACGTTCGGCATGTATCATGCGCTCTTCGAGCGCCCGCACCGCGAAGCTTACGTCGTTATGGGCCCGGTATTCGCCATCGCGGTCCTCATAGTGCTGCGCCTCATACCGATAGATCTCGGCATCACTGTCATCACGCCCTTCCTCGCTATCATGGCGGCGTATGGCCTCATGGTCAGTGTGCATTACATCCGTCGGACGAAAGCCGCATGGTCGATCTATCCGCTCGCTGCGATGCTCGCGGTGTTCTTCACATTCAGCGCGCTTTTGCCCGCGTTGTCGAACGCTAACGGAGAGCTCGCCCGAGCCCCGTCAAGCGACCAAGTGGCATCATACGAGCGGCTCAGGGACCTGACCGACCAGCACGCAGTGGTACTCACGACCATGGAGGAGGCAGCAGCCGTGCAGTATTTCAGCGGCCGGACGACGCTCACCGACGACGATCTCCTTCCGGTGCATAATAGCGCGGCCGTCATGCGCGATATCGATGCGGTGTACACCGCCCGTTTCGCGCTGTCAGTGGCGGGGAAATCCGGCGAGATGGGCTTCACGCACATACTCTTCTCAGAGGACGCCGCGCGCAGATATGGCCGCGATCGCCTGCTCATAGACGACGCGGCATGCATCGAGGTCAGCGATTTGCACAGAGGATCATTGTTATACGCAATACGCTGCGAGGAGGCGTCCTGATGGCCGGCGTGATCTCGCACCACGAACTCGAGTACCACTCGCAGCGGTATGCTGTCATAATCATACTGGCGTTGTCGCTCATCGTCTTCCTCGGCCCGCTCATCCTACGCGTCGCTGACGGATCGCCCATAACGCCGGGCGGCGAGAGCTATACCCTCCTGCACGACGCGGACATCCTGCTGTCAGGTTCATCGACCGATACGGTCCCGTTCCAACGCTCGGTGCCGTCGCCATACGCTATCTTGCTCGCGTTCATGGCGCTCTTCGGAGTCCCATGGCTCTTGCCACCGCTCTTGGCCATCGCCGTGGTGATGATATCCTATCTGCTGCTCACGGCAACGTACGGTCAGAGATCGATGGCGTTGTTCGCGGCGGTCGCGCTTATCATCTCTCCTCTCATGAGCGTCCTCGCGACGTGGCATGCGCCGCTCCTATTATGTTCCCTCCTGGTGCTAGGCGCCATCGCTATCGGGCGGTTCGCGCCCGCGTTCATAGCAGCCGCCATACTCACCCATCCTGTCGGCGGGTCGCTCGCCGCCATGGCGTTCATAGCGTACGCGGCATACCGCAAGGAGTGGGTCCGCTCCGCGGTCATCGCAGGGTCATCGACCGCGATTGCAATCGTCACGATACTGCTTTTCGGCACGAGACCTTTCCACGAGCTCGTCTTCGCGTCATGGTCGCCGGATATCATCTTCGAGCTGGGAATGCCTACCGGTGTGAGCGTGTTCTTGCTTATCTTGGCGTGCTACGGCATCATGGTCGATTTCACAGGCAGACGCATAGCATGGTTCTCCGTGCTGATAGCGCTCATGCTCGGCTCGATGGCGTTCCCATCATTGCTGATAGCATTGACCGTTATCATAGCCCTGCTCGTGGGGCACGCGGTGCACCGGTTGCTCGTTGTGGAATGGCGTCTTTCCATGCTGCAGGAATCGCTTCTCATCCTCATAGGATGCATCGCGCTCTTCCTCGTCATAACGACGATGCGCGAACGCCTCGCCGATGATCCCGATGCCGCGTTATCGCGCACACTCATCACGTTACGCAACACCGAACGCGACGGCGCCATTCTCACCGATCCACAAGACGCGCCGTTCGTGCGCCATTTCTCGGGTCGCAAGCCCGCGCTCGAGACGAATGACCATAGTGATATCTTCCTGTCTCGGGACGCGGTCCGTGCGTATGCATTCATGGAATCGTCGGATGTGGCGTATGTCGTTATAACAGACGCGATGCGAGATGATCTCCTGCTCGAAGGCGAGGATGGCATCCTCTTCTTGCTCCAGCACAGCGGCAGATTTGTTCCCATCGCGTCCCCGGGCGGAGCGAGCGTATGGTACTTCATACAATTGGAACGAGACGGCTAATGCATCCGGAGAGAAATCGCCGGGCGATGTGACGTTTGATCGGTTGCACGTGGCGACATGCCGCAGCGTTCCGCTGCGATGCCGCCGATCGACAGTCGCATTATTTCTTCTTCGTCTTGATGAAATCGCCGAGGCTCAAGCCTTTCTTCGTCTCAGTGTCGTTCTTCCATTCGCCCTTGATGGTCTTCACGGTCTGCACGATAGGTATCTTGAGCGTCTGCTCGATGCGTCGCGCGAGCTCGACATCGGGTAGTATCGCGCCGCTCTCGAAATGATGGTACGTGGATGCGCGCACGTTGAGTACCGCCGAGAATTCCTCGTGCGTCATTTTGCGTTTTTCGCGCTCTTTACGCAGTATCTCGGGAAGGTCCTTACGCACCTGCTCGGAGATCTCGGATTGCTCGCGGATGGGTGCGCTGCGGACTATCGGTCTTCCAGATGCCGGTCCTTTCGGCGCTGCGCGCGGTAGTTGTTTGACGATGCGCCCGTGTTTGCCGCACGCGTCGCATACGGCGAGTTTCGCGCCTTCTATCTCTGCCATCGCCGTCGCCTGTTTGCCGCACATGTCGCATTCCATCGGTCGCACCTCTGTCTGTATCATCCGTCTCATTGTCTGTTGCGTTGCCTGGTATTAGTGATAATTTATTAGTAATAATTAGTAATGGTAGTAAATTAGCACCCTTGGTGATCAGCACGTCGTATTCTTAGTACGTTGTGTATCGTGTAGCGCGGTGGTTTTATGCTTTGTGTTTCGCGAAGACGATAAGCTGCATCTTGCGCTTTCCCATGAGCATATCGTGCTTGATAGCGCAAGCGAACCCATGTTTCTCTGATGGCACCATCAGCTCATCCGGTTTGTCGGTGAGGCATGAGATACGGCCGTTTTTCTTGAGTATGTATGCCGCTTGGTTGAAGAGTGCGTCCTGTAGTTTCGCCGCGGCGGCCGGCGCGAGGGATTTGCCGCTCGTCACAGGCGACGTGCGGATGTTGTCGATGCTTTTCTCGTCGCGTTTGAGATCGATCCAGTCGAGGTCGACTTTCGTCGAGAGGATGTGGTCGTCCACGCCGGCGAGCTTGCTGTTCGTGCGCACCGCTTTCATCTCGCGCATGCTTCCGGCGTACGCTATGATGCGTCGTTCACTGTCGTTTTTTGTCTGGTCTTGCGCGCTGTCCTGCTCTCGTTTCCACGCGTTCCAGTCCATTGTCGTGAATACTGGGAATCTGGTGAATGCGAAGGCGCTCATCGGCAGGAATTTCCTGGGACTCGTACGAGTGCGCAGGAGCGCCGCTTCGATGCAGAGCGTTCCGTCGTCGACGAAAGGGTCGAGGAGCACGCCTCCCGTCTTGCCACGTTTCGGGCTTTCATCCGAGCTCTCGGCGTAGATGGCCGATGATGCGGCGACCGTCGCCTTGATGCTGCGGCTGCTGAGCATGATGCGGTACTCTCGTTTGGAGAGCGAGAATCCTGCCATGTCCACGCCGATGTCGATGGCACCGGGTGTCGCTATCGCATAGACTATGATGGATGGGCGCTTGAGATCCACCGGTAGTTTGAGCGCATCGTGCGCCCATCCTCCCACCTCTTCGACGAGTTCCTGCGCGATAGGCATGCGGATATTGGGCATCCCGGTCTTCATGTCCATCCCGAGGATATCCCCTTCTGCTTTGCACGTCGCGCCTTCGTACGTGATAGCATCGCGTATTGCGGGGTCGAATACCAGTCCCGATACTTCATCGACCGTCTTCACTCGCGGCGCGCAGCGTAAGAGGACTCGTCGTGCGGTCTGCAATCGATAGCAGAGGAGCGCCGCGTCCATCACGGAGCCGTCCATCTCCACCAGGGTCGCATGGACTGTCTGGGGGGTGCTGTTCGGCAGTAGCCGCTGTATCTCGAGGGCGCATGCCGCTTCGCAGCCGGTGTCCGTGATGATCATGATGCGCACGGTATCGGTCGTATCCATGCTCTTGCGGAACGACGGCCCGTTTATAAACGGTTCTAAATATGCGACCCTGACGAAAGACATGCCTGAAGCAAGATCTGCGGTTCTGAAGTCCGGCAGTCTTTGTTGTGGCCTTGGCGTGACTCCAGACTGCCGTCATGGCCGTAGCCGACGGCAGTCGCACATGGACTGCGTCATATATGCGCCGCCACAACAGACAAGAATAATGGTGTGTCACACGCCCGACTGTACAGTGCCGATATGCGGTGCTAGTACTCCCGTCTTCGTGTAGCTATGCGTTCGCTTCGCGCGTCGACGGTTCCCCGCCGGGAGAAAGCTTATAAAGAACCTTGACGCGCCGCAAGAGGATGGTGGCACCAACACGTTTCTCAGTCTTGCTCTCGGACGCTGACCGTCAGGTCCAGATAGCGGATCACCTCCTCACCGTCACATACCCGATGGTGAAGGACCCGAAACTCCTCATGAGCGTGATAGAGCACTGCCGCCGGGCGATCGAGGATTGCGCCGATGCGGTCGTCGAATTCCACGTCTCGCGCGACGAGTACGAACTCCCGCTCCACACGACCGCAGGCCAACCCGTGGGCAAGCACAACGCGCTCGCGGCATTCTCAGATCTCGTCAAGATACGCCACCCGAACATCCCTGCGGCGGGCGACGCCGTTGCGCTATGCAAGGATTTCATGCTCACGCTGCAACAGTACAAAGAGGCCCCGGTGTCGTTCCCCCGCGATGAGCGGCTCGTCATAGCGAGCGAAGGGTTCGCGTTCCTCAAGGAGGTCACGCCGGCTGAACTCAAGCGCTCGCTGCACGAGGTGAAACGCTTCGTGCACGGTGCGCATCAGCACATACTGCTCTCGCAGGAGCATCCGCGGTTGAAAAACGGACTGCATGAAGGGCACGGCAGCGTGCACGGCCATGAACAAAGCCGTGAACACGGGCATGGCAAAGGAGCATGATGCGCAGCGAAATAACAAGATGCTTTCCAAGATAGTCACTCCCGAGATGATGAACAGCAATCGCACAGTCAAAGATTATGTTATACGCAACAATTATGCTATACGCAGGTGACGCACATGATGGAGAAGATGAACGAATCGTATGAAGAGCTCAAGCGGGTGGAGCATCTCATCTATGTCAGCCTGAAATACACACGCACAGTCGACGTCATCATCAACATACTCAATCGGATGGTCGATGGTTATGCGCTCATGACCGATGCGCTCATCATGTACGCGAAGGAGAGCGGTAAGATACTCTCCGAACCGGAATCCGCCATCGAACGGGCCGTGCTCGTAAAGCAGGTGTTCTCGGGTGACGAGGTGGTGGTGGACAACATGGACCTCTACCTCCTGCTCCGCAAGCTCTTGCGCGCGAAATCGGTCGATCGGGAGAACGAGTACCGCCGCCATGTCACGATGAAGACTGTGATAGAGGGCCGTGAGGAGATAGTGAACATCGACATCATCACGAACTACTGCCTTTACCAGCGGGAGTTTTTCAGCCATGTACGCGGCATCATCGAGGGCAAGTCCGCCATCGAGACGCGGCAGCAGGAGGCCGCGCAGCCAGAGGCGCCGTCATGGATGCGTCCGGTGCAGGATACCGAACGCGAGGATGAGGAGGAGATAACCCGGCAGAGCAGGCCCGCATCGCCTCCTCCTCCGCCGACGAGGCAACCGCTGAAAGTCCGCCCCGTGACCGCACCGCCAAGAAAACGCGCTCCGCGCCCCAAGAAGTACAAGATACAGATACCCAAGGGGAAGAACCCGATCCTCCAGCCGATGTACACGCCCGCGCTGCGTGCGGCCATCGAAGAGGAACGGCGCAAGAAAGAGGCCGCCGCGAAACTCGCCGCGAAGCCCGTGAGGAAGGCGAAGCCCGCGAAATCGTCGAAACCGGCGAAGAAGGCCAAGCCGAAACCAGCCGCCAAAGCGAAGAAGAAGCGTTAAGCGGAATACTTTTTTATTTCTTTATTTTCTTCTGTTATTATACATTTCACAACATAGCAACTCAACCGACCATCATCAGTAGTAGACGGACTGCCTTGGAGTACAAGACGAGGGAGGAGTATTTGCGTAACAAATCTTGCGAGTCCCGAGACAATGCCGCGTAGCGCGGTGTGTGCTCCGCAGTCCTCAAAGAAAGAAGTCAGTTAGGCGCAAAACTTGCGTAGTTCATCAAGGTCTTTCTGCGCTCTATCGAGGTTCACGCCCACTTCGGTCTTGAAATTGATGGTCCGGACGAGCTCCACGAGATGCATGTGCGCGAGGTACTCCGGCGTGAGGAAACTCCCGTCAGCCACCTCGTTATAACCGGCCATGAACTCGCGGTACTCGTCCTCGTGGCCGATGGCGCGCAGAAGCTTCGCCACTCCCTGACCGCGCATGCGGGGGTTGATGCCCTCTTCATCGATGAACAGGATATTATCGTCCTTGTCGATCATGAAGTTCCCCTTGTGGAGATCGTTCATGTCGAGCGATATCCGCACAGTGACGCGGTCGAGCGATTGCTCATAACGGCCGAGGACGCGGTCATGCAGCTCGCGGTCGATGATGCCGCGATGCAGGAGCTTGGCGATCCTCGTGATGAAGAATTGCCTGTGATCGTGGTCTGCGTTTGCCTCGGCGCTATTGACCTCAGCGCATAGACGGCCGATCTTCCTCGCGCTCCGGCGGAGATCATCGTTAGTGAGCCCTCGGTATCCGACGAGCGCTTCGGTGAGTATGTACCGTCCGTCGCGGCCATAGAACTTGGGGAAGATGTTCGGGAACCTGCGGAGGTTATCCTCGATAGTTTTTGCTCGGGCTTCAGAATCGCAAACCCTGAGCTTGTACTTACCGCTCGCGCACGCCACGAAGAACGCGTTGCCGCTGAGCGCGTTGCTGGCTATGAGTGGTTCGATGCTCTGTATCTCGCCGAGAAAATGCGCGAATGGCCGGTCGTTCTTGACACTCTCGAGATTCTCCGCAGACCGCCTATGGACAGAATCCATGCGCATCACATATAGGTGACGCCGTCAGCGATCGAGCGGATGCCGCCTTCGAGGTTCGTGTCCGCTATCTGGGCGTGCGTGTGCGGATGGATGAGCCATTTCTCGTTCGTGGACAAGTTCACGAATATGACGGTGAGGTCCTTCACCGCGGCGAACGATTTCCATCCCTTGATGAGCGCGTCAACATTCGCCTTCGTCTGGTGCGTCGTGATGAGCGTCTTCCCTCCTGTCTTTCCAGCGTGCGGCGGGAGCGAGAGCTGCTCCATCGGGTACGCGACGAGCTCATAGTCTTTGAACGTGAAGATGACACAGTCATCCTTCTCATCGACAGTTTGGAGCTTGCGCGCGATAAGGTCGCGATGGCGGACGTACACTATGGTCCATTCACGTATGTCCATGCAACCTCCGATGGCCGAGATACGGGATCGTCATCGCGGCGGTGAATACGAACGCGAGCAGGAGCGGGTTGGGATACCACGCGTCGGCTATGCCTTCATAGCGTCGTTCTAGGAGCGCGATGCATATCGTCACGGTGATGACCGATCCCATCACGAGCCAGCTCATCGCGTGATGCCTGTGCGTATGGTGCGCTGTGAGCGTATCGAGCACCGCGGCCAGAAGGAGACCGTAAAGAATCCCGAGGAGTAGCGTGATGGCAGTCGATATGATCGGATGCGCGAAGAGAAGCACTGGGAAGAGCGCTATCGACGCTCCGACGCTGCCTGCGAGCATCGCTACCACGATGGTCCATAGCCGCACGTGCTCTGCGAAACGGACTTCCGGATGTTTGGCGGTCTCGGCCTTCTCGAAGATTCCTTTCGCCTTCTCTATCTCGCCAGGCGTCCATCCCTTTTTGCGTAGACGTTCCGCATCCAAGTGCGTCGCAGTCATATGGGCCATTATTATCGTCACCTGTAATTGTCTCCTTAGTCAGTATTTAAGAGCTTTTTGGCGTGGGCCACAACATTATTGCACATAGAGTATTAGATTCGTATAGCGCATTAGTAGTATCGGGAACACTGCCGCCCTGGCGCATGCCCTGAGGGCGCCGTGTCGGGTACGGCCCATGGCCGGGGGACCCGACGGCAACANNACGGCAACACGGCGCCCGAAACCAAACGAGAGCATGTCCGCCGCGGCACTGAGCTATCGTCGTGCAGGCATGCAAGCATTGTGGTGATGGATGAACGCTACTAAGAACATTCAATCACGCCACATCTCGTAGAGGAAGCTGCCGAATCCCGTGATGAAGAATATGATGGTGAGGCCGAACATCACGAAGAGCGTCGGGACTATCAAATACCCGGTTATATCGCCGCTCTGCGCGAGCGTGACGAGCGATCGCGCGTAGTACATGAACGCCGATGTGAAATACTGGTACACGTACACGCCGAAAAATCCCATTGCCGCGCCAAGCGGTGCCAGCATCAGCAATCTTCTCGCCCAATCATGAAGGAATCCGATTATCACGCAGAGCGCGAAGACTCCGGCCGCTATCATGAGGACCATCGGTATGACCGTAGCCTGATCGGGCGTGATGGCCGATGCGACGATGTTCACACCCACCACCTCGCCACCGCGTAAGCCCCCTATGGAGTAGACAGGCAAGAAGAGATACGCGGTGATGCAGGCCATGAGAAGACCGATATGCCACCCCTTCCAATCCGGTATGTGCTCATGGCTGTTCGTGCTGCGCAAGCGGTATATCTTGTACCAGATAACGCCCGGGAGCGCGAGGAGGGAGAACAGGCCGATGACGGAGAGCACGTATGCGACGATGATCAAGACGTCATGCGAGAGCGTGCCTGAGAGTGACGATGATACCATCGCGTAGAACGTCGGCATATCGCCTAGTTGCGCGGCGTAGACCGAACGGTACATGCCGATGAAACTCGGCACGAGGAAGCTCGCGATATCCGATATGAGATGCAGGACCAAAAGCCCGCTGATGACGAGCAATACGGTCTTGCGATCCTTGAGCATGGAGAGCGATCGTTCGTAGAAACCGTCGCTCTCCGACTCCACGGCTTCGAGCGCCTCATCGCTACGGCGCCATTCGTGCCGGAACGCGAAGAGGAAGATGATGACGATGATCGTCACCAGGAGTAGCGGCGCGTCCATGGCTATGGTCAGCCATTCGAAGAGCAGGTTGAACGCCATGACGTAGAACGCGAGGAAAAGGACGAACAACCACAGCGCGCGGAAAGGTTTGGCCGGTCCCTCTTCTCCCAAAATCGATAGTATGCTCGGGCGGCGGATAGCGATACGGTACGCCCCGTAGCAGGCGGCGATGATGAGCAGTGCGGTGCCGATGAGGATGCCGGCGGTCTGTATCGCCGCGCTGTGCGCGAGGAGCGTATTGTAGAACATGAGCATCATGCCGTCTAGTCCCGTGGGTGTCGCCGTGATCGCCGCTTGCGATACGCCGTCCACGAGCAGGACGGATATCTGCTGTTGCTGCACCGTGAAATACCCGACGAGTTTTCCCGCGAGTTCCGCGCCGCGCGGTACTATATGGAGGAGATTGTAGCTGTTGAGCTCGGCGGTCGATACCTGGAAGGGGACGCCTGTCGTCGCGTCGCTCACCGAGAAACTGACATATGATGATGCGAGCGCGGTGAGCTGTGCCTGCGTGAAGAGCGCTGTGGCGATGAGCTCCTTGAGGCTCATCATGACGTAGGCCGCGATGATCGTGAGATCGACCCCCTCGTGGCGGTTCCCGAAGAAGAGGTCTGTCAAACTGACTGCGTAGATGACGTAGCAGATGGCTACCCACGCGGGGATGTCCTGTATGTAGCCCCAGAACGGCGGCAGGATGCCGAAGAAATCGGCAAGACCGAGGAGGATGATGAAGAGCAAGACGATGCGTTCTATCTTCCAGCCCAGCCGACGGTCCACACACCACCTCTCCACGCATATCTTCGTCGTGGAGTTTAAAAAGGTTGTGCGGGTGGGAGAGAGGTTTTGCAAACGGAAGCTCTCAGGCGATAAGCAGCATTGTTGTGGCCCTGGCGCTATCCAGACTGCCGTCATGTGGCAGCAGCCGACGGCAGTCGTACTTGGACTGCTGTCATACATGCGCCGCCACAACAAACAAGAGTTGATGAACTATCTCAAGCCATCACCATATTCGCCGACTGCCGAGAAGCAAAGAACAGTGGTTGTGAACAATGTCGTTAGCGCACGAGCACGAACCATGCCGCGAGGAATCCGGCGAGGAAACCGAGCACCAGCCCCTGGATGAACTCTTTCACGAGGATACGCGCTTCATCTTCGCGTTCGCTCACTTCAAGGACGTGCTCTATCTCTTTCCGCTTACGAGGACTTGTTTTCATCGTCTCCCTCTGCTTGTCGGCTCGACATCCTTGAGCTCGATCGCGCCCAGGCTCCACAGTATCGCTCCGATGCCGAAGAACAGCGGGAAGACCGCCCAATCCCATCCTGCAGGCAGCGCGGTCAGGCTGCCGAACTTGAGCGGACGGACAGCGTACCACACCGCGTTGAAGATGCCGATGCCTATGCTGGTCGCACCCAGGAATTGATAGAATAGTCCAAGGACCTCGTGTTTTCGCATTGTGCCTGCCATTGTGTACCTCCTAAAACTTGCGTTCGTATGTATCCCACGCCTCACGTATCTCCTCTTCGCTCTTCCCTTGCTCCCGCGCGAGACGCTCGAACTCTTCCTTGCCGATGCGCTCCTCGACGTCGTCCGCGCGGAAACGCTGGAAGAAGATGATGATAAGACCTAGTACTGGGATCGCCAGCAGCGGCAGCCATGGGTTGAGCGGGCGGTCTACGCCCGTGGCGACCGCAAACGCGGTGATGCCGTCTTTGCAATCATCGCCGATATCCCGGTCTCCCATGCCTATCTCGATGTTCTGTTTCGCGCTCAGACTATCGAACGTCCAGACTATCAGCGGATCGTCCTGTATGATCTCGTAGTCGCCATCGAGATCGAGCTCTGTAGCGCTCTGCGCCACGCATTTCGGTATCTCTACCGGTATGCGTACGCCGGTCAGTTTCGCATGGGGGTCGAGACCGATGAGGAGCGTCGTCTTGCCGTCCTCTTTCAGGATATTGCTCGTGATGGTCAATTGCTCGTCGCCGAGCGCGTTGGCCGCGCCCGTCACGGGGTTGTGGATCACGCTCACATAGACGCTTTGCTCCATCGCGGGATCGATAGTGCTTGGCAGCTCGATGGTGATGGTGCGGTAATCCTTGATCTCCGCGATATTGAATGCTATGACCGGGTCGTCCTCTATGACGCTGAATGGCAAGTCGGCGCCGAGGTCGCTCGCGCTCGCCACCATCTCTTTCGGGAAATTGATGTTGACCGTGACCGTCACATTCTGCAACGGGACAGGAACGAGGTTCGTCATGCGGATCATGATGCGATTGCCGACTATCTCTTTCGAGACGCTGTACGTCTTGCTCTCAGCGATTATCTGCATGATGTTCGCTATCTCGGTCTCGTTCGCCACTACCGCGTTCGCCGGCGCGCAATAACTCCGTGTGCAATCACCTGGGTTGATGCAGACCTCTCCCGACCTGCAATCGCGGTCCTTGTTGCACACGATGGAGCAATCCTCTATCGCGATGCACGCTCCGTTCGTGCATTGTTCGCTCGGTTTGCACGGTCTGTTGCAATCGCCGCAGTGGATGTTGTCCGTCTTTGTGTCGGTGCAGCTTCCGCCGCAGATGAGCTGCCCCGCGGGGCATGTGGTGCTGCATGAAGAGAGTTCGGCGCAGTCAAGATCGTTGCAATCGAACTTCCCGTCGCAGTCGTCATCGATGCCGTTGTTGCAGCGGTCTTTTCCGTTGCTATCCTTTCCATTCTCCTTTGCGGATTGCAAGGTGCATGCGAGGACGCACAGCGCGGCCCTGCAGCGTCCTGATACGAAGACGCCGGACTGCACTTGCTCTTGGCACGCTGCACCGTCGGGTTTGCTCGCTGTCGCGCCGCTCTCGCAGCATGGTCCGGGGGCGCAGGTGATGGGCAGATCGCTGGTTTTCGAGGCGACCGGTGCTCCGTTGCGTAGTGCTGTGACGGTCGTGGGGTACATGCCGGGGCGCTCCATGCTGAAGCTGAACGTATCGTACGAGTAGAGCTGTTTATCGGCAGTCGTCATCCTGAATTGGAACGTGTGATCGCGATTCTTGATCAAAGCACCGCTACCATCCTGCAGCACGGGAGTGATGACTGTGGTTTCGGTGGCGATGGCGTTCTCCGCGTTGAAAGATATGGTGTACTCCGAAGGATAGCATTTGTCGTCGCCTTCGTGATAGACGTGGTTCTCTTTGCAGAGGTAGCATGATGCTGTGCCGCTGCAGGCGTACGCGCTTGGTAGCATGTTGGCGGCGCTGTAATTTGACGGGGTGCGTACAGCGCAACCAGGGATATCTTCTCCGTTCGGGCAGCTCGAGACGCAACTGTACCCTGTCGCTGAGGGCTTGCATAATCCTGCGGTGATGTTGGCTGCGGTGCACGTCGTGTCGATGATAGTCTTTGTGCATTCAACAGTACCATCGCATATGAAGATGTTCGTGGTGCATGACGGTTGTTCGTCCCATTCGACGCTAGCGCACGCGTTCGGGTTGATCTCATAATCGCAAGTGTGATTCTCTATGTCGCACGTTCCGAGCCGACAACTGCTGGAATCGACGCAATCGCCGTCGTTCTGACAACCGTAGGGGATGCATACGTTGTTCGCGCAAGATCCTGCTTTGCCGTTCTCCGTGCATAGTGCACCGCTCGGAAGGTAGGTCGTTATCGTGTTGTATTCTGTCTTAGTGTTTGCCACAGCACAGTTCGTGCCAGCGCAGGCGTAGAGACTCGTGGTGTTGCGTTGTTGCGTGAGGTTCTTGCACCCTACTATCTCCCAGCTCTCGTTGATGAGTGTGGAGGCGTTGCGATTGGCGCATATGACAGGATCGCAACCGTTGCAGCTGCCTTGTCCGTTGCACGTGCCCGCGCCGCCGTTGCATGGGGTGCCTGAATTTTTGTTCGCAAGGCTGCAACTGCCGCTTGTGGTGCACGTGGCGCTCTGGCACTCGTTCCCCTGCGGGCAGTTGGTGAGGATCGATGGCGTGCATTGCGTGCATGTGTTGGTGGCAGAGTTGAAGATGGTCGTACTATCGCATGTGACACAGGTCCGGCTCGGGCAATAGAACGGTAGTGTAGTAGAGTTCATGGTGCTGGTGCCACATCCGGTCTTCATGCCGCTTGGGCAATAGCAAGTATCGCCTTCACTGCATGTGACGAAGATGTTGAACGTCTGGCTCGCGACCTCATTCGCATTGATGAACATCCTGATGATCTGCTGGTACGCAGCGGTTCTTGTTTGTGCGATCGTGGTGGCGATGGTGAATGACGTGGTGAAGTACGGCACGCTCGCGAGCGTCCCTGTGGTGCTAAACGATGCGCCGCCGACACTGGGTGCGGGGGTGAAAGTGTTGCTTGTGCCTGCTGTGATGCTGTACTCATTGCTTATGCCGGTGAATCCTACCGTGGTGCACGATCCGCCGATGCATGTTCCTGTGCTGCACGGAGACCCATCGGCTTTCGGCGCCGCGGTGCAACTACTTGTGAACGTTGCGCCTGGTGTGCACGTGTAGCTCGTGCAGTCGGCCGTGCCGCACGTCGTTGTCGTTGTCGTCCAGACGCGGCATCCTTGCGTGTTCGTCGTGCATGTATAGAATGATGTTCCTGCGCTCGCGCACTTCTTCTGTCCTGATTCGCAAACATGACATGATGCTGCTTCGCACGCGCTGGTGCCGGCGTTCCACGTATACCCGCTATCGCACGCATAACACGTCTGTCCTGCAGCGCACGAGCCCGTGACGCTATGCGAGTACGAAGGCTGAGCGCTACGACAACCAGGGACCGCGGTGCACGAAGCGAGTGGGACGCACGCGCCCGCACCATCGCACTGTCCAGCACCACCGCCCGTAGCAGTGCACGACGTGCCGGGTGATTTTGAAGTGAAGACGCATTGAGCAGTATTGCATGAATCAACAGTACACTCTTTGTTGTCATTGCAGGTTTTTTGTGCGCAGCTACAACCGTTAAAGTCAACAGTCTGGCCTGCCGCAGTGTTCGGGCACACGTCGTTACTGTCTGTTACTCCATCATTATCATCGTCAAGATCGCATGATGCACTATAGACACAACTTGCCGCGGGGCATGCGCATTGTCCTGTGCTCTCTTTGCAATACGGCGCGCCCGAGTACGTGCAGTACGTATCCCCAACACAACCACTCGACGGGCAGGAGAATGAAACACACTGCGAATCATCAGGTAACGAACAAAGCCGAGCACCATTTGCAGGACAGGCAGGAGGCCACGTCAAACATCCGTCGCAGACAGGATTCGGACAACCGTTGCACGTGCCGCTCCCCGCGTACGTCGTGGGACAATCATCAGCGTTTGATGGAACGCCGTCCCCATCCGGATCGCCCGCAGGATCGAGATAACAGTCCTGCGTTGTGACCCAGTCGCATGCTAGAGGGCTGCAATATTCGTCTTTTACATAGCCCGGGTTGCAATTGGATTGGATGGTGCGCGTATCCTCCAAAGTGCAATCTACGTAACTTTCGCAAATGCCGTAGCTACTGTGATTGCATCCTCCGTTGCAAGCGGTGCTATATAGTGCGCGTTCACAGGTGTCACACGCATCGTAGTTGTATTCGGTGCACTGCGGATAGTACAGGCATGATGCTGCTGTTGCTGTAGTAGTCAGCAGACTAAGAATGAGAACAAAAGAGAGGACTATTACGCCGCCGAGCACCCACCTCATGCAGGAAACAGGAGGAAAGGTGCTTTTAAAGCTTGCGTCCTAACGCTTGGCGAGATTGAACTCGAGCCGGTACACGAACTGGTGGTCAGGCTCTGCTTCGTCACATGGTAGGCCGTTGTTATCACTATCGTTCACGAACGGCTCGAGGCGAATGCGATCACCGCTGAACTCCTGCTGCTCCGCTGCGGTGAGACCGTTGTAGTTTGTAATGACCTCAGGTAGTGTGTCGACTGCTGCGCCTGCCGGATCGGTGCATGCATACACGTGCTCACCAACTAGTGCATCTAGGTTGTGCACTTGCCATACTCTCTTCACAACAGCTTCGCTCGGTTGTGTCGTTGAAAACACGCGTGGTGTGCCGTTGTCCATGACGTAGATTTGCACGGTAATGTCATACGCGCTCGTTGTCTCCGGCCATGGCGTGAGTTCTTGTGCGCTTGGGTCGTTTGTCGTGTTGTTGTTGAGCGTGGTGAGGATGCGTGCGCTGCCGGCGATGATGCGTGCCTTTATCGGTCCGTCGGGTGCTGACGGAAAGCCGAGTATCTCGTCGAGTCCGCCGTTGTGCTGGTACAGGCCGTCTTTGCCGTACGTGAGTGTCTTCTTCGTGTTGTCGAGTCCGCCGCTTGTCGCGTACTCCCACTCGATGGTCGCGCCGTCCTTGCCGGTGTTGACGAGGATGCCTGTGCGTTCGCCTGATTTGCCGACGAAACCGCCCAAGAGCGTGCCTGCGGGGAAGTAGCCCGTTGCAGGGTCGAATGTCGGCATGGTCGTGCCGAACTCTTTTCCGGGACCGCCGAAGTTGTACACGCGGTGCGAGACGGGCAAGTTAGCGACCGGGTTGCCGCTGCCGTCCTTGAATGTGATGAGCAAGCGATCAACGCCTGTCGCGCCAGCACCGTGTAAGCTCGCATAGATATCCTCGAGGAGTAGCGTGGTGTTGGGTGTGATGACGCGCGTGATGGACGCATCCGTCGGACTGTACTCTTGGCCACGAGGCGTGCCGGTGATGGTCATTGTCACGCCTGCCTTGTCGGGATTCGCGACCTTCACGTCAGAAACCCACAATGCTTCATACGCGCCATTCGCGCGCGGCGCAGAGTGGGCGATGAGGTCGGCGCGAGCAGGTAAAGCGGCGCCAAGAACGCCAACGAGAGAGAGAGTGGCAAGTCCACGCTTTGCGGTACGGTACATGTCAAGGAATGCCATTGGAGTTACACCTCGGTGGTTGTCTGCTGTTATCTTGTGGAACTGATTTTAAATACTTTGCGATTTTGTTACTACTTGATAATGGATATTTATTAAAACGGAGTTATTTACTATATAGAAATTATATTTTTTCTTACAAGATTACGGGTTTCGTAGTGAACTAGCAGTCATAGTCCTCGTGCTCGAGACAATCGATGGTCTCTTGACAGGGTGCGATGAGGGCGGCGTGGTCGTGAAGCTCCCAACCGATATCCTCCATGAGGTTCGCGATGGCACCGTAGAGTGTGGGCGGAAGAAACGTCGCGGGTTCATAGCGCGTGTAGAGTGCTCGCGCAGCAGCAGTGATGTGCGGTGCGAACCCTTTCTCGAGAAATGCGCGAAGCACTTTCAAGACAAGGATGCGCAGCTCCTCCGCGTCAAGGTCTTCGCCAATGGGGATCTCGTGCGGGGTCATGGTCGGTAATGGATGTTTGTGTCTATTTCATCTTCCCGCGCTCTTATGCAGTCATTTCGACACTTCATCAAGAACATCCGCGTCATCGATAGAATCCATCATCTCCTTCAAAAAATCCTTCAGCTCTTGCTTCGTACCTTCCCATAGAAGAAACGCCGTGGTGGTTTTTGCATCAATGAGGTCGATAGTGAAGTATACCTTGCCAGCTCGCTGACATGTTTCGAACGTCAGAGTCTCTCCCTCCGCAACCTGCACTGCCTTCGCATCCTCGGTCGCGCTTTCAATTGTAAGTCTCATAGGGTTACTCCTTGACGCTTTTCTTCAGTCTCTATCCCTTTTTGTTTTGCATCTCTGGTTCTGAAGTAGCGTCCTTGACGCACGAAGCGACATTCTTCAGGAATGTTTGCATCTCTTCGTGCGTGCCGTAGATGTCAATGCAGACTTCGTCCGTCGTTGTCTTGTCCTTTCGTTGCAGCACATTGAGGAGAATGTGCCCTTCTTCATCCTTGCTGTCTGAGGACCACGCATCAAACAGCAGGACGTTACCTTCAAATATCTTCTGCGCCTCTTCTTGGTTATTATCTCTAGTTATCACAAGTCTCATGGGAACTCACCATCTTGCATACGCTTCCAAGGGGGCGATTATCAATCTTTTCATGGATCGTTCTCTTCGCTCGCATTTCGTATGTCGTCATTCCGTTTTTTTCGTGGGTATTGTCTGTGCTTCATCGAGCGCATTCATCATCACTTGCAAAAACTCTTTCAGCTCTTGTTTCGAACCATGGAGCTCAAAAAATGCTTCTGCAATGGTGCCGAATTTTCCGTGTGCATCGTGCTGTCGTTGCATGGCATCTATCTCGATGTATGCTGTGCCCTCGGTATACTGCCATGCCTCAGGCAACAGAACATTCGCCGTGAATAGCTCGTTGCTGTTATCATCCGTCATTATCAGTCTCATGGGAGTTCACCATCCCGCAGCTTCATCCCACACATCCCCTCGCAGCGTCAGAGCGTTCAGTTTGTGCAGAATGAATTGCTCCTTGACTGTCAATGGTTGCGCCTTCATTCTTGCACCTTTTTACGCTCAATCATTTGCGCCTCACTGAGCGCTTCCTGCAGCTCCTTGATGAAATCTTGCAACTCTTCGTGCGTACCAGAGAGCCTGAAGACTGCACTTTCACCGAGGTGCAATTTGCCATTGGCATCGTGCGTGTTGTGCATCGCATCAATGACAAAGGACGCTGTACCGTCCGAATATCTCCACGCCTCCACCAAGAGCACGTTTGCTTCGAATACCTGCTTACCACTATCTATCTTGTCTTCTTCCATCACGAGTCTCATGGTAATTCACCATCCCGCACCTTCATCCAGTACGGCTTTTCAACTTTCTTCTTCGGCAGTCCATATCCAGCATATCCGGTGTCTATGGCGTCATCTGCAAAGAGCGGACGTTTTGTCACACCCAACGTCTCTGCAAACACTTCTCGCGCCAACACCGGGCGTTCGCCCGGCAACACAGGGTCGAGCCCATTTCTATAGGGCTTCGTGTGCTGCCCACCATACTGCAGATGTTCTGGAGTATCCAGGTGCACATAGTCTAATCGCATGATGGGCTTCTTCACCTCACCGTTGTTGTCAAACACTTTGTAGCTATGCGCCGTAGATTGAATCTGCAATGGCTCACGCCCGAACGTCTGAGCAGGCTGCTGCACAGGATTCGTTGACCACGGCAACATCGTCGCTTCTTTAATCCACTCAGACGACGGAGTACATACATTCTGTGCCGGGTGTGTCGCACCGTATCCAGTATCATACTGCTGTTGGAATGGAGCAGGCGGTTGCGCCGCTTGACGCCACTGTTGTTCCAAGTCCACTCTGCGCGGTGGTTCGCATCCGGGCGCCCAATCACCACCTCCAATCGGTCCGCCAAACGGGTCGCGCTGGTAGATAATGTTGCACGTGGTCGCGGAGACGAACTCTCCGTTGTGCATGTTATGCCTTGGCCTGTATTCCCCGATTACACCTTCCAGATCCATGCGTAATCCCCCCGCAACTATGCTGGCGCTAAGGTGGGTGTCTTAATATGGCTTGCGACGGAAAACCCGGAGAATATCCGGAAGAAAGAATTACNNACGATACGATGCCGCAAGTCGGTTATGTACCCGCTTCCGCGGATAGCGTCCCCGGTCAGGAGGGGGTGGGTCATTTCCGAGTCGAGCAGTGCAATGCCCTCATTGACCGCTCGCGATGTCCGTACGTGTAGGTCGAGCCAGTGGTTGCTTACCTCCGGTATGGGTTCGTCCGTTATCAGGTAGATATCGATGTCGGAGTATGGCTTGCGTGAGCCGAAGACGAGTGCTGCGTGTGTTTCTTGGTAGGGGGTGCCGAGGATGCGCGTGAGTA
>DUGD01000014.1 GCA_013331575.1 Candidatus Woesearchaeota archaeon
TTCATCGGCACGATGAACCCCGAAGACTCGAGCACGGAGAAGCTCTCCGACGTCTTCCTCGACAGATTCGATATCATCGCGATGGGTTATCCCGAGACTGCAGCCATAGAAGACGAGATAGTGAGCTTGCGGCGCCAGAAGATCGAAGGAGCGCGAATAAGCGCGGCGCTCCAAAAGCACGTTGTATCGTTCGTCCGCCAGCTCCGCGAGGATCGTAACCTCGACAGGAAACCGGGCGTCCGGGCATCCATCGGCATCGTGGACCGCAGCACGGCGCTCGCAGTGATCCGCGGCAAGACGGAGGTCACCATAGACGAGATAACCGCCGTCGTCCCCAGCGTCATCGCGCACCGCATCAGCCTCAAACCGAGCATCCGCTATCTCGAACAGCCAGAGGAGTACGTGCTCAAGCAATTCTCTACCTTCGTCCGGGACCACAACATGGACGGGGGTGATCCTTGACATCACTGCCGACGAGATGACGGACGAGGAGCAGACTGTCGAGGAGACAGAGAGCGTCGAGGCGCTCAAAGGAAAGATGCACTCGGATTTCGACGACGAACGCCTCATGCACAGCGTCGTCGAAAGCGACGAGCAGCATGTGAAGGACGGCAAGCTCTTGTGCGATTCCGTCGATTATGCAGTCGGATCGTTCACTCCCGACCTCATGTTCAAAGAGATGGTGGAGAATTTCAAGAACGCCCAACGGCTCTTCGGCCCGACCATCATCCGCGAGCTCACCGGATACGGCAGCGAGTACGTCGAGAAAAACCTCAAGATCGGCGATTTCCGCGACGAGATAAAACGCAATATCGAGAAGAACGTCGATAGGCTCAAAGAGGAAGGACTGCTCGATAAAGAGGGTCGCGTGACAGAAGACGGATTACGACTAGCATCGCTCGTCCTCTACACCGAAGAGCTCGACTCCCTGCAGACCCACGGCCTCGGACGCAAGGACGTCAAGGAACGTTCGCACTACGGAGAACGCGATGAAGTGGTCGCATATTCTCGACACCGGTACAAGGACATCGACATGCGCGGCAGTGTGCTGCGCGCGATACGCCGCGGGCATGACCACGTCGACAAAAAGGATCTCCAGGCATTCTCGCGGCAGCAGCACGGACGCATCAGCATCGTGTATGCGTTAGACGCAAGCGGAAGCATGCGCGGCCCCAAGATAACGACCGCGAAAAAAGCAGGCGTAGCGCTAGCGTACAACGCTATACAAGACAAGAACGATGTCGGCCTCCTCGTGTTCACAAGTAAGGTCGAGACGAGCATACCGCCGACGCAGGATTTCATGCTCCTTCTCTCCGAACTCGCGAAACTGCGCGCCGGACAAGAGACGGATATCGCTATCGCTATCGAGAAAGGCTGCGAACTCTTCGAGCGCGGCGCACACACAAAACATCTCACATTACTCACCGACGCAATACCGACACGAGGCAAGGACCCTGGCAGAGCATCGATGGAGGCGGCGAGCGCGGCGCGTAATGCAGGGGTGACCATCAGCATCATCGGCATCAACCTCGAACGCGAAGGAGAGGCGCTCGCCAGACAAATCGTGGAGATCGGTGCGGGCAAACTCTACCGCGTGACATCGCTCGAGAATATCGACGCTATCATACTCGAGGATTACGAGAGCCTCAAGCAATGAAACGCTGCGATCATTCTGCGCCCCGCGCCACACCACCAATCCGAAAGGACGTCATCCGATGTCGTCTCGGCGTCATGCAACCTCGCGCATAATAAAACAGAAACAAAAAAACGTCAAGAAGGAACGAGACCGAGGATAGTACATCGAGAGAACTCAGCATTGCGGCCGCGAAATTCTCTATCGCGGGATGCGACGCGCAACAGGCGATGCACATGCAGGGAACCTTGGGAAAAGCATATAAGCGCAGGTGCGCAACTCAGCATCAACGGTATCGCATGCACCTCGTCGACGTACATACACACTTGGATGACCCGAAATTCGCGGATGACCTCGATGCTGTGATAGCACGCGCGAGAGCGAACGGCGTCGTCGCAGTGATAACGCAAGGCGTCTCGCATGAGAAGAACCTGCCGCTGCTCGAACTCGCTCGCCGCGATCCGATAATCAAGGTCGCGATGGGCATCTATCCGCTCAACGCACGCGGCGTCGTCGTACACGCCGACCCCGACGCCGCAGAGGATCACGACGGACAGAGCGCTTTCTCCGTCGAAGAGACGCTACGCGCGATAGAAGCGCACAAGGATAACATCATCGCCATCGGAGAGGTCGGCGTAGATCTGCATTTCAGCGACGACAAAGAGCGGCAACTGGAGAATTTCCGGGCGATTGTGAGTTTGGCGAAACGCATACATAAACCGCTCATCATCCATTCGCGTAAAGCGGAGAAAGAGGTGCTCGATATCCTGGAGGAGGAGCAATTCTCGAAAGCAGTGATGCATTGCTTCACCGGAAGCCATAAGCTGCTCAGACGCGGTCTCGCGATGGGAGTCATGTTCAGCATACCGACAGCTGTTGTGCGCAATAAACAATTCCAAGAGAACGCCGCGATCATACCGTCGGGGCAGCTGCTCACCGAGACCGACGCGCCGTACATGGGACCGTACAAGGACCTGCGCAACGAACCCGCCAACATCCGTGACGCAGTGCTGAAAATCGCCGAGATAAAACGCATGGACCCGACAGAGCTCGCGAACGCCATCTACTTCAACTACCAGAAGATGTTCTTATGAAGATATGCTCTTAGGGTTCTTACGTATCGGTCTTATAACGACAACATCGTGAGCCCATTGTGAGAGAACCGTGTAGCGCCACGCCGCCGGGAAAAGCTTTATATTCCGCCAATGGATGGACCCTTGCATGGTACAGGTGACGTTCGACACGAACAACGATTCGCTCGAAGAGCTACAGCACGCGCTACAACTCCTCGAGAGAACCATCATGAAACGATGCGAACAGATGGCGCAACCAGATACTGCACAAACGGCTGCGACGTCACCGCCAAGCATCGCTGAGCGAAGGGACGGCACAGACATAAAAGAGGACGATGAAGAGACCGCGCTCGACACGCCATTCCTCAAGATCACGGTGAAAAGCGAAAGCGAGACCGCCACGAAAGCAGTAGCGGAGCCCAAAACGAAAGCGAACGGGCCGGTACCGACGCTCAACGAGCTCCTAGCGGAAAGCATCACAGAGGACGAACTACACCGCATGTTCAAAGAATCATCGACCATAGACGACACTCCTGCAGAGAAAGAGGCCGTACACCATACGCGAGCCGAAGGCGAGAAAGAGGAGATAATCGAGGAGAAGCCATTCATCGAGATCATCGAGTACGGACAAGAGGAGAAGTAAGAGGAGAAGAGAGAACAGGATCAAGCGACTAAATACGCCTGTATCTGGAAGAGTTCTTCATCGGAGGCCAGACCGTGATCACGTAGGCTCTCGACGATGCTGTGGGCGTACGAATCTTTGGATATCATCATGTCACCTCCTAAGCCCTGTTCGCCTTGCGCGTGAGCAGGCACATTCGTTCAAAGAGTATCGCCTCGATGGCGGCATGGTCTTGTGCGTTGGGATGGAAAGGGGTCATGGAACACCTCTGTCGACGAGCGGATGCACGTTCGACTGTAACACATTGAAGAAGAGGCGCTTATATACGTCGCGCGGGAATGTCCAGTGGGTGTGGAACGTCAAGGGTAGACACTGACGGTTGAACAGGGCTCATATGTCGACGGAGAACGATGCGTCGATACCGAACAAACAGCGCCACATAGCGCAGGGAAGGGCCGTAGAGAAGACTGACAAGAGGCCACCGACGATATATTTTTAAACCAATACATCTAGGGTCGTTCGGCGGAATGCTAAGGTGGTCATGATGGCGAAGAAGAAAACAAAGAAAGCACCGGCGAGAAAAACACTCAAGACGGCACGGCCAGTCAAGAGAGGACGTAAACCGAGCAAGTTCGCGCGCGTGACGGGCGGCCTCAAGAAGAAGGTGAAGAACCGCTTCCAGAAGTTCTACGTGCTGCACCGGCCGGCGATCAATAACTGGCGACGCTCGAGCTACAAGACGAAGAAGAAGCAAGGCATCTGCGTGAAGTGCAAGAAGAAAGCCCTCAAGACGAGCATCTTCTGCGCGTACCACCTGGCGAAGAGCCGCGTCTACAACCGCAGATAGTTAGCGCTTCTCCTCTTTTTTATCTCTTTATTCTTAGATTCTCTCACATAACTCATAGTCAGTAAACAGCAGTAGAAAGAGTGCTGCCTTGGCGTGTGTCCCAAGGGGTGAGTTTGCGAGGCGTATCGCCGAAGCAACTGCGAACCCCGAGACAAGCCATGTGTAGATGCGCCGCAGCACGAAGAGAACGGACGAGAAGAAGTAGTTGGCGATGAGGAAAGAGATCGCAGCACGAAAGCGGGATAACCAACAAGTACCATCTGCTACCCGATCAAACTCCGAGACTCAGTTCTACCAAGTAACTAAGAGAACAAGTAGATTACATTCGTAGCGTAAGGATGTATCACCTGACACTTCGGTTGACCGAGCGTACTAGTCAATGTTCGCTCTAGAACGGCATAGTCTCTATGTCCTGCAAGGCATTTGTAAGTTCTTGCACAGCCCCCTCCCTCTAGTGAATCGAGACGAACCTCTTTACCACGCAAGGTTTCAAACGCTTCGCCTAGAGTATTGCACCCCTTCAACATGTCGACGAGTGATGCTTGTTCCAAGGGTTGATTTTGTGGAGCCATATTTGTAGTAACTTCGCAGTAGTATATAAATGTTTTCATGACGTCTTGCGACACAGACGCAACGATCCCCTTCAACCTCATCAATCCTAAATAATAGCACACATAATCAGTTCAACACTACATTGGCCAAACATGCCGCAGCACGAAGGAAATGTACGAGAAGAAGTAGTTGACGACGAAACGCAACGAGAAACTCAGTACTCATCGATCCGTTTATGCACAATCGTCGTGTTCCCCGCCGCGCCGCCACCCGATTTCTCGACGGAGATAAAGCGGTTCTGCTCCAAGCGCGCTATCTTACGCTGGAATGTCTTGTACGACCCCTGACCACCCGCCTTCTGATAAATCAAGAAAAGCTCGCCAATCTTCTTACCAGGACTCTTGTTGACAAGCGCCAAGACATTCTGCGTGTCGTCCTCCAAGTCCTCCTTGTTCTTCGTGAAGAACTCATCCATACGCGCGAGCGCAGTCTGGACGTGGACTAGAAGTATCTTCTTCGAAGCCTTGGATTCGGCCTCGAGCGACGCATTCTTGAGAAGGAATAATCCTGCACGGACATCCTTGACATCCCCGGCCTTCTTAGCGGCGGCTTCGAACGCGGCATCCTCGAGCACACCGGGGACGAAAGCGAAACTCACCCGCTGCTTGAGGATCTCCCGGACTTCACTCGCAGAGTACTGCTTGAACTCCAGGAGCTCGGGCTGGAGCCGGCTACGGATACGCTCATCGAGCTCCATCAACCACGACTTGTAGTTCGTGATGAGGATGACAGTCTTCTTGTAGATATCCTCGAGGAGAGGGTAGAGGAAATCGAAATCCTCGACCTTATCCACTTCATCGAAGGCGAAGACGACCGACTTCTTGTTGCAGATGCTCGCGATGACCTTCATGAGCTCGGTCGTGTTCTTGTTCTGCGTGAACTTGTAGCCGAGCTGGTCGCAGATCTCGACAAGGATCTTGAAGGTGGAATTGTGGCGCCAACAATTGAGGTAGACGACATGCACCTCATCGCTTGACTCCTCGAGATCACGCAGCACAGCGCGCGTGGCGGCAGTCTTGCCAATACCAGGCATGCCGTGGATGAGGACATTACGTCCTGACCGTGCTTGGAAAAGAGGCCGGATGCACTCTGCGAGATAGCGCTGCTCTTTCTCACGGAACGGAAGCACCTTCGGAAGGAACTCATAATCGAGCGCCTCCTCGCTACGCACGAGCGACTGGCCGGATTGGAGCACATCATCGAACAGACCCATGGGAAACACACATCATCAAATCATTTTTTCAGGCATACCGCCTTGGCGTACGTCCAGGAGGCGACCCGATTCGCTTGGAAGCCGAAGCTTCCAGCGTCCCGAAAACAAGTTTTCGAGGAGGTGCAGGGTCGCCGACGTAAAACCGTGGAACGGAGTGAATTTCATCCGCCGTGGCGCAGTTCCAGCATAGGCAATTGTCTTATATATCTATTGTGGCCGTGCGTGTCCAGTGGTCAACGAAGCTCCCAATAGTGTTGTTGCCCGAGTACAAGCGCCGCGACGAAGAGCGCAGTGAGAAACAGCGCGGCGCTTTCGGTGCAGAAAAAACCGAGATCGATCATCGGTTGTGCCCCGCTTATGCGCAATACGAATCCCGCGCCGAAGAGCAGGAGCGCCAGCAGGATAGGAACATAGAAAGACAATCGCCTAGTGAACGTTCGAATCCAAAGCGTAAACACCGCACATAACATCATCAAGACTAAGATGATGACCGCAATACCTGCATACACAACATCCATCAGCAACCTCATAACTACTATTTAATATATATATTATTTAATATATTTATTATAACATATAGTTACAAGAACATATTTATATCCTTTTCGTAAAATCGGCAGCCCGCAACCTATATTAAGCAAGGAAGAAGCTCTGGGCACCATGCGCAACGATGATGAAAGGTACATCTTAGAGCTGTGCCGCACAATCCCCGAAATGAACCCACGTTACGCCACTGCAGAAGAGGACTACGGCCATAAAAAAGCAGATGTCGTACTAGAATACCAAGGAAGAACCATCTACCTCCAGATCTCCCACAGCCCGAAATCACGGCAACAACAAAGAGCACTCCTCGAACGCGGCACACACCCACTAGCAACACACACATACAGAGAACAACGCACACCAGATGATGAATTACGCAGCAGGATACTGGACATAGTTACCGCACAACAAGGTGGCGCATGAGATTCTCAAAACTCTGCGATGCGTACAATCGCATCTCGAAGACCAGCAAACGCCTCGAAAAAACAGCAATCATAGCAGAGCTCCTCAAAGAGACAGATGATAACGCCATGCCGGACGTCATGATGCTCCTCAAAGGGCGCGTCTACCCCGAGTGGGAGAAGATACAGATAGGCATCAGCGCGAAACTGGCCACCAAAGCGATCGCGCTCGCGACAGGCGAAGCAGAGGACAAGATCATCAAGGCATTCAAAAAAGAGGGCGACCTCGGAGCTGTAGCGGCAGAACTGCTCACAAGAAAAAAACAACACAGCCTGCTCGCAAAAGACGACCTCACAGTGCACGACGTCATCAAGAGCGTGCGGAAACTCTCCAGCATCGAAGGAGCGGGCAGCGTAGACCTCAAACTCAAGACCATAGCCAACCTCATGGCGAGCGCCACACCGCTCGAAGCCCACTACCTCATCCGCATCCTGCTCGAAGACCTCAGGGTCGGTATAGCGGACGGCACCATCAGGGACGCGATAATACTATGGGCAGCGGCGCTGCATGAGCCGGACGCATACAAGAGCGAAAAAGGCATCCCGGACGACGTCAAGGCTCGATGGACCCAGGCAATACAAGATGCCATCGACAAGAGCAACGACATCGCGAAAGTGGCAGTGACCGCCAAACACAAAGGGCTCATGGGACTCGACAAAGTCGAATTGACCATTGGAGTCCCCATCAAAGTCATGCTCGCGCAAAAAGAGACTGAGATACCGGCCGCGTTCGAACGCGTCGGCCGGCCAGGAGCGCTCGAGTACAAGTACGACGGCTTCAGGATGCAGATCCACCGGGACAATGAAGGCAATGTCACACTATTCACCCGGCGGCTCGAAAACGTGACCGCACAATTTCCCGATGTAGTGGNNTTCGCATCCGCAGTGCACAAGAGCTGCATCTTAGATGCTGAAGCAGTAGGATACGACCCAAAGACCGGCAAATACACCCCCTTCCAAGCAGTCAGCCAGCGCATACGGCGAAAATACGATATCCATGCGCTGGCAAAGGAATTGCCGGTCGAACTCAACGTCTTCGACATCCTCTACTATGATAATGAGCAGATCTACCGTAAAGAGTTCCAAGAGCGCAGGGCGCTATTAGAGAAGATAATCCCGCATAATCCCAAAGAGGTCAAAACGAGCGAATACCTGGTGACTGACGATGATACTGTCGCCGCGGCATTCTACAAGAAGAGTCTGGATGCGGGCAACGAGGGCATCATGTTCAAATCGCTCGATGCACCCTATAAACCCGGTAGCCGAGTCGGGTTCATGGTCAAGATGAAACCGGTGCTCGACACCATGGACGTAGTAGTCGTAGGAGCGGAATGGGGCGAGGGCAAGCGCTCCGGGTGGCTGACCAGCTTCACCATCGCAGTCATCGATGAAGACGGACAGTTCGTGGAGATAGGCCGCGTAGGCACAGGCCTCAAGGAGCTCGAACAAGAGGGCGGCACCACATTCGAAGCACTCACCAAACTCCTCAAAGAGGACATCATAGCAGAGAACGGCAAGGAAGTCACACTCAGACCGAACGTGGTGATAGAGATCAAGTTCGAAGAGATCCAGAAATCCCCCTCATACTCAAGTGGGTTCGCGCTCCGATTCCCGCGATTCGTCCAGCTCCGGGATGATCGTCGGCCGGAGGAGATAACTACGATTTCCGACGTCATCGATGCGTTCGATGCACAGCGCGGCCGGAACAAGTAACGACGTAACATAGGAGATTCTAGCATCACTAGGCACAGCACCAGGCTGCCTTGGAGTACTAGCCAGACAAACGACCGATTGGTGCAGGTCGTTTTTCGCAACTGGTTGGTTTCGGAGAACCAATACAACCTCCGCAGCACAGGAAAGAAAAAATAACAACCATATGGTAAATTATTTGCACAGTAATGCAGTTAGCGCAAGTGAGCAACCCAGAAGATAATAAACACCCATATAGAAAATATATTGTTCGAGGTGTCACCACTCACAACCAAGGCGTCGCCACCCCAATAGGACAACCCCTTGTTTTCTCATGGAACTTCCGTCGGTAGCATGCGATGTCCAGCGCACAATCCGATCGAACAACACGCAAAAACGAAGTAGAAAAAATACTTTTTCAAAAATGGAACAATGTTCCAAAAACGGAAAATATATATATGGAGGCGTATAAACAACGAATATGGAGCAAGGCAAGATCTTGGAGGAACTGTTCGACAAGAAAACACTATCAGTGCTCCGCATCTTATCCCAGAACCCGGACAAGCAATACTACCTGCGAGAGATTGCAAAGGCAACAAGGGTGCCTGTCGCAACAGTCTTTCGGATAACCAAACGCCTAGTGGCCATGGGCGTGGTGAGCGAAATACGCATCAAGCTCAAGATGAAGCTCTACCAGTACGGTTCAGGCAAGGAGTCGAAGTTCGTCGAACAACTCATCGAGATCCGCCGCGGCGCAGTGGAAGAGTTCGTGGACGCATGCAAAGCAATCGACGGCATACAACAGATAATACTCCACGGGAAACGCCTCAAAGACAAAGCGAACATCCTCATCATAGGCCAAGATGTGGCAAAGGAACCGCTAGGACAGGCGGTGACGAAGATCAAAGAGGAGACAGGATTCACCATCCTCTACCTCGTACTAGAGCCGAATCAATACGAACAGATGGCACACATGGGGCTCTACGCAGAGGATCGCCAGATACTGCTCCAGCGAAGCACGCAACAATAGGCGCCAATAAGGCAACACAGCACATATTTTCTGCAGCAATTGATTCAATAATCTAGTTTAGCAATACTAGTTTTGAGAACCACAGTATTTATATACTAGTAAAATCAAGCACACACTTAAAAGATTTGAGCATCGCCCAAGCGCGCTCAGGTCAATGTGGGACGGGAGAAACATCTTCTTGACAGCAAAATAGCTGCCGACAGATGGCACTCTACAATCGATAACAACGGGGACGGGGTACAGCGACTATGGACATCGGCAGCAACAACGGAAACAACAACGAAGACATTCTTGTAGGACACGCCAACATCAAAGTGATAGGCTGCGGCGGTGGCGGCAGCAACATGGCAAACTGGCTCTACAAAAAAGGCGTCCGCGGAGCGGAAGTCATCGCATTCAACACCGACAAGCAGCACCTCGACATGATGGAGGCAGACCACAAATTCCTCATCGGGAAAGAGACCGCACGAGGACTTGGCGCCGGCGGATTCCCGGAAAAAGGACGCGAGGCAGCACAAGAGAGCAAGCTCGAGATACAGAACGTGCTCAAAGGCGCAGACATGGTCTTCGTCTGCGCAGGCATGGGCGGCGGAACGGGCACTGGCTCCGCACCGTTCGTGGCACAGATGGCAAAGGACAACGGCGCAATCGTCATCGGCACAGTCACAATGCCGTTCAAGATCGAACGCGCACGCATCGACCGCGCGGAGTTCGGCCTTCAGGCCTTGCGCAGCCACAGCGACACAGTGATCGTGATCGATAACAACCGCCTGGTCCAGATCGCAGGCAACCTGCCAGTCAACCAAGCATTCGCAGTCGCGAACGAACTCGTGGCGACCATGATCAAAGGCATAGTAGAGATCATCAGCGTCCCGAGCCTCGTCAACCTCGACTTCGCCGATATCAAGGCAGTCATGACCGCAGGTGGCGTAGCCGCCATCGGCGTCGGCGCGAGCGACACCTCGAACCGCGTAGATGAAGCAGTCAAAGGGGCGCTGGGCAACCCGCTCCTCGACATCAGCTACGAGGGAGCGACAGGCGCGATCATCCACGTATCGGGTGGCGAAGACATGACACTCGATGAGGTCGCCCGCGTAGGTGAGATCGTCACCGAAGCCATGGACCAGGATGCGAACGTCATCTGGGGCGCGCGTGTCGTGGAAGAGATGAAAGGCAAAATCACCGTCATGACCATCATGACCGGTGTGCGCGGCAGCAACATCCTCGGCAAAGCCGACACGAAGCAGACGCAAAAGCGCAAGCAAGGCTTCTTCGAGGGCGAGCTCGGCATCGAGCTAGTCTAAGTGGCCTATAGAATTTTTCTTTCTTTTTTTTTATTGTCTTTCCTTCCTTGTTTCGCAGGCCTAGGCCGGTCGAACTCCTCGTTTTCCCTTCACGATCACAGCGACAACATGATATTGCACAGGTGAAATGATGCCAAGCGACGACCCCATAGTAAGAAAGATGGTCGACGAAATCGTCGAGCACAACGAACAATTCTTCGCCGATGAGGCGAACAAACGGCAGCTGGACAACTTGCGCCGCATACTGCCAGTGCTCCTGGAGAAAGGGGTCGATAATCTCAACCTCACCATGTTCGACCCTGCGACGAAAGTTAAGCTGCTCGAGACGCTCGGCGACGAATACTACCGCAAGGGACAGACCGATCTCGCCATCAAGGTGTACGTGCTCGCAGGTTCGCGCGAGAAATTGCAGAAGCTCGGCAAGTACTATGACGGTGTCGGCCAGGTCACGCAGGCCATCAACTGCTACCGCCTCGCATCCGACGAGAACAGCCTGCTCTCTCTCGGGCATAAATGCCTGGAGAATGGCCACATCAAGGACGCCATGAGCGCCTTCGTGCTCGTCAATGATGTCGACGCGCTCAACAAGGTCGGCGAGGATTGCCTCGTGAAAGAACGATGGGAGATCGCAATCGAGATATTCAAGGCGAGCGGCAACACCACCCGTCTTGCGGAGCTCGGGAAACGCTGTGTCGAGACGCGGGAGTATGATATCGCGTTCCAGGCGTTCGAGGCGGCGGCCGATAAGGACGGTCTCTCTGCGCTCGGCGATGTCTGCCTCGCGGATGGCAAGTTCGAGCTCGCGCAGCGCGCGTACAGGACTGCCGGCAACGATACGATGCTCCAATTCCTCGCCGAGAACTTCGGCAAGAAAGTGTAGTGCGTTACAGTTTTTTTATTTTTATCTCTTATCGTTTTCATGTTGTGTCACGTCCCATCCTGGGCGGATTCCTATCGATATCGTGTTCCTGAACCTCAATAGCGATGACAGTGACTACTAGTGGCGGTGAATTGTATGGCTGGATTACAAGACGAATTATTGGCGCAGAAGATTGAGGTCCTGCTTGATATGCAAGCAAAGAAGATCCAAGCGGAGTTCACGAAGCTCCGCGACGAGCTTTCCCAGGTGAAAGAGGAGTTGAGGAAGGAGATACACGCTGTCAAGCAGGATCCTTCCTACTCGCAGGCCGGTCCGGCGCGTGTGCAGATGTACTCAGAAGCGCCTCCGCAGCAGGAACCGCAGCCGGTTCCTCGTTATGCGCAAGCCGATGCAGCGCCGCGTTATGCGCAACAAGGCTATCCGCAACAACCTCCTCCGCAATACGCGCAGGCACCTCCTCAGCAACAAGGCTATCCGCAGCAAGGCTATCCTCCGCAACAGCCTCCGCAGCAATCCTGGAACCAGGCCTACCCGCCGCAACAACGAGGCGGCGACAAGCCTCCTAGCGCTGCTCCCATCGACCGCAACGGCGTTCCGCCGTCCGAAGTGAGCGTCGAGAAGTTCTTCAACTTCAGCGGCACCGGTGGCAAGAAGAAGTGATTGCCTGGTGGATTGATCGCTCTCCTCTCATGCTCTCGTGATAGGTGTCCATGGCAGTGCGTTTCTACGTCGCTAGATCGGGCGGACAGTTCTATCTCCTGATGCAGAACGGCTTTCTCCAGCATCGCCTCTGGATCATGGCGCCGAAAACCAAGCAGCGCTATGAGGTGAAGGCAGTCTCGCCGCACGGCGTCGATGCGTCGATGTTCGGCTTCCGCGAGGCGCGCAAGATACGCTCTCCGCGGTCGCTCGTCGGTATGCGTTTATATTATTCGCTCGACGGCCACGGTGAGCATGAGCGGCTCTGTTATACTGCTGTCGTAGAAGACGTCTTCGATCTCACGCGCGATTGGCATTTCCTTGTGAAACGTCTCGATGAGAAAAGAACGTTCGAACTTCTTCTCGCGCTTCTCCGCGAAGATGTGCTGCCGCAACAGGACTTGGAGGCTTGGCGTGACCACCTTCTCAAAAATCGTTATCTAGTCATAGTGCCGCCGATTAAGGAGGTGCGCGCTTTTTTAACAGAGGCGTTCAAGCATGGTGATGCTGATGCATTCATCAAGGACTTTCTCTACAATGAATTCATGAACAAACCTTATCTGATGGAACGCCTTGACGGCGATATTCTTGCCGGTTGCATCGATTTCGCCGATCCTTCAGCCGTCAAAGTCCAGAAAGCCGCGTGATGACGACAGCGTAAGACAACTCTGCGGCCCGGTGTGCTAGCCATATATACTCAATTCTGCATATGCCCAACCAGTAAATACCCTTTCTGTGTCTCACCGATTAGTTTCTGACGCAGTGTTCTTACGCGAATGAACAAAGGGTGAAGTATAGATTATCGGAGAGGTGTACCTATGGACATGAGAAAAACATTAATCGCAGCAACAATCGGCATCGCGAGCATCGTAGGTATGGGCACGGCATACGCCGCGCCGCAGACCGCTCCCACAACTACGACGGAAAAACCCGCCCTGGAGAAAGCAGCGGCGAGCATCGATAAAACCGCGGTGAAAGTCGGGAAGAGTGTCGCGAAGACCGCGAACAAGGTCGCTGCGAAAGCGCATGAGACTTACGACCACGCGATGTATCATCTGACGTCTGATCGTCCGACGAAGCATATGGAGCGCGATGCGATGGAGGCATGGAAAGATATCTCCTACCGTCATGCACAGGTCACTCCCCTGGTCGAATACGAGCGCGCGGTCTTCAATGACTTCCGCGGCACGGACCAGAAGGGAGATGCGCACACGAACAGCAGCGTCTGGCTTTATGGCGGCAAAGCGGGCACGCGTCCGCTCTTGCGTCTAATCGACAATGCGTCTGATGGAACGCTGGATGCTGTCATCGTGGGGTATGGTGGTAAGCATCATGTCAAGCCCGTGACGCCTGACTTGCAGAAGTACTACCATACTGTCTTCACGACGCACCACAAGTAAGCCTGTTGTTTCCTCTTTTTTTCGCTTTTTTCGCGTACGTCGCTTAGGCGCGCGGAGAGAAACCTTTAAAAAGGCCCCTCGAATCCACCGTGCTACGACTACATTCCTAGTCTAAAACATATTTGGGAGGAAACACTATGGCAAGACAAAAGCCTCATCTGAATCTCGTGTTCATCGGACACGTGGACCACGGTAAGAGTACCACCGTCGGCCGCCTGCTCTTTGACGGCGGCGCCATCAGCGAGCAGGAGCTGCGCAAGCTCAAGGAGAAGGCAGCTGAGCTCGGTAAGGCAGGATTCGAATTCGCGTACACCATGGACTCGCTCAAGGAGGAGCAAGAACGCGGTGTCACCATCGACCTCGCGCACAAGAAGTTCATGACTGACAAGTTCGAGACGACGATCATCGACGCCCCGGGCCACAAGGACTTCATCAAGAACATGATCACCGGCGCAAGCCAGGCTGACGCAGGTGTTCTCGTTGTAGCAGCGAACGACGGTATCAACGCCCAGACTAAGGAGCACGTGTTCCTGAGCAAGGTCCTCGGCGTGAACCAGTTGATCGTCGCCATCAACAAGATGGACATCAGCGGTGTCGACTACAGCCAGAAGCGCTGGGACGAGGTCAAGGCGGAGCTCGAGAAGCTCCTCAAGAGCGTCGGTTACAAGACCGAGACTATCCAGTTCCTCGCTATCGCGAGCTACCCTGGTGACAATGTCGTCAAGAAGACTGACAAGATGCCCTGGTACACTGGTCCGACCCTCCTCGAGGCAATCAACAACCTCAAGGAGCCGGAGAAGCCGACCAGCTTGCCGTTCCGCATGCCTATCCAGGATGTCTACAACATCACTGGTATCGGTGTCGTCCCGGTTGGCCGCATCGAGACCGGTGTCTTGAAGATCAACGACAAGATCGTCGCAGTCCCTGGCCGTGAAGGCAAGCAGGTCTCTGGCGAGTGCAAATCCATCGAGATGCACCACGAGCAGATCCAGGCAGCAGAGCCTGGAGACAACGTCGGTATCAGCGTGCGTGGCTTCGGCAAGAAGGATGTCGCGCGCGGTGACGTCATCGGCCACCCGGGCAGCCTCCCGGCGGTCGCGACTGAGTTCACGGGCCAGATTGTGGTCCTGAACCACCCGAGCGTCATCACTGTCGGTTACACGCCGGTGCTGCACATCCACACCGCCCAGATCGCATGCCGTGTCGAGCAGATCGTCAAGAAGCTCAACCCTGCGACAGGCGAGACGCTCCAGGAGAACCCGGACTTCATCAAGAACGGCGACGCAGCCATCGTGAAGATCAGGCCCATCAATCCAATGGTCATCGAGAAGCAGAAAGACATCCCCCAGATGTCACGCTTCGCCATCAGGGATTCAGGAGCGACAGTCGCTGCAGGCATGTGCATC
>DUGD01000044.1 GCA_013331575.1 Candidatus Woesearchaeota archaeon
ATTGAGATTGGTGAGCGCTTCCGAGACATCTTTCGTCATCTTCCAGAGTTCATAGGGGTCCTGCATCAGACCGACAGTCTTGCCTTTGAGAACGTAGAGCTGTCCTTCGCTTTCTGCTTTGAAGCTGACGGTCGCGAAACCTTCGGAACCGCCTGCGAGCTGTTCCAAGATGGTGTAGGTATGTTTCACGCCTTTGATCTGGCGTCCGCGCACCGAGACGTTTGTCTTCTCCACTGTGGTGGCGGGTGTTTCAAGGAGCGTGTTTTCGAGAACGGGGTTTTCTAACGTCGGATTCTCAAGTGCTGGATTCTCCAGTTGCGGCGTCTCTAGCGTAGCCCGACGCGTGGTCTGCTGCGGGGCAGTCTGCTGCCGCATGCGGTGCGCCGTCGTGGTGCTCATCATCTAAGAACGCTAACTTCGTTTATAAAGTTTTCTGTGTTTTACTACTATTAAGTGATTATTTGTTTGCTTGTTTGAGCGTCGCGAGCGCGCCTATTCTTGTGGGTGCGTCGACACTCTGCGCCCACAGGTGCCAGAAGACCTTTTGCACCCACCGTACCCACTCATCATCATGGATGATATAGAAGAGGTACTTGCGCTCCTTGAGCTCCCTATCCTTCACCGGCGAGAGGACCTCCTTGATGGTCACGATGCTATCATCGACGAGCGCGGCGCGCAGCGGCTGTTCGCAGTGGCGTATCTCGATAGCATCCCATCCCGCACGGGTGTTGATGGCGAGCGCCGTCTCCACGTTCTTGCGCGAGATGGTATCGATGCGCGTGAGTATCTTGATGCTGACGCGTCGTTTCGCGAGCCCTTCGAGCATCTTGACGCGATCATGCCCTTGCTCGAGCCATGATAGATTGCCCGAGAAGAGCAGCACTTGATGCTGCGCGGTCGGCAGGAGCGTGTCGTAATTGATCTTCGGATGGCGCGGCGATTCATGACGTTCGACGAACGCCTCGCGCTTCTCCGCTTGCACGAACTGATAGATGTCGAACGGAGAGAAATCCTCTTTGCGGGCCGCGAGGGTGATGCGTTGCAGCAGACGCTCTTGGTACGCACTGCCTTTCCCCGGTTCGAGCGCATTCCAATAGACCACTTTGAGCGCGCCGCGCGTCCCCTCACGGAACGTCCTCGTCGCGAGAAGCCCCGTCTCCGTCGATATGCGCTCGATGTAGCTCTCCGCGGTGCGCCAGTTGCGCTCGATGAGGAACGCTATCTCCTGCACGGTACGAGGCCGCTGCCGCACGAAATCGGTTATCTTCTGTGTGAGCGCCTTGTCAAGCATATACAACACTCTGCATATTTTTTGTACAGTTATTTATATTGCTACTACAACTATATATACGTTGCGTAGGGATGGCTCCTAGTGAGCGCCCCAGTGTGCGCATCGACGGCCATCCTCTGCGGAGGGAAACGATGGAGCGCCATGAGTTCTACATCCTCACCGGCGGACCGTGCTCGGGGAAGACCACGACCGCAGGAGAGCTTGCCCGTATGGGGTACGACACCGTCCCCGAATCAGCGCGCGACGTCATCGCCGAAGAACAAGGCAAGGAGCAGCCGGTCCTCCCCTGGACGGACCTGCTCGGCTTCCAGCACAAGGTCTTCGCGAAGCAGATGGACCTCGAAGCGAGGGCGAACGGCAAGCCGACCATCCTCGACAGGAGCGTGATCGACAACCTAGCGTACTGCGAACTCGGCGGTCTCGGGATGCAATACGACATGCTCGATTACTCGGTCGCGTCGCTGCTGCTCGGCAACTACCGCAAGGTCTTCCTGCTCGATCCGGTGCCGTACAAGCAGGACGCCGAGCGCCGCGAGGACGCGCAAGAGGCGAGCCGCATCCACGACGCCATCGGTGATATCTACAAGCGCCTGCACTGCGACATCGTCAAAGTCCCCGTCATGGAGAGCGCCACTGCGCGTGCCGAGTACATCGACAGGATCATACGCGAGGTCGGATGAACCGACGTCGGGGGAAACACCATGCTATGCATAACAGAACGGATAGGAGATATCGATAACACACTTGCGACGTTCGACCGTGCGCTCGAGGAGAGCAGACGGCACTACGGTCGATTGCATCCGAGCGATGTAGAACTCATCGACATGTTCCTCGGAGGAATCGTCGAGTACAAACAGTATTTCTCGGAGGTCGGCACGGTGCTCGGGGCACAAGGATATCCGACGAGATCGTTGTCGTATCTCGAGGCGTTCACGCGCCCTGAACTGCCCGGTTGCGTAGCGGGCAACATCCGGATCGTCCAACCGTTCTTGGTCGACACAGAACGCAGAGGACGCGGCCGGGTGGGATTCATGGCGTACGCGGGCGTCGGCTACTCGCGGTCCTCCCAGCCACCATCCTTCAGCACGCTCCGACGAGATGATGCGTCCGTGGATATGCCCGTGCCTTCGCACTTCGTCGGACTATGGTCTCCCGACCTCGGCGATGCTCCAGACGGCGCAGGTCTGCGGTTCTTCCATCACGAGGCATCGCTCGACAGACTTCCCGAAATCGTCAAGCAGTATGACGGAGATATCACCGAAGCGATACTGAAGCGAGGTCGCGCGTGATATCCACCGGAAATCGTCTTTTGTGTAGACAACGATCGAATACCAACAATAGGTGATTATCATGGCATGCATCGAGAAGATCTACAGCGTCTCCGCGCTCGTGGGGAGCGGCACGTGCAACGCGAACTGCGATTTCTGCGCCGGGAAGTACCTACGGCCGCAGGCGAAGCCGAATCCCAACTACGAGAAGAACCTCGAGGCTGCGATAAAGCTCTCCGCGCGCTACGGCGGATGGTCGCTCTCGCTCACGAGTAGCGGCGAGCCGACATGCGACCCGCGGGCGCTCACGCGAGCGCTCGAGATATACGATGGGTGCGCGAAGCAAGGGGCGTACTTCCCCAATGTCAACCTCTTCACGAACGGAATACTCCTCGGAGACGACAAATATTGCGCTGAACATCTTCCTGGTTGGAAAACGCTCGGCCTCACAAACATCGCGCTCTCCGTGCACTCTGTCGACGAACGAGAACAGGCAGCCGCGTACAACGTCAAGGAGTATCCATCGTTCGAGCGCACCGCGACAACGTCCGCGGGCACGGCCTCGGCCTGCGCGCGACGCTCCTCCTGCGTAAAGGCGGCGTGGATGATACGGAGAGCTACGCGCGATCGGTCGACACGCTCGTCGCCAAAGGCATCGACAACATCACCTCCTGGCCGGTCGGCAACCCCGACGGCACGCGCAGCGACTTCACACCGTCGCGCATGGGACTTTTCGGCATCAGGCGATGGCTGCACAAGAACGCGACGCTCTGCCACGGCCATGAGTGGGGCGGAGGTGTGTACGATTACAAAGGGAATATCCTGCGCATAACAGATTATGTGACGAAGCACGATCCTGCGAAAGATTTCGTGCGCCAGCTCGTCGTATTTCAGGACGGCACGGTGGCGTATTCGTGGATCAAGGAGGGTGCACTATGTATGAAATGAACAATTCTGAATATCCTCGCGTGCTTATGGATCGAAGAGGTCGCATCATGTACGAAATGAGTTTTCCAGGATATCCGAAGATCGCATACTGTCGTAGGGTTGATAACGTCAAGGATATACCTTCGATGCTCGTTGATTGGCGTGACGTCGCGCGCAGCGATCCATTGATGGACGATTTCGTCAAACATCTTCCGTCATCGCAGAAATATTTCTCCATGATCGATACTCTATTGCGAACACCGTGCCGTCTTCCACGCTCATGGCTCGCGTTTCTCCTCTTTGATCAGGACCGAGAACGGGAAAGAAATGGCGCAGTCATGCTCCTCCATTGGCGTCGGCGTTATGAGTATGAAGGGCTTTCTCCTATCGTGATGCAAGTTTCATCGGTCAATTTCAACGACGACAACACAGATGGTATGAGCTGCGGTCTCTACATCGAAGGTCCCGATACGTCCGGAGACGTCGGTGGGTCGATCAATTACGCCGGGGTGGGGAGCGGACGAATCGCAAGGATCGTCTGTCACAACCATGCGGCTGCAGAATACCTGAGGGGGCGATGATGGTACCTGATACTCCGTCGAAAGTGAGCGGCATCGGCATTTTCATCGGTACGGGCGCATGCGACGCGCGGTGCGCTCATTGCGCAGGAATCCCGCACAGGCGATATGCGCCGAAAGTTGACGGTGTGATCGACAATAATCTCATCCGGAAGACACTCGAAGATTGCTACGCACGTGGGGCTCGTTCGCTCTCGCTCACAGGTAGCGGCGAACCAACGCTCTCCCCGGGTTCGGTGACACGTGCGTTGTCGATAGTCGATAATCTGAGGGCGGAAAACATCGTCTACTCATCGATACACCTGTACACGAACGGCATCCGTATCGGCACCGATGACGCCTTCTGCAATGAGTATCTGCTGCTCTGGCGAAACAAAGGGCTCGATACGCTCTACATAACCGTGCATGACATAGATGAACGGCGCAACGCACAGGTATATGGTGTCGCATCGTATCCTCCGCTCACCACCGTCTTCTCCCGCGCGCACGAAGCAGGGCTCGCAGTGCGTGCCAATATGATGCTCAGCAAAAACACCGTGCACACGCTCGATGATTTTGTATCGTCGGTGGAGTATCTCCGGTATATCGGCGCCGATCGCATCGCTGCATGGCCGGTACGCGGTCTTGATGATCGTCCGGATGCGACGCGAGGTCCGTCGCCCGAAGAGTTCGAACGTATCGGTGCGTGGGTGCGAGAACACGGTGTTGAGTATAACGTTTCCCTCTCCGGCGAAGAATCGCGCGCTGTGTACCGCTCCGGCGCGAAGCTCACGCTCTTTCCCGACGGGACGCTCTCAAGCGAATGGTGCAACAACGCGAAATGACGTTCTTGTCGTGTACGTTCATTCATTTGTAGTCTTTGAATCTCGTGTGCACGAATCCGCCGTCGTAGCCGATGTCGAGCACGTACGCGTTGTCTTGTCGCAGCTCTCTCTTGTCGTATGGTTTACGGTAGACGAGCTGGCAATCGACGATGTCCAGGATGTATGTGCGATCCAAGATCTCCTTCGCGCGTTGTCTTTTCGATTGCTTCGGAGGAACTTTCATTATGTCTTCAAGTCGCATGCCATATGATGATTTCGTTTTCGCCATGCAACGAGGGTTATGCGCACGGTACAAGAATCTGTGTTGTCTTACGGTGCGACAACTCTCGTGATGTTATCGATTTCCTTATTGGAAAGATGTTACGTCTCCACCATTATCTCGACGATCGATTCCGGCTCTAAGCTGTGGCCTTTGCGGACGGGCATGCGCGTCTTGACATTGACTGCTAGGTATATCTTATCGTGTGGAAGTCCACGCTATTACCAGACATCACGTTGGCGATTGATTGGTGCGCGATGATGTAATCGTGCTTGTCGTACGAAATTATTTGAGCGAAAGCTCTTTGCGAAGTTCATCTATTGAACGCACGGTGATGTCGCGCTCTCCATTATGATGGTCATACTCGTCCGAGAAATGGTTGATAAGGATTGTCGTCACATTGTAACCGAGTGCGCGTAGACGTCGTCCGCACTCCATGTCCGTGTCGAGGTCGCCGACGACATACAGCGGTGCGGATTCCGGCAGGTCTATTCTGCGCAATGCTTCGATCATCGGTGCAACATCGGGCTTTCGTGGGAGGTCGGGGCGTGTCGGCACGATCGCGCGGATAAAATACGACGGTCCTGCCTTGTCGTATTCGATGCCGAGCAGACGTGTTTTCTCGCGCGTCTCTCCTTCATCCGTGTTCGTCACAATGGCGATCGCGTAGTGCGATGCGGCATCGTGGAGAAGGCGGTCGGCGCCGCGGAGCATCTCTACATGGCCGTTGTCGACGGATTCCTTCATCGGCACGCGGTGCTTGTGCACACCTTCCGGGCTGCCATAGAAGAACTCGTTTGGCATACTGTGTTTCTCTCGGAATTCTCTAAATCTGCCGCGTTTGAAATGCGTACGTAAGTCATCGATATCGATATCTCTACCGTGGGCTAAGAAAGTGCGGTATGTGGAGCGGACGACATGTTCTGTCGTATCGACAAGCGTCTCGTCCAAATCAAAGATGATAATGCCTTTCAATGACGGCATTCATTTCCCCGCCATTATCTCGACGATAGATCCCGGTTCTAAGACGTGGTCCTTGCCTACTGGCATCCGTGTCTTGACGTTCACCGCTTTGATGAAGTTCTTGCCGAAGTCGGTGTGGAGTTTGAACGCGAAGTCGAGCGCTGTCGCATTCTCTTTCATGAGGAAGCAGTCCGGGATGAC
>DUGD01000082.1 GCA_013331575.1 Candidatus Woesearchaeota archaeon
CTCTGCGGGGATGGTGTAGGTCGCGGGTTCGTCTACGTAAGGGGCGTGTCTGCGCGGGAGAGTGTGGGATTGAATGTGCTTATTCTGGTCATCGCTATAAGCGTGCTCTCTCTTGTCTTCGCGGCGTTCCTCGCAAGGCATGTTCTCCGTCGGGATACGGGCACTCCTGCGATGCGTGTCGTGTCGGACGCTATCCGTGAAGGGGCGAACGCATTCCTCAAACGGCAGTACCGCACGATAGCGATCCTCGCTGCAATCCTCGTCGTCCTCATTGTCGGCGTCTACCTCTACGCAGGAAAACCAGAATATGCGTGGAAGACCGGCATTGCGTTCATCTTCGGCGCAACCTGTAGCGCGATCGCCGGCATCGCCGGGATGTGGATCAGTGTGCGCGCGAATATCCGTACTGCGAGCGCCGCGCGAAGGAGCACTGCCGAAGCGCTCACCGTAGCATTACGCGCCGGTGCGGTCTCGGGTATCTTGGTCGTCGCGCTCAGTTTGCTTGGTGTCGCGCTTCTCTACATCCTCTTCGGCGCCGACCCGCAGAGGACGCCGTTCCTCATCGTTGGGTATGGTTTCGGCGCGAGTTTCGTCGCGCTCNNGGGAAAAATTGAGGCCGGAATTCCTGAGGATGACCCGCGCAATCCGGCGGTCATCGCCGATCTTGTGGGGGACAATGTCGGTGATTGCGCGGGCCGTGGCGCCGATCTCTTCGAATCCACCGCTGCGGAGAATATCGGCGCGATGATCCTCGGTGTCGCTCTCTATCCTGTCTTCGGGGTGCATGGCGTGCTCTTCCCGCTCGTCGCGCGGGCGTTCGGCCTCATCGCATCCATCATCGGCATCTTCTTCGCTCGTATGCGCTCCGATGATGAGCGTCCTATGGCCGCGCTCAACCGCGGTTATTTCGTCGCGAGCGCTCTTGCTGCCATCCTGCTTTATGTCGCTACCATGTGGCTCTTGGGCAACGTGTGGTATTTCTACGCGGGTCTTGTCGGTATCGTCGCGAGCATCCTCTTCGTGTACGCGACGGAGTATTACACCGAGACGAGATACCGTCCCGTGCAGTCGATAGTCGAGGCGAGCAAGACTGGTTCCGCGACGAATATCATCACCGGGTTCTCTGTGGGGCTTGAATCCACATTCATCCCGGTGCTCATCATCAGCGGGTCGCTTTGGTTATCGTACACGTTCGGCGTGCTCAGCGGCGTGACGAACGGCGGTCTCTACAGCACCGCTATAGCGACCATGGGTATGCTATCGACCGCGGCGTATGTCCTTGCGATGGATACGTTCGGTCCTATCACCGATAATGCCGGTGGTATCATCGAGATGAGCGATGCGCCTGCGGCGGTCAGGAAACGGACCGATATCTTGGATGCCGCCGGCAATACTACTAAGGCGCTCACGAAAGGGTACGCTATCGGTTCTGCCGCGCTCGCGGCGTTCTTGCTCTTTAGCGCGTACATGGACGAGGTGAGCGTCCTTTTGCGCGAAAAGCTCCAGGATAGCGCTGTATCGTTCACTATCGTGAACATTGCGTCGGTTCCTGTTTTCATCGGCGGGCTTCTCGGTGCAGCGCTCATCTTCCTGTTCACGAGTCTCGCGATACGCGCTGTCGGGATGACTGCCGGGTACATCATCCAGGAGGTGCGCCGGCAGTTCAAGGATAAAGCGATTCTCAAAGGGACGAAGCGTCCCGATTATGCGCGTTGCGTCGACATAACTACGCGTGGCGCGCTCAAGAACATGGTTCTGCCGGGCATCATCGCCGTCGGATTCCCTGTCGCGGTCGGTATGCTGCTCAAGGCCGAAGCGACCGCTGCGCTTCTCATGGTCGCGACCATAGTCGGTATCCTCATGGCGCTCTTGCTCAATAACGCGGGCGGCGCGTGGGATAACTCGAAGAAGTATATCGAGATCGGTTTCGGTGGCGGCAAGGGTAGCGTGATACACAATGCTGCGGTCACGGGCGATACTGTCGGCGATCCGTTCAAGGATACCGCCGGCCCGAGCCTGCACGTTCTCATTAAGCTCCTCGCGACAGTCACACTTGTATTGGCGCCGCTGTTTATTTGAGCAGGAGTGTTCTTTTCTTTGTTCTTACTATTATCCGCGTTATAGTGAGTATATTTGCTCTTCTCGTCCACCCTTCACAATCATTATATATCGAAACGCATTACAAAAGCATTACATGTCACAGCTTGTTCAAGTGAGGCTACCGGAGCAGCAAGTTAAGATGCTTGACAAACAAGTGAAAAATGGCGTCTACGCGAACCGTTCAGAGGCGATTAGGGATGCTTTGCGCAGCAAATTGCTGGCTGTAGGCACAATCCCTGACACTGGTGATTCTGTCAAGGAAGTCCGTGCGATAAGGAAACGAATGGCGAAGATGAACATCTCCATTGCTGACATTAACGCTGCATGAAATGTTCCGGGGTTCCGGCGGCGACGCCTTTTCTCTTTGCGAGCGACAAGAGCTTTCTATCCCGCGTCACGAGAATCGCTGATTGCTCTTGAGCGATGAGTACGTGAAGGATGTCGTAGTACGAAATGCTGAACTGTTCCTCTGATTCTATTTTCCTTGCTATCGAGGCTAACTGTTCTGGTACCTGCAGCACCGTAATTCCGGAGGCGAAGATATCCGCTTTCTTCTCTTTAAACGTCGTCGGCGGTAGTTGAAACTGCAGTTCGCGGATGACTGCTTGCGATGTGATGACTGTATGGTGTTGGAGTGCAAACGTCAGGAACTCATTAGATCTTCTCCAAAGCGACCATCTTGGTATTGGTCCTATCTCTTTTTTCCACACGTTGAGGAACACGCATGTATCGATATAGAAACGCATCCTACAGGAATGTTATTGGGATTCAAGAGTGCGCTGCAGAAAAATCCGGAGCTATTGCGAAAAACGACGGTGTATCTTCGATATTGTTTCGTCCTGATTGCTCACGATACGTTGCATTCGGGTCCTGCCGCGGCGGTAGGATTGCTNNCTAACGACGATAACGTCTAAGCGTGACGAATAGGGTCATAATTAGACTGTCAACAAACAGTATGTCGCTGTCGTAATCGTTCTATCTCCCGTGTTCGTTATCCGTGCCTGTATACCGTCACATTCATATAGTCATCATGACGCATTCGATGTATGGCAAAACGCTCTAAGACCGATGTGAAGAAGACAACGATCGCTTGCGATGATACTTCCTGTGGGTGCCACAAAAGCGCCTCGGGGCTCGTCATCGCCGGATGCCTCTTGTCCGGTTTCGGACTAGGGTTCCTCATCGACAATGTGCCGGCAGGACTCTTCGGCGGTCTTGGCATCGGTCTCCTCATCGCGGCGAGCATGCGCTACCGTTGCAAGTGCTGACTCTGCCGGTGGGAGTTCCATCATTGAACGTTCAGTCGGGTTCGGCGTCGGAGTTCAGTATCGATAGTCAATCTCGTGATTCGGCGCCTGAACATTCCGCAGAATCTTTAAAAATAGGTCGGGGTTGGCGTGACGAAGGTGTTCCATGGTGCATTACTGGCATGATATCCCTGCAACGACTACAACTACCGACGATTTCGTCCATGCGGTGATCGAGATCCCTGAGGGAAGTAGCAATAAGTTCGAGTACGATAAGGAGTACGGCATCATCCGTCTCGATCGTGTCCTGTTCACGAGCACGCATTATCCTGCGAATTACGGTTTTGTGCCGAGGACGTACGCCGATGACGATGATCCTCTCGACATTTTGGTGCTGTGCACGCAGCGCATGGTCCCCGGCGTTCTCATGCGTGCCCGTGTCCTTGGCATGTTCTTCATGGTGGATGGCGACGAGCTCGATATCAAGATCATAGCTGCAAGCAGCAACGATCCGACTTTCGCCGATATCATTGATATCCACCAATTGCCTCATCATGTGCTCTCGGAGATGACGCACTTCTTCGAGGTCTACAAGGAGCTCGAGCACAAAAAGACGAAGGTGATGAAGACCAAAGGCCGCGCGGATGCGCTTGAAGCGATCGAGAAGAGTCGGAAGGCGTATGACGAGAAGTTCGCGAAGCGCTGATCATCGCTCGTCGCGTCCGCCCAAGCGATGTTCGACCACGGCGGGCGCGCTACAACGCTGAGTGCATCGCAATGCTGAGTGCATCATCATGAACACGTTCCTGCCACACCCTGATTTCGCGAAGAGCGCGGAGACGCTCGACACGCGACGTCTCGGCAAGCAACGTGTCGAGGCGTGGCAGATACTCCTCGCGCTCACCGAAGATGGCCGTGGCTGGCGGACGCACCCCGCGACCGTCATGTGGTGCGGGCACGAGTACCAGCTCGCGGCGTACGGCGTCGCTGTATGCGACGAGTGGATAGCCCGTGGCTACAAGGATTCGCTGCGCGAGCGTTTCGTGGTGTTCATGACTGGTTGGCGCGGCACGCGGCGAGCCCCATCGTGGCTCGGGGATGAGCGGTTCCATCGCGCCATGCAGAGCAATCTCTTGCGCAAGGATGAGGCGCACTACCGTCCCCATTTCGGCGATGTGCCTGATGATATGCCGTATCTCTGGGGTAACGTCCCTGACCACCGCACGACGTTGCTCCGGTCATGGATCAAGGAACGCCATCTCTTGCCCGGCGCCGTCGCGGGATACGCGAGGAGATTCTCGGCCGCAACACCGTTCCCGCATCTTCTCCTGCGCGACCTCCTCTTGCCGGGGAGGATCGCGGAGCTCGAGGCCGCGCTCGACCGTGTCGCGTTCGAACGCAAGGAGTCCGATCTCTTTTCGCTCTGGCAGTCAGGCGACCTCGCGGGTTCGCGAGACGCGTTCCTACGCGTCTTCATCGGGTTCCTCGGGAGCGACGACTTGCGTAGCTACCTCGAGGCTATCATCGGCACGCGCCTTGCGCCGAGAGCGGTGGATTGCGCGGCGACGCGATATGATGATGGCGACCATCTCCTCTGCCATGATGATCGGCTTGAAGGGCGGAAGCTCGCGTACATCCTGTATCTCGGGGAGTCGTTCACCGCGAAGGACGGCGGAGCGTTATGCCTGTTATCGAGCAACCGCGACGGGACGCCTTGTGAGGTTGTCACGCGCTATCCGCCGCGCCGCAACTCGCTCGCCATCTTCCTCGTATCGCCAACGAGCCACCATACGGTGTCGGAGAATGTCGGCGGCAAGCGGCGCGTCGCGGTGAGCGGGTGGTTCCATGGGTGAACCGCGCGCCGTCATTTTAAGAATAGTTAAGCGCAATGCAGTCTCTCCGTCCGGGCGGGACGGCGGTCGAGGCGGCGCCAAAGGCGGTGCTGTGTCGCTCGATCCGCGCCTGCGCGAACCGCAGGCCCTGGCGGCGTTGCGGACCGCGTTCCGTCGTGATGGTGCCATCGCAATCTCCGGCGCGCTCACGGCAGCATCGCTTCGTGCATTGCATGCAGCGACATCGCGAGGTTTCACGCGCACTTTTGTTCCGGACCGCTACTCCTATGGCGCGATGCCTCTCCATGCCGACATGGGCGGTATTGTATCGTTCGTCGAGTCCATCACGGGCTCTTCATCCAAGATGTCTGGCTTGGGCGCGATTCCTGCCGGTTCGGTTGCGCGTTTCGGCCATGGTGATTACACGTTGTTGCATGACAATCTCCCTGTCGCTCCTGCACATCGTATCGTGGCGTTCGTCGTCATCGATGATTGGGATGCTTCCTCCGGCGGCGATATCGTGTGGACCCGCGACGGCGAGACGCTCCTGCGGCTCTCCATCATGAAGAATATTTTATACGTGATCAGGGAGGAGAAGGGCTCACGCGCGTTTGTGAAGTACGTGAATCATCGTGCTGGGAGAACATCGTTTCGCCTCATCCTACTCTCATGATGGTCGGATGGCGCGTTTCTGTGTGCGCTACGCTGTTCGCTATCCGCGGTAGGTAACTCCTTCGATGTTGCGCTGGCGCATGCGTATCTCGTCAACGATGCGTTCGCATGCGTTTTCGAGGTTGTCGCAGAGCGGTACATTCGGGCAATCCTGCGAAAATCTCCGTCTGTAGTATTTCGCGCCGGTGAATCCATCCTCGATTCCCAGTACCATGACATTCCCGTCGCGCATGGTGCGTTCTTTCCATTCTCCTATCTCGAAGCGTGAGGTCTGCGCGTATGCCCTTTCGCACAGGTGATGGCTTTCCGCGGCGCACCACACCAGTACTCCGCCGTGTTGTCCCGCTCTGCGTAGGTGCCGTGTCTCCCAATCCACTTGCTCGTTGTACAGTTCGTCGGAGAAATCACCGTGGCTGTACGATGCATCCGGTCTTCGGGGGTTCGCGATGTTGAACTCGGGCGCGATACGGTGGATGATGCCGATAGCATCGTCTTGCCAGCGACGTGCGCCCTGTATCGGGCCCACGAGGAAGATAAGTGGTCCCTGGAGGGACTCGTCGTATGCTGGCGGGATGAGTACCTTGCCGGTCATTATCATATATGCTCAGTTCCTGTTTTTATGTTTTTCTTGTGTTCTTCGTTGTAGTGATTATGATCGTTGTATCGTTCCTGCCGCGGCGGTAGGATTGCTGGTGCAACATTGTCTCGACGCTCGTAGTGGCGGGGGCCCTTTTTCCCCGCACTCGCGTCTTGGGGTGTATGCCAAGGCGGCAGGATTGCCTGTCTGAATTGCATGTGTGCAGAACGCTGCTGTGCCGATTATTGTTTGAATGAGTCTGTTCTCTGCGCTATTTCTCCTTCACTTTGTGGCTGCCGAACTCGTTACGCTGCGCGGCGACGATCTTGTACGCGAAGCTCTCCTCTTGGCGTGAGAGATAGCGCGAGGAGAGCGCGTGCGTGCCCGATAGGAATGGGATGTCGTGCTCGAGCGCCTCTTGCACTGTCCATTTCCCTTCGCCGTTGTCCTCGATGAAATCGGCTATCTTGTTGAGCGCAGGGTCTTTCTCGAGCGCTTGGCGCGTGCAGTCCATGAGGTATCCGCGGATGATCGATCCGTTGCAGTACAGCCGCGATATCGCCGGGAGGTCGAGGTCTTTGTAGTGGCCGTTCTTCAGCACGTCGAACCCCTCGCCTATCGCTTGCATCTGCGCGTATTCGATGGCGTTATGCACCATCTTGACGTAATGGCCGGTACCCGCCGATCCGCAGTGCATGTAGCCGCTCTCCACGCTCATGTCTCGGAGTACCGGTTCGATGTGGTCGAACGCCTCTTTGCTGCCGCCCGCCATGGTGCAGTAGCCTATTTTCGCCGCGAGGGTTCCGCCGCTCACACCCACGTCTACGAAGTTGATGCCTTTGAGGCTCGCGAGCTGTGATCGCCTGATGCTATCTTTGTATTGGCTGTTCCCTCCGTCGATGATGATGTCGCCGGGTGCGAGCTGTCCCAGCATCGATGTGAATATCGATTCTGTCACGTCTCCCGATGGGAGCATGAGCCATACTATGCGTGGTGGCGCAAGGAGCTTCGCTATCTCGGTGTGGTCATCGACCACTCTGCACCCTTGCGCTTTGACCTCTTCGCGCGGCTCGGGAGATCTGTTCCACGCGAGCACATCGTGTCCTTTCTCTTTGAGCCTGAGCGCGATGCCCTTGCCCATGCGTCCTAGTCCGAGAATCGCTATCTCCATGATTTCACCGTGTCTTGCTACTTGTCTGCCCTGTTTTGTGTCTGTCGCGTCTAGCGTGCCATCCGTTTTCCATTTATTCCGTGCCGTTTATCTTCTTTTTCCATACTCATCGATTCATCATTGAGTATCTGCCGTTACTCCCGTCGTCAGGCCTGCGCTGTCGGATTATCGTTTTTTCGTCTTGGTTATCCTCTTTATCACGCTACCGCTCACTTTGAGGGTATCGCGTTTGCCCGCGCCTTTCTTGCGGTCGATGGCGCGTTTCGCCGCTGCGACGATGTCTTTTGCCCGGAGGCCGTATTTGTCCATGAGGTCCGGCGCGTTACCGCTCTCGCAGAAGGTGTCTTTGACGCCGACGCGTTCGAGCGGCGCGATTATGTGTCCGCAGAGCACTTCCGCGACCGCTCCGCCGAGTCCGCCTGTGATCTGGTGCTCTTCAGCAGTCACGATCGCGCCCGTGTCGTGCGCTGCATCTATGATCGCTCGTTCATCGATCGGTTTGATGGTGTGCATGTCGAGCACGCGTGCTGTTATCTTCGCTTTCGCGAGCTCTTCGGCCGCGAGCATCGCTTCGCGCACCATGATGCCGCACGCGATGATAGTCACGTCATCGCCATCCCGTAGCTTGACCGCTTTGCCTATCTCGAACGGCGTCTCTTCAGTAGTCACTTGCGGGAATTTCTCCCGTCCGCCGCGCAGATAGAATGGTCCTGGTGTCTTCGCGGCCGCGAGCGTTGCTTTCCGCATCTCTATCGCGTCCGCCGGTACGATGATCGTTATGCGTGGCAGGCATCGTAGTATCGCGACGTCTTCGAGCGCTTGATGTGTCGCGCCGTCTTGTCCGACGGTGATGCCTGCATGGCCGCCGTAGATCTTCACGTTAGCGTTCGAGTAGCACATGCTCACGCGCACCTGGTCCCAGCTCCGGCCGGGGTTGAATACCGCGAAGCTCGCATTGAACGCTACTTTTCCCGTGTGCGCCATGCCGCAGGATACGCCGATGAGATTCTGTTCTGCGATGCCCACTTCCACGAAGCGATCAGGGTATGTTTTCTTGAACTCTTCGAGGCGGTCGCTGTCGGTGAGGTCTGCGCAGAGCGCTACGACATTGGGGTCGTCTTTAGCGGCTAGCATGATGCCTTCGCCGAAACCGTCGCGTATCGCCTTGACGATCTCTTTCGGTTTCTCCGTTCCGTTGTCGCGCTTAGCGTTGTTTGCCGCGATCTCTTTCACGCCGTTTTTCACCGTGTTCTTCGTGTCTGCAGGGATGTTCGCATCCGTCGGTTGTTGTCTCTTGTTCTCGGGCATCAGAACCACCTCTTCTCTATGTTCGCCCGTTCTGCTTGCAGTTCTTCGAGCGCTCTTTTTCCCTCTTCCTCGCTAGGCGTCTTTCCGTGCCACTCGTACTTGTCCTCGAAGGCTTTCACTCCTTTGCCGGGCGTGGTCTTCGCTATGATGACTGTCGGTTTGCCTCTCGTGGATGCGGCCTTCGCGAGGGCTTTCTTTATCGCGCCGTGGTCGTGTCCGCTCAGCGCAATGACGTTCCAGTTGAACGCGCGGAACTTGTCCGCGAGAGGTTCGAGGTCCATGACATCCGTCGTGTAACCGTCGATCTGGATGTTGTTGCGGTCCACTATCGCCGTCAGGTTATCGAGTTTGTATTTTCCTGCGAACATGAATGCTTCCCAGACCTGTCCCTCGTCGAGTTCGCCGTCGCCGAGCATGCAGTAGACGCGGTTCGGTTTCTTGTCCCGCTGCAGCGCGAGCGCGCAACCGGCGGCTTGCGATATTCCCTGTCCGAGCGGTCCTCCGCTGTTCTCGATGCCGGGTATGGTCTCGTTGTGCGGGTGACCTTGCAGGAGCGAGTTTATCTGCCGTAGTCGTGACAGTTCGTCGATGGAAAAGAATCCTCTCATCGCGAGCGTGGTGTACCAGACCGGGCAGATGTGGCCGTTGCTGAGATAGACGTAATCGCGTCCTTCCCATCCCGGGTTCTTCGCGTCGGTCTTGGCGTGGTCGTAGTACAGTGTGATGAAGATGTCCGCCATCCCGAGCGACCCCGCGGTGTGGCCGCTTTTCGATCGCACTAGCATCTTGATGATCTCTTGGCGCGCAGTGTTGGATAGCAGCGCGAGCTCTTTATTGTTCATCGCCCACCTCTTGATCGTGTCGTCTTGGTCTTTGCTGTCCTCGTGTTCCTCTTCGCGGTTGTCTTCCTGATCGGAATCGCGCTCTTCGCGGACGTTCTCTTCGAGTTCGTGCTCTTTTTGGTCTTCTTCATCTTGACGTCCGATGCCGCGGTCGTCCGTGTGTTTCGCCGCCTCCCGGGACTCTTTTTGTTAAGCGAAACTCCTGCTGGTACGATGGTCGGAGAACCGGCAAGCGCCGTGTCTGACGCGTCACGCAGTAGCTTGATCGCCGCGGAAGGATCGTCGGCTTTGCTCACGAAACTTCCGCTGTTGATGCGATCCGCGCCGGCCGCAACGACGGCGCCGATGGTCTCCGGCGTCATGCCGCCGTCGACTTGGATGAAGAATCGCCTGCTCGCGTCCTTCCCGCCGGTGAGCTCCACGAGCTCCTCTATCCGCGCGGGCGTCTCTTCGACGTACGGCGCGCCGTTGAAACCAGGGTGCACTCCTAGGAACAGGATGCCGTCGACGGTGGATGCGTACCTCACGACTCTGCGGACCGGCGTCTCTGGGTTGAGCGCCATGATCGGGATCATGCCGTTGTCTCGGATGTGTTGCGCGAAATCCGCAATCCTCTTATCCTCTACAGTCTCATAATGGAAGATGATCCTCTTGAACCCTTTTTCGGCGAGCTCTTCTATATAGCGCTCGGGGTGATAGACCATGATGTGCGCTTCGAATGTCCACGCCGACCATCTGTGGAGGTCCGGGATATCTTCCGGCGGCACGCCCGTGCTCTGCACGAAATGGCCGTCCATGAAATCGATCTGCAGTTCGTTCGATGATGGGAGGAGTTTTGCGAGGCGCTCGTCGAATTCGTCCTTGGTGTTCGCGAGCACTGTGGGGATGATGCGTACGCTTTTCATGAAGTCCCTCTTCTCATTTGTTGCAGGGTTGTTATCTATGTGTCTTCTCAATTGCCGCGATCTTTTTGATGCGTCGTTTGTGCCGAGATATTTGCGAAAAAGATGTGGATAGGAATTTATGCACGAGATGTGTGTCTTTCTTCTGGGAAAATCCTCTGCCACGCAATGCGATGATATTCGCGTCATTGTCATAGCGAGCCATCCTTGCACTGTAATCATCGTACACGACACTGGCGCGGATTCCTTTGATCTTGTTTGCGGCGATAGCCATGCCAGTCCCTGATCCGCAGATAAGAATACCTTTGGTCATTCCGTCCTTGTCGGATGCAACTGTCTTACCTACTTGCGCAGCATAGTCCGGGTAATCATCCGGCATGTTAGGGTCGAAACTTCCGACATCGAGGACGACGTACTTGCGCTCCGCAAGGTCTTTGATGATGGCGCGTTTTGCCGCGAATCCTGCATGGTCGCTCCCTATCACGATTAGCGGCAGGGTTCTAGTCTGTCTTTTGTTGTTCGTTTTCATGGTAGGCCTCGTCTCATCTCTTTCCCGCGAGGAGCCGTTTGGTCTCGATCTTGTAGTCTTCGACGTTCGGCTGGTCCCAGAACGTCACGTCGAGTATCGCCGCGAGGTACATCATCTCCATCATGTGCAGTTGCAGGAGCGCTCCGATGGAGCCTTCTCTCGCGTCGTGTAGTTTGATGCGGCAGAACGGCCGTTGCTTCTTGTAGAGCGTGATCGCGACGCCNNCCGCCATGATGGTCGAGAGACGTTTTTTCTGTATGTTGGGTACAAGCGCGTCGTACTCATGCATGGCGGGCACGATCGGGTCATCGCGCCATGCGCCGACTGTCACGAGCGTGAAGAACTTGTCGTTGGGGCCGCCGAAGTAAAGCTGCGCCATGCTGTGCAAGTCGGTGCTGCCGATGCTGACGGTGGGGGTGATGCCTTGGTGTACCTGCTTGTTATGGTCCCGGTTCCACTCTTTGCCTATCGATTCTCCCATGAGCTGGCGATACCATTTCCCGATCGATTCCAGGTCAGACTTGAAGTAGAAGTTGTCCGCGATGCGTTTGTTGTTGCGGTACGCGTTGGCGAGGATCGCCGCCCTTATGATCGCGGGGTTCTTCGCGTGGCCGTTTTTCAGGCATTCCGCGCGCATATGTGCGGCGCCGTCCATGAGCTTCTTGATGTCGATGCCGATGAGCGCGAGGGGGAAGAGGCCGACGTTCGAAAGGACGCTGTAGCGTCCGCCGACGCGCTTTGGCATGGTGAGCGTCTGCCAACCATGATCCCTCGCGAATGTGAAGAGGTGCGATCCCTCTTCTGTTGTCGCAACAATCCACTCTTTCGCTTTCTTGCCTTTGTGCTTTTGGAGCGTCGCGAGAAGCACTTCGAAGTTGGCCACGATTTCCGTCGTGCCGCCCGACTTGCTGATGATGTTGAGCACTGCCTTGCCGCCTTTCTTGAGCTCGGCGTCTAGGATGGCGTTGATGCGCGCCAGGGACTCGGGGTCGACGGTGTCGGCATAGAGTATGCGCGGCCGCTTGCCAGGGTTCACGTCGTGGAGTTTGCCGAGCACCGCCTCTTGCACTGCGATGGTGCCGAGGTTGCTGCCGCCGATGCCTACGACGATGATGAGCGTCGCGCTCTTGTATTTCTCCGCCATCCGTTTCGAAGCGCGCAGGTGCGCGTTGTCGAGCGGCAGGTTGATGCTCGCATACTCGCTCTCGTACATTCCTTTCGCCGCCTCTTGTATGCGGGTGAGTTCTGCGAGGAGTTCGTATTCGTACTGCGCGAGCGTGTGCGGCGTGAGATTGCTTCCGTCTGTGTCGATGGTTGGTAGCGTGGTCATGAATAATCTCCCCCTCTTCTCTTTCCTTTCTGTCACTGCGTTTCCCGCGCTGCGGCGGATGTACTCGTGTGTTGTCTCGGGCGTCGCCCGGTGGCGTCGGCTCCTGCCTTGCCACACGCCGCCCTCGGATTNNCCAAGGCAGCGCTTTGCGGTGTTCTGGTACTGGATGACTGCGTGTTCTTCTCAGTCTTCTATTTTGTTGGCTTCACTCCTGTAATCTTTGTCTTGTAGTCCGCATAGTCTTTCGCGAATTGCGCGAGTCCTTTGTCTGTGAGCGGGTGGCCGATGAGTTGTTCGAAGACCTTGTAGGGGATGGTCGCTATGTCCGCGCCTGCGAGTGCTGCTTCGCGCACGTGGCTTGGGCTGCGTACCGACGCGACGAGCACTTTGGTCTTGTAGCCGTAGTTCGCGTAGATCTGCTTGATCTCTTTGATGAGTGCCATGCCGTCTCCGCCTGTGTCATCGATGCGGCCGACGAATGGGCTGATGATGAAAGCGTTCGCTTTCGCCGCGAGGAGCGCTTGGTTCGGTGAGAAGCACAGTGTGACATTCGTGCGGATGCCGCGCCGGGCGAATTCCTGCGCCGCGACCAGTCCTTCTGTGGTCATTGGGAGCTTGACTATCACGTGCTTGTCCCATTTGGCGTATCCTAGGCCTTCCTTGATCATCTCTGGTGCGGTCGTGCTGTTGACTTCTGCGCTCACAGTGAAATCGTCTCTGATCCCAGCATCCTTGAGGATCTTGACGATGCTCTTGATGACTGTCGGGAAGTCCTTGCCCTCTTTGGCGATGAGCGTGGGGTTCGTCGTGACGCCGTTGATGAGGCCGGTCGCCGCCGCCTTTTTGATCTCATCGATGTTGCCGGTGTCGATATAGATGTACATGGAGCCTCACCATCCCTTCCCTGCTTCAGGGTATCGGCATCATTGTGCCTCTGACGGTTGCACTACACAAGTCTATTTATAAATATTCTGGTCGTTGTCCGTCGATAACTATGTCGAGAACTCTGCGCCGATCGTGTCGGGTATTCGTCTTCATCTTTGGTGATGGTGCCGGTTCACGGTCAGGGTGCTGCCGGGGTCGTCCCCCGCTCAGTTGAGCCACGTGATGACTGTCGCAACAGGTATCCCTTGCACGAGCCTAGCCGGGCAATCAGCGATGTGCGTGTCGGGTTTCATGAAGAGCTCGTACGCGTGGCGCTTCTCCCCTATGAAGAGCAGTATCGCTTCGGACGCGGTCAAGAGCAACGGCACGCTCGCCGTGATACGCTCTTTGGGAGTTTTCGGCGCGTCATGGATGAGGATGTACTCCGACGTGCGGTCGCCGAGCGCCGCATGCCGGGGGAAAAGCGATGCGATATGCCCGTCTTCGCCGCTCGAGAGGAGGATGATGTCCAGCTGCGCTGACGATCGTAGCGAACTGAGCTCTCCGAGCGCCTGCCGCGCCTCAACAGCCATGGATTCATGGTGCGCGCTCATGAATGGATGCCACGCGATATCGACGCCGGCATGGTGCAGGTGTTCAAGGTATGGCAACGCGACAGGATAGTTCTTCTCATGGCCTGCGCGTTCATCAAGCCAGAAGACTTCGATGCGGCCAAGGCCTTTGAGCTGCGGCGCGTATGGCAGGAGCATGTCCATGATGTGCGGTATCGATCTGCCGCCGACGATACCGAGGACGCACAGGCGCTGCTTACGCAGGCAACGTCCAAGGCTGTCGACAAGCCGTGCGGTGGCAGTGGCGTACGCGCCGTTCTCTGTCAGTTCCGTTATTGTCTGTACAGTCATCACGTCACCCTCTCGTTTTCTCTCTCATATTCTCTTCTTCCGGTATTGTCCTTGTTCTTATATTGTCCTCTTTCCCAGCAAGGTTATCATCGTATTGCCTATGATCCTGTCGTACTGTACTACCTACTGCCTATACTACTGTATACTCCTCTTGTCCTGGTGGTATCATCATTAGTTCCATCATTACTTATCGTTCATTGTTATGTTTTTTTATCGTCTCTTTACGTCGGGCGGGTTTCATCGCGGTTCGACGCTGTGTCGCGCGTGGTTTGGCGCCTGATTCCGAGGGGCCGATTCGTGCGCAGCGCGCCGATACGACTCGTTCTTTCACGTACTCTTTCCCGAGTAACGCTCGGACGAGCGGCAGAGGCTCCCTATAGCGTCGGTGTTCGATGGCATGCAGCCTGCCGTCTTTGGAGTACGTGGTCTTGTGCGTCGCGGCGAAACGCGCGGCATCTTTCGTCTTATGCACTGGCGGTCCCACAATCATCATCTCCACGGATAGCTTTTGGGCGGGCAGCGCGTATGCGAGCGTCGCGCGTTTGGTCGTGAACTCCCATGCGGAAGCGGTAACTGTGAACTCGTTATCGAGCAGACCGCGCAGTACGTGCTCGTGTACCTTGAGGCATTTGGCGCCCACGACGTCTTTCTTCCCCGGGAGCGGTGTGATTGTCACGATGATGGCTTGGTCTCCCGGGTGGGCTGCGCAGAACTCCTTATGGGAGAATGGCGTCACGGTGAAGAACCGCGCCTGTTCGTCCGGCGATGATGCCTGGTACTCTTTTGCCGCCGTGCGCAATCGATTGTACGCTTGCTTTGTGACTGCCGCCGCGCTGTTGCGGTCCTGCTGCACGGGATCGACGATGACGAGCGGTGCGAACACCTTGGCGTCGTTGAGTTGCGTGAGCGGATTATCCAGCCGTGATTCTGGGTCGAGCACCGTTTTCGCAGGCCACGATGCGGCGGCCTCGAGCACGTTGCGGAATCCACCGTACTGGATATTGAGAAGATCAACGACGTGACCTGAGAATCCGCCGATGTAGCTCTCGGCTCCATACACCTTCATGGCTTTGCAGAATTGCTTCGTGAGCCGGATGTCTTGGGAAAGCCAAGGCTTAGCCCTTATCTTGGACAGCACGTACGCGACGTGCAGCGGACTCATGTCGGTGACATTGCGCGCTTCCACCCAGGAATCTATCTTGAGCACCGGGACGAACTCGAAGGTGTACTCTTCGCGTTGGATGTGGAAATAATCCCGCGATCCGTGCACCCGTTCGACTTTCCGGAATACCGCTTTGAGCACGCGCTCGAGTATCTCCGGGATCTCCTTGTCGGTGTAGCTCGTCGCGAAACGCACGAACACATCGATATCGTGATCACCTTGCAGATAGGTGCCTTTTGCCGTGCTCCCGCCCAGCGTCACCGTCGCCAAGATCTGTTGTTTTTTTATCTCGCGCTCCACTGCGGTGATTGACCGTTGCACTACTGCAGGGATGTATTCGGGCGGCGTTATGCGCCGGAGTGTCGCGTTCTCAACCGTTGTGCGTCGCGGCGGTCCGTTGTTGTCGTGTAGCATAGTCGGGCTCTTGTTCGGGTTGATTGTTCGGTCACGGTAGCATGTTTGCGTAGCACGTTTTTCGGCAGGTTTTCATCCTGTCCTTTCGCTGTTTTGTCGTTTATTCTCTTGTCGCTATCCCAGGTAGTCCATGCTCTTTCTATCCTGTTCTGTGAGCGCTTTCTGGCTTTGCGACATCATCCCTTTGAGTTTGTCTTCGAATGTTTTCGCCTGTTCGAGGAGCGGTTGGTAATCTACTTGTAGCCCCATCGCCTTATCGAGGAATTTCACGATCTCGGCCGCCGCTTTGCTGTCCGGCATCTCGAGCTGTGTCGATGCGAAGATGCAGTTTGTCGGTCTCGAGCAGAGGAGAAGCGCGCCGCTCACGCCCATGATGACCGATTCGTCCATGCGTTTCGCACCGTGCTGGGCCAGTTGTTCGTCGCCGAAGAAGTAGAGTTGGGTCTGTTCGTCTCCGATCGAGTTTGCGCCATCGATGCACGTGATGGTTTTCGCGTTCAGTTCCTTCGCGAGGTCCGCGATGGCGTGCGCCACTGACCACTCCTGCTTCTTGAGGTTGAGGATGGTGTAGATGATGATGGTGTTGTGCGCCTCGCTGTAATGCACCGACATCGGATGCACTAGTCTCCCCTTGTGGATGGCGGCGGTGGGGGGGAGTTCATCATAGATGAATCTCCCGATCTGTTCGGTCTTCATGTGGTCGATGAGGAATTCCGTGACGATGGGGCCGACGAGGCCTACGCCGGGGAATCCTACGATGATGGTCGGTTCTTTAGGGTGTTTATCCAGTTCGATGCGCATAGTGTCAGCTCCGTGATTGTGTGCAATTCCGTATTCGCATTATGTATCTCTTTCTTATGTCGATGCCGTTAATGTCAATACTTCTATTGCATTACGCTGTTATCCGTCGTATGGCTGTTTAAAATGCTTGCGTTCATCATGCTCGTAGACGAATGGTGTATGACTGTGCCTTGGTATGTGGCCTGAGGCGCGGGGAGAAAGACTTTCGCCACTGCGAGCGCCGAAACACTTGTTGCGCAAGCAAGGTGTCCGCCGCGGTAGGAAGGGAGATGTGTGTACGCCAAATCTTAAGCAAAATTCTGCAAAATTCTATGTGGTCCTGACAACGCGGGCCGTCTTTTTCCTAAGCGTCATCCCTCATTAGCGTCGGTCATATGCTGCGAGATGCGAATTTTTTTATAGTGATGCCCTCAACAGTGTGTACATGGGTGTTGAGGTCGTGTATGCGTGGCTGGCTGCATTCTTTGATCAGCAGTTCTTCAATATCCTGCTCGCGACGGGTCTCCTCTTCCTTATTATGTTCGTGACGTGGTGGGTGTATCGCAAACTTTCGACGCGTAACCTCTTCCAGCTCTTCACAAAGAATACGAAGCGTTCCGCGCCGAATTTCGGTGATTACCTCGTCTACGCGCTCAAGTATTTCTGCATATTTCCCTTGCTCACCTTCGTGGGATTCCTCATCTTCGCGTTCTCGCTTTTTATGCTCATGAAACCCTCCACTGCCGATATGCAGGCGAACGTGCTCTTCATAGCAATAGTGATGGTCAGCACTATCCGTGTCGCGGCGTACGTCCATGAAAGCCTCGCTGAGGATTTCGCCAAGCTAGTGCCCCTCTCATTACTGGGCGTTCTCCTCTCGTCGCCCTCTCAGGTGGCGGGTGTGGGTGGTGGGCAGATTGCAGGATTCATCTTCCTCATCCCCTCAGTCATCAAATACTTGCTGTTCATTGTCATACTCGAAGTCCTTCTGAGAGGGGGCACTTGGCTATTTGGTCACCTTCATATGGCCGATGACACTGTGGACGATGGTCGTCCATCTCCTTGAATTGTTCTGTGGTTCTTGTTTTGCGTTGCCCATCATTATTGTTCGGGTGTGCATCATGTTGGGAGCGCTTAATGGGCAGCTTGATGGAGGCGCATGATGACTGCGTTTGATGGGTGGTGTGGTGCGGGCGAATGCTGTATTGTAGCTTCTTTTGCGGAGTGACGCTCTTTTTTATACGCCAATGAGCTGAGTCGGAACGTCGTAAATGGAGCTGCAATCATCATGAATCATCATGATTGCTCATGGATAACCAGACTTTGGATGCGTGCTGTATGGTCGGGTTGAACAAACACAACGGCAATGGCCATCGAATGCTCGGGCGTAAGCTCCTGCAGCACAGGCATCCTCTGCATCGACTGCGTAAACGAGCGACGTTCCACAGTCATATCGGCGCGCACCGTCGCGAGATCGCTCTCCAAAAAAGGATGGATTCCGCGGGCGTCGCGTTCGACCAACGCGCGCGCGATGCCGATAGAGAGGTTGTCGATATCCCGGCGCTCCCTGATGATCTTCCCGTCCCTCCTGCATCGCCCTTCGTGGGCGTGCCTGTGCTCACCCAACGCCAGCATTCGCTCGCCGAAGATCTGCACGATTGGATACTGGGCGGTCAGGACGGTGTTGTCAACGTGCTTGGTTCGCTGCTCGGCGTCGCCATCATCACAACCGATAAGCGGATCATCATCGTCGCCGGTCTCGCAGCGCTTTTCGCGGAGAGCATAAGCATGGCTGCCGTCGCGTACACGAGTGTGAAAGCATCGCGGCTCTTCTATGAGAGCGAACGCGATCGTATGCGCAAGGCCATAGACGAGAATCCTGTGCTGCAACGCGAGATCCTCATCGATATCTACGAACGCAAAGGACTCTCGCGACCCGATGCGCATCGCGTCGTTGTCGAGCTCACGCGGAATCGTACCGTCTGGCTCGAGACGCTCATGGAGGAGCACCTGCGCATCCCTGTGCAAGAGGAGGAAGGGCCGCTACGTTCCGCGTTCATCGTCGGGATGTCCGCGATACTAGGCTCCGCGGTGCCGCTCCTGCCGTTCATCTTCCTCTCCGGCGTCTCTGCCATCTACGCTTCCGTCGCAGTGAGTGTGATCGTGCTCTTTATCGCCGGAGCAGCATCGGCAAAGCTCACTATCGGCGATTGGAAGGCGCGAGGCATTGAGATGGCCCTCATCGGCGGCGCAGCAGCGCTCGTGAGCTTCGCGATAGGCTATGTGTTCTCGCGCGGCATCATATCGGTGGGCTAAACATCGTTAGGCTGCTGATGGGCCGCTACTTGGCGGGTTGATTGAGCAGGTGCATTCGTGACCAAGAATCGCCCATGCGATGATGGGTCGAGTGAATCTTGGCAGGTGAGCGCGACAGCAAGGTTTTTAAACCCCCTCCAAATCCACGGTGGTATGTCAAAGATCCACACGCGCCAGAAGCGCCTCCTCGGCATCACAAGCCTGCACCGCATGCACCGTTACTTCTTCACGAACGTCGTGGCGAAGAAGGGCGCGAAATCCTTCACCGACAAGGACAAGGCGCACGCTTGGGCGAAGGAGCAGAAACTCGACACGAAGAAGTATGAGCTGTACGAGTTGCCGTCGGGCAAGAAGTGGCAATGGCGCTTGAATGCGCGCGACTAGACATCTGTTCTTATCTCTGTTTTTCTTTCAACTTAGCAAGTAGTCTCGTCTTCAGTAGTTAGGGACGCCTTGGAGCAATTCCGAGCCGCGAGTGTGAATCTAAGATTCACCTTGCGAGCGGCGAGATTGTGCTGTGAGGGACGAGCAGTACACCCTCCGCGTCCCGAGACTGGGAGCGCTGAGAATATTGATTGTTGAGCGCAATGGAGGTATTGGTGTGTTATTGCGGATGTTGTTTCTATCGAAGAATCCCACAATCCTTTTAAACCACGGCCGTTTTTCGCTGTTTTCTCATGCAAAAGGTCATACTCGACACAAATATGTTGCTCGTTCCCGGACAGCACAAGGTGGATATCTTCACCGAACTCGATCGTATCCTCGAAGAATCCTACGAATTAGTGCTCCTCGAGACGTCTATCGACGAACTCAAGGGCTTGGCCTCCGGCACTGGCGCCGATGCGCAGGCCGCGAAACTCGGGCTCATGCTCGTCGAGCACCACCGCAAGCGGGATTTCGCCGCAGCGACGGGCAGCATGTGCAAAGCTTTAAAAACCATCTCCAGTTCCAAAAAGGAGCACGTTGATGACGCAATCGTCAGGATTGCCGAAGACGGGACGCTCGTGGCCACGAATGATAATGGTCTCAAGCGCCGTCTTCTCGAGAAAGGCGTTCGCGTCATCTATCTGCGCCAACAAAAGACCTTGGCGATTTCGACGTGAAGCAAACCGCTATGCGTCGAGACGCCTAGCCTAGCAAGCCCATCGGGGCGGGTGAAACTATGTTTTACAAGATAACCGTCAAAGACCACGTCCGCGTCAGCCCGGACAAATTCGACAAGGAGATTATCGACGCCGTCGCGAGCGAAGCGCGCTCGAAATACACCGGCTTCATCAGCAAAGAGCTCGGCATCGTCATCGATGTCATCGGCGTGAGCGAAGTGGGAGAGGGCATCATCATCCCCGGCGACGGCGCTCCGTACTACCAGGCGACGTTCGAACTGCTCGTCTTCGAGCCTGAAAACCAGGAGATCTTGCCAGGCAAGATCAAAGACATTGCAGACTTTGGTGCATTCATCACCATGNNGTACAGCAAGGAGAAGGTGCTCACCGGCAAGGATGGCAATCGCACGCTCCACGTCGGCGACAAATGCGTCGCGAAGATCATCGCAATCAGCTACAAGGACCCGCAGAACCCGAAGTTCGGCCTGACGATGCGCAGCGAAGGACTCGGCAAGGAGGACTGGATAGAGCCGGACCTCTCGGGCGAGGTCAAGGTCGTCAAGACGAAGAAGAAGAAGGAGGATTGAGCTTATGAAGAAGAAAGTCTGCCGAAACTGCAAGATCTTCGTCGAGACCGACGTCTGCCCGCTGTGCAAGAAGGATTCCTTCAGCACGCAATGGCAGGGCCGCATCCACTTCGTCAACGCGAAGGAGAGCTTCATCGCCAAGCAGATGGGCGTCGAGAACGACGGCGAGTACGC
>DUGD01000039.1 GCA_013331575.1 Candidatus Woesearchaeota archaeon
CCGAGGGCGCGCGGACCCCACTCCATGCCCTCCATGAACCATCCGATGACGTTGTCGTTATGTATCAGGCGGGCGGCGGTCTTGACGACCTCTTGCCCGCTCTTGAGTTTCGTATAACGTATGCGGTTCTTCTTGAGGAACCGCTCGATCTCGTCGGCCGAGAACTTCGGTCCCGTGTACGCGTCGGTGAACGGCGACGTGCGCCGCTTGCCGAGGAGCGTGTGGTACGCGTAGGCCGCGGCGCCCATGCTCGTGCCGCCGTCGCCCGCGTCGGGCTGGATCCAGATGCCGGTGAACGGCGTGGTGCGCAGTATCTTCCCGTTGAACACGCTGTTGAGGCCGCAGCCGCCCGAGAGCACGACGTCCTTGCAGCTGGTGATCTCGTGCGCGTGGCGCAGGATCTTGATCATCGCGTCCTCGTACACGAGCTGCACCGCCGCCGCGATGTCCTTATGGCGCTGCGTGAGCTGGGTCTCCGGTGTCCGCACCGGCCCTTCGAGGAGCGCGCACAGCTTCTTCGACGGCATGCGATCCGCGTGGTGGTAGACGAAGTAGCTCATGTCGAGGTGGTAGCTGCCGTCGTCTTTGAGGTCGATGACCTTCAGGAGTCTCTTGTAGTACTCGTTTTTCTTGCGGTCCATCTTGCCGTACGGCGCGAGGCCCATGACCTTGTACTCGGAGTTGTTGACGCTGAATCCGAGGTATGCGGTGATCGCGGAGTAGAGGAGGCCGAGGGAGTGCGGGAACTCGATGTGCTTGATGAGGTGGATGTCGTTGTCCTTGCCGACGCCGACGGTGGTCGTGCTCCACTCTCCGACGCCGTCGACGGTCACGATCGCCGCCTCCTTGAACGGGCTGAGCAGGAACGTGGCCGCGGCGTGCGCGAGGTGGTGCTCGATGTACAGGATATCGCCTTTGTACTTGAGCCGTTTCTTTATGGCGCTCGTGACGCGCAGCTTCTCGTTGATCCACGATGGCGTGCTGTGCAGGAATGTCTTGAGGCTGCGCGGGAACGCCTCGATGTGCTGGGAGAGCAGGCGCTCGAACTTGAGGAATGGTTTCTCGTAGAACGTGACGTACTCGAGGTCATCGACCGTGATGCCTTGGCTCTCGAGGCACCACTTGATGGCGTTGATGGGGAATGAGGAGTCGTGTTTCTTGCGGGTGAAGCGCTCCTCCTGCGCTGCGGCGACAATCTTGCCGTCTTTGAGCAAGCTCGCGGAGGAATCGTGGTAGTAACAGCCTATCCCGAGTATGTACATGGTCGTCTCCTTGTCTGTGTACTGGTCTACTGTTTGTATAGCCCTTAATTATGCCCTTATCTCTATAGCTCTATGATTGTCTATAATGGTCGTCGAGCGGGCGTCTCTTGAGGCCCAGCTCCTTCCAGTACGTCTTCGTCCGTTTGTTGATGCTCTTGTCTATGAACTTCTTGCCTGCCAGCCTCGCGATGAGTGCCGTGATGCCAATCCCGAAGAAGTACACTATTGTGAGCACGATCGTATTCACGATGATGGTGATGTTGTCGCCGAAGAGTTTCATGCCGTTGCGCATGCCCCTGAGGAACTCGCGTCCGTTCATCGTAGCAGCCTCCGCAGAAGCGCGCCGGCGCCCGCGATCGCGGCGATGATTGCTGCGGCGTGCAGTATGGTCCACCCTTGCGGCAGTTTGCGCAGGAGTAGCATGATGGTGTAGAGTGCGATAGTGGCGATTGCGTAAGAGGTGCAGTATCCGACGATAGTGCCTATCCTTTTTGCCTCTCCGCTCTCTTCGAACTGCATACTGGCGGTTTTGGACGTTGCTTTAAGAAATTTGTGGTGGCCGTCGAGAGCAACCGGAAGTTTTAAAAACCCCTGTCAACTCCTTATCCTTGGACGGCCATAGTGGCGTGGCTCCACCCGATCCCTTTTCGAACTCGGAAGTTAAGCACGCCGACGTTGCTGCCTGTACTGCGCTTGCGCGCGGGAACGCAACATCGCTGTCCACCTTTCTCTTTCTTCAATCATCCCTTACATGATGTATCTCTTACGTGATGCGGTGTGTTCGGCCCGTCTCTCGAGTCGGTTCTTGGACAGGTCACGCTACTGATCGTTGCAGAGCATCATCTCGAGTGTTCGGCGTACGAGAGTATGTTTCGTGTGCCTGAATGCGCACCGTGCGCCATCGACAAGATTGGGGGGGGTACTGCTGTGTACCCGGTCATACTAGTGCTGCGTTGAAGTGATGTTTCGAGAAGCACTTATTTCCGTGTTGAATCCACGGACAAGCATGACGAGCACGATGCGCCGCTAGGCATGCTCTCTGCGAAACATGCGCGGTTCTCTTCGCTCAGGCAATCGACCCGACGAGGCGCGTGATCTTTCGCTACGCTAATAAACAGCATAGTGCTCCCGCACCATATCGTCGGCATTCCTGCCGTCATCGGAGAGCGCATCCATGAAAGGTACCTGCTGTATCATCATCCCTTTCTACAACGAGGAGCAGTACCTGCCGCAGCTTTTGCTCAGTCTAGAGAGTCAGACGCTCAGGCCCGACCACATCATGCTCTTCGACAACAAGAGCATCGACAATTCGCCCCGCATCGCACAGGATTACGCCGCGACGCACCCTAATGTCATCTATAAGCGGTTCAGCAAGCACACCGCGAACGTGCCCAAGCGACGGAATCTCGCGGCGAAGCTCTCAAAGGACGACATCATCCTCTTCATCGACGCGGACATGGTCCTCGCGCCGGATTGCGTCGAGCAGCTCGTGACCCCTATACGTGAGGGAAGAGCCGAGGCCACGGCGCATAACAAGGAGCTGGTCTATAACGGGACTGCGTGGATCGCGCGGACGTTCTTCCACCAGGTCCGCGTCGACCTGCCTGTTGGCAGCACGAGCCCTGTCGCGCGGGCCATACGTCGCACCACGTTCCTCCGTAACGGCGGTTTCGAGGGGTTTGTCGGTGTGGGCGATGACACGAGCCCGAAGCCCGCGCTCGTGGTCAAGACCACCATCTACCACAACAACCCTTCGACGTGGCGCGAGCTCCTCCCATGGGTCAGGCGGTTGGTCTTCAGTAATCCAGGGTACGTGTTCAAGGCGATTCTCGGGCGCGTCTTCAAGCGCAAGGCATGATGTCGTTTTTGCCTCTCCGTCTTGTTCCGGCTTTACGTAACGGGATTTGCGGCGGGATTCCCGCCCGTCCCGTCTTCGACGGCGCGTTATGCTCTCGGCCGACGGTTTACGATCGTGCTGACCGCTGCTGCGGAACATTTGTTCTCGAACGGGTTTCGGGCGCCGTGTTGCCGTCGGGTCCCCCGGCCTACTGGCCGTACCCGACACGGCGCCCTCAGGATGGTTCCAAGGCAGCAGCCCACGGTTCGTTTTTCGCGTAAGCACCTCCGACAATATGCTTTTATACTCAGGGATTGTCTTGTTGGCCATGACCGGGTACACTCGTAAGGCATTCTTCGGTTTCCTCTTCGTGGGGGTGGGGGCGGTCTTTGCGAATATGTTCGGTTATCTTTTGCGTCTACTGCTCGCGCGATCACTTACTGTGGAGGAGTACGGCCTTATCTACTCGGTCATGGCGCTCTTCGGTCTTCTCAGCGCATTCTACAGCCTTGGGCTCACGGAGGCCATTGCGAAATACACTTCGGAATTCGGCGTGAAAAGAGACGATGCTCGTATCAAGGAGATAGTATTGTGGTCGGCTCGGGCTCTCTATCCTGTGGCCTTTGTTATCGCGGGCGTAGGGTTCTTTTCGGCGGATTGGCTTGGAGTGGTCTATTTCAAGAGCGATATAGCGCCCACGCTGGTGCGACTCTTCGCGATCTCGCTCGTATTCGTCCCTATCGACGTCCTTATTCTCGGACTTCTCCAAGGTAGGCAGCGTCTTGCGCATCATGCGCTCTACACCGCTACACGATCATTCGTACTTCTCTTCGCGACGTGGATATTCTTGATGCAGGGATTCGGCCCGTCTGGTGCGATGCTTGCGTACGTGGTGGCGTATGCGGTCAGCTATTGCGTCTTCCTACCGTGGCTATTGCCTCTTTCCATCCCACGGTTCTTTTCATTGCGGGTGAAGATGCGTCGTAGCACGCTCGACATGCTGCTTCGTTATGGGACGCCGGTGATGCTGACGAGTATGGCCAGCATCGTCTTGTTCTACACTGATACCATGCTACTCACCATCTTCTCGAGTTTGCATGAAGTCGGCGTATACCAAGCGGCGTTGCCGACGGCGAACATACTCCTGTTCTTCGCCACGATGCTCACTGTGGTGATGCTTCCGTTGATAGCAGAGTTGTGGGCGCGCAGACGGACGGGCTTGATACGTCTTGCCGTGGAGGAGCTTTATCTCGCGGTCTTCATTGTCATGCTTCCGCTCAGTATTGCGGCAGTCATCTACCCCGACCTTATCCTCAATCTGCTTTTTGGCGCGTCGTTCATCGAAGGAGCGGACATCTTGCGTGCGCTAGCTATCGCCGTGCTCTTCATGGCGCTTCATGCAGTGAATGCCGCGACGCTCTCCGGCGTGGGGCGGCCGGGGCAGAACACCAAGGCGGTCGCGATCGGCGCAGCGTGCAATCTCGTCGCGAATCTCATTCTCATCCCGCGTATGGGAGGTCTGGGTGCTGCGATAGGCACGCTCATATCCGCGATCATCATGTTCAGTATCAGTACTGCATTCGTCCATAGAATCCTGCGCATGAGCATACCCTACGTCGCGTGGTGCAAAGCGCTTATCGCCAGCGTGCTCTTCTCAGGCACGATCTGGGTGTCGAGATCGATGTTCAATATCCAAGGCCAATATCTCAAAGTGGTGGTGGGTGTGTTGCTGGGCGCAGCGGTGTATATCTGTGTGCTTCTGCTGCTGCGGGCGATAACATTCGATGAACTTCGCAGCATGTACCGCAGGGTATTCTCTCATCGGTAGAATTCGCAGGTCTTGAGCCGTACTATTGCGCAATACGCGTAAAACAACCCATTCATTACGCGCACAGTCGTTCGTCGCGCCTTTCCATCGGTTATTTCAGCATCGTAGAATGCGCAGCTCATACCACGGAGTATCTCTTTGTCGGGAACGCTCCTGCGCGCCTGCATTTCGCGTCGTTTGCGTAGTAGCAGTCCCATGTTTGAGAGCACCCACCAGTACGCCTTCGGTTTCACGATTATTTTCCGCGGATTCTCGAGGATATGTCCTATTTGCACGATCATCAGGAGCGGCAATATCCGCACGATTGTCTTCCAGTCATAGAACAACAGAATATTGGCTAGCTGGTTCTTCGTCCCATGGAATACAGCCACTTTGCTTATGCCGCGCACAGTGCGTTGCGTCCCACTGCCGTAATGATATACGATGGCATCTGTGCGTATGACGTTGCGTTTCCCTTCGATCAGCGATTGCCATCCAAGACACGTGTCCTCAGCGTACAGGAAATAGAATCTCTCGAACGGCCTCTTGTGCTCATTCTTGCGGTACATGAGCGCGGCGCCGCTTACATAGAACTGCTTCCGTATAGGTGTGGACTGTCTTTCCATCAGCTGTCTTTCTTCGCGAGATGGGGGTGCCGATACGTTGTCGCCGCATAACGTTATGGTGAGCGATCGTCTCTCTTTCTCTATGATCCTGCGATAGAGCCGTTCCTTCCCTTTGTCGAGTACGAATCCGCCCGCCGTCGCAATGCGCGGGTCGCTTGCCATTGGANNGAGCCGTTCAAGGAGTCGCGCTGACGCTCTTGTGTCGTTGTTGAGCAGCAGGACGTACTTCCCTTTCGCCGCGCGGTGGCCGATGTTGTTGCCTTCCGCGAATCCCTGGTTAGTGGCGTTGCGGATGATCAGTAACTTTCCGGTCGAGAGCATGTCCGGGTATGATGATTCCACGAATGCCGCCGAGCCGTCGCTCGATGCGTTGTCGACGAAGATGATCTCGAAATCCTGCAACGTCTGCCGTCGCAGCGATTCGATGCATGTGCGCAAGAACCGTCTCCCGTTGTAGTTGAGGATGACGACACTCACAAGCGGCGCGCGCGGCATGGATGGAAGAACGTTATCGCGCTTATATTCTCTGCGGTCCATGCGAGCAGCGCCTTCGATGGCCTATGCACTCTTCTTCGCATGCTCTGTCATTATCCGGACGAGCCCCGTGAACGCGATCCGCGGCGTCCAGCCAAGCGTTTTGCGTGCTTTGCTCGGGTCGCCCACCAGGAGATCGACTTCCGCCGGCCTGAAGAATTTTGGGTCGATGGCAACCACCGTCTTGCCGGTCGCGGCGTCGATGCCTTTCTCGTCGAGACCGTGGCCCTCCCAGCGCAGCGTCATGCCGAGGTTCTTGAACGATTCATCCACGAACTCCCGTACGGTGTGCGTCTCGCCGGTGGCGATGANNTCCTGCTGGAGCATGAGCCACATCGCCTCGACGTACTCGGGGGCGAAGCCCCAGTCGCGGCGGGCGTCGAGGTTGCCTAGCATGAGGGGATCGCTTTGCTCGCCGCGTTCCGCGTCCTTCGCGATCTTCGCCGCGGCGAGGGCTATCTTCATGGTGACAAAATTATCACCGCGTCGCTCGCTCTCGTGGTTGAATAGGATGCCGCAGCAGGCGAAGAGCCCGTAGCTCTCGCGGTAGTTCACGGTCGCGTTGTGCGCGAGCACCTTCGCGCACGCGTACGGGCTGCGCGGGTGGAACCGTGTCCGTTCGTTCTGCGGCGTTTCCGCCACCTTGCCGAACATCTCGCTTGAACTCGCTTGGTAGAATCGCGTCTTCGGTGAGAACTGTCGTATCGCCTCGAGCACGCGCACCGCGCCGTTGCCGGTCACCTCGATGGTGTACTCGGGAATCTCAAAACTGATCTTGACGTGGCTCTGCGCGCCGAGGTTGTAGAACTCGTCCGGCTTGACGCGGTTGATGATCTCGTCGATCGAGCTGCTGTCGCTCAGGTCGCCGTAGACGAGGAATAGCTTGTCTTTGTATGATGGATTGAGGTGGAGGTGGTCTATTCTGGGCCGTTGCATGGTGCTCGATCTTCTGACGATGCCGTACACAGTGTACCCTTTTCCGAGCAGCAGTTCCGCGAGATAACTGCCGTCTTGTCCGGTGATGCCGGTGATGATGGCGGTTTTGTTGGTTGTTTGGTGCGGTGCTGTTAAGGTCATATGAGGGGCGGGGAAGGTGCGTCTATAAAAAAACTCTGGTGCATGCTCGTGACGAACAGCGTTGTTTATAAAGCACAGTCTCGTCTTTCACCTCGGTGTCGCAGTCGTTACACAGTCTACGCAATCACAGCGATTGTTGATCTGTGTACTTTCATCGGGATATTGTGTGTTCGCCACTCTACACTCTGACATTCTCGAACGAGACTTGTTCCAATACAGCAACCTTCTGTTAAGCAACCCTTTGTTAGATACTTCCGTCTGTTCTTTGCCGAGGAGCCGTGCCGAACCGTAGATTTATTAATCGTAGTGGCCGCTTGCGAAGCATGACGCGGAGAACATCGCAATCCACGGGGAATGACCTTTCGCGCATCGCCGTCCTCACTCCGACATTCTTCGCCTACAGCGGCATCGATCGCGTGGTGGAGATGCAGGTGGCGGCGCTCGCGCGCAAACACAGCGTGACGGTCTTCTGCCTCGACGGCGATATCAAGGTGCCTCGCGTCAAGGTGGTGCGTCTCGGCATGCCGCATAACCAGCTCCTCTCGCGCATCTATCGCCTCTTCCTCTTCCTAGACATCATCAAACGCCGCAGAGCAGCGAGGATGCTCGCCCGCTTCGACCGCATACACACGCACTTCTACCCGATGAGCGTCTTTGCCGCGGACGCGAAACGCATGAATCCATCGCTCGAGCTCATCGAGCACGATTACGGCGTCGCCACCCCTGCGCTGTTCACTAGCGTGCACGAACGCGTCTACTTGCGCCTCTTCACGCGACTATCGTACCGATACATGCGCCGCGCGGACAAGGTCATCAGCATCAGCCATTATCTCGCGGGAGTGCTCAAGCGCGATGCCAACATCGATGCTTCCGTCGAGCACATCGCGATCGACACCGTGCGTTTCAATGCCCACGCGGACGGCAGGCGGGTGCGGCGCGAGCTTGGCATAGGCAAGGCGCCGATGTGCCTGTATGTCGGGAGGCTCAGCCCGCATAAAGGCGTTCATCATCTCATACTGGCGTACAAACGCGCGAAGAAGAAGATTCCGTCGCTTGTGTTAGTGATCGGAGGCAAGCCGACGTTCAAGGGATACGCCGATGAGCTCTTACGTCTCGCAGATGGAGACCCCGACATCCGATTCATCGGATTCGTTCCGGATGATCGTCTCGCGGAGTACTACGCCGCCGCAACTGTCTACACGACGTGCACGCGCTGGGAGGGATTCGACATGCCCATCCCGGAAGCCGCTGCCTGTGGCACTCCTACGGTCGCGTTCGATGTATGCGCGCATCCCGAGGTGACTACTGACGGCATCTTGGTGAAGGAGGGCGATGTGCGTGCGTTCGCCGACGCGGTCGTGAGAACTGTGCGGAAACGAACCTTGTCAGAGTGAAGCAAGCGCAATATCGCGGCGAGAATGCGTGGGACACGGAGCAGAATCGTTGATGCTGGGAGACAAGGTCACGCCCGACGCATGATATTCATTCTATTCATCCTCTTCCCTGAAGGGAGCGTTATCGTATAGTTCATATAATCGTGTATTTTGTGATGGACCTATAGTTGATAATGTCGTGCGCTTTTCAGGATCGTGATCGTTTTCGTGCCGGCTTCGTCCTCGTTGTCCGCCGCGTCACCGGCTTCTTTCTGTACAGCTCTGCGTAGAGACGCTCGAACGCTTTGATGTTCGCGTTCCACGGGAACTCGCGCGTCGGGGTCGTCCGGTATTTGCCATTCTTCGTCGCGATGACCCCGTGCGCTATCGCTTGCGGATCGCGCGGCGTCACGAGCAGATGTTTGCCATGGATGACCTCCGGGATGCTCGTAGTGTCCGACGCCACAACCGGGGTGCCCGTCGCGCAGCTCTCGAGCGTTGTGTACCCGAACCCTTCGGTGATGCTGGGCACGACGATGCAGTCGGCCATGTGCGCGTAGATCGTGAGCTCCTTGTACGGTTTCGGGTCGATGATCAGGACGCTTCCATCGATACGGAGATCTTTCGCTCGTCGACGCATCCTGTCTATCTCGGAGGCATACTGCTTGTCTTTGCTTAGAATGAGCAGGAGCGTAGCGTTTGGGATTCTCCGTTTTATTTCCGGGAACGCCTCGAGAAGGTAGGAGAATCCTTTGCTTGTGCCCGGCCGTCCGTAGCCGAACACGACATACCGTCCCTGTAGGTCCAATGCATCGCGTAACGTCTTGAGCGCGCTTTTTGGAATCGGCCGCTTCCAGTGCGATGCGTCGAAACCATTGTGTATAGTCGTGATGCGTCGCCTGGCGTTCGGCAGCGCTGCGCGCAATTGCCGCGCCGTAGAGTCGGAGACGCATGCGTAGTGGTCATATCGTGGCAAGAACACCGCGCGTTCGAGTGCCTCGTGCATCCATGCTTTCCACGCCGGAAAGTCGGTGTATGCGCGCCATTTCCCTATCCATGACTCGTGGACCATTATAACAACGGGTTTTCCGCGCGTACGCGCCGCGAGCCATGCGGGCGGTGCGCCATTGAACGTGGTGGTGTGGATGATGTCTGCGTATTTCGCATAACGTATTGCTGCAGGAATCGCGGCGAACGTGAATAGGTATCTGCTGTCCTTGCACGGGATGCGGACGACACGGACACCGTCGAGTATCTCCTCGTGCCGCGTGCCGGGAATATGGTGCGTGAGGACCGTCACATCGTGTCCACGTGCCGCCAACCCCTCGCAGAGGTTCTTGAACACTATCTCCACGCCGCCGATATGCGGCAGATAGTTCTCCAGGATGAACAGTATGCGCATGTTATTTCATGAACTGCACTGTTATTTAACCATTGTGGACTGGTGCCTCATCCTGCACTAGTTCTATGTATATCAAGCTCTATGCGAGACCTGTACCGGAGACCGCGAGTAAGGAGTATTATCGTACCTGGGCGAGCAAGAATCCGGGCGCGCTGATGACTTGTGTCATGCGTTGCGACGCACTGAGCCGCTGCGCGAGCTCGACGGTGGCGTTCTCGCCTATCGTCCTGATACACGTCGCATCCAAGGTTACGTACGCGTACTCATGCTGTCGCAGGAACGAGAAAATCTCTTCGGCTGTCGCGTTCGCGATGGTATTCCTGAAGGACACCACGTCTGGATCCCATGCATCGCTGCGCATACCGAAACCTATGACGTTGCGATCGAAGTTGCACATCGGGAAGACTCGGGAATTCTTCGGTATAGTCTGTCTCATAGCGGCATATCCGCTAATCTCTTCGGCGGCGGTCCATGATACGCCCGGCGGCCATTGAGATGTCTGCACGACGTACTTCGGATATCCGGCGGTGAATGCTATCCACACGAGCACCACTATTATTATTGCCGATTTCGCGTGCCATGATTTCACGCTATTGATGAGCGTCATCACTGCGAAACCCGCTATCAGCACGACTGTCACCGATAGCCACGGCCAGAATCGGTGCGCGCCGATCAATAGGTGCGGCGCGATGCGGTTTCCATGTATGTATACAATGCTCGTCGCGAGCCATACGAGACTGATGACTATCCATTCTTTCTTGCATATTTCGCGCGCTTTGAGCATCGCTAGCAGTACGCCGCAGATCACGAGTACGACCATCGCAGCGCCCAGACCGGTCGCCTGATCGATGTGACTGCTTTGAGGTGCGTTCCAGAAATCTCCGAATGAATACTTGATCCCCCCAGAAGTGTCGTCTATTGATACCTTACCATTCCCGATACTGAGGCTAAGGCCGCTCGTAAGGGTATCATTGCCGTACACGAGGTACATCGAGCCCCAATAGAGGAGTGCGGCTGCTACGCCGATGCCGCATATGATAAAGACGCGCCACAGCGCGGGATCACGGAGGCTTCCGCGATTAACGATGCGATATAGCGCCATCCCTGCCCAGAACGTGGCGAAGAATAACCCGCCGTACACTATCGCGAGCGGATTCGATATGAACGTAGCGCACACAGCGATGATGGCCCACCACAACCATCGTTTGTCCTCGCTGGCTTTCACAAGAGCGTGGAACGCTATGAAAAACGTGATTATGCCGTACGTCTGAGCCCATATGAAATGGCTTGCGAACGACGGTAGCATCATGAGCATCGCTGCCATGATGGCGGAGGCAGTCCTGTTTTTCGTGAACGCCGCAAAGAACAGATACGCCGGCACCAACATGAGTCCGACTAATACACTGTTGAAGAACTTGAGCGTCCACGGGATATCGTGCGATATCTGGGCGAGTGTGCCCATCATCGTGGTGTAAAATGGCGTATATGGCGCGATGTAACGCGTGAATACTTGTCCTGGCGTCTGCCAGAATGTGAGTTTCTCCGCCACGTACGATGCGCCTTCAGCGTGTACCCATGGATCATCATCCTCGAGGTATGGATATGTTGTCGCGCCCTTGTACATCACCGCCGCGAGCGTTATCGCGAGAATGATCACGATGATCAGATGCCAATCTATCGTGTCGTACCATTTGTCGCGTTTTTTTGCGCGCACTGCCTGTCCGGGGCTATTCCATGTGAAGAATGCCCTGTACGTCGCGCCCATGATGGCGATGGTGAGATAGGTGAGCCAGTGTATCGGTATGTGGAGGACTCCGACGAGCAGCGTGATAGGGATGAATGCCGCAATGCCGAACAAGAAGCCGAGCACAGTCTCCTGAACGACTTCCTCTTCGGGCAATCGCAAGAGCGCCCTCAGTCCTGAGCCGATGCCGGAGAACACCGCGGCGAAGAATACGATGCTGCTTATCTGCGCATAGTCCATTGTCCCCTCCGCGCACATCTCCAGCCATCAGCTATATATTGTTTTCGAAGAACGCTGTGTAGACCCTGGCATCTCAGGCAGCTCCGCAGTACCAAGCATGAGGAATGCTACCATCATCCTAGATGGCCTAGATTGTGGACATGACGACTGTTGTGTTCTATAGTGTCATCTGGATCTCGCGATAGCGAATATCTCGGCACCGAAGATCTGCTTTAGCCCTGGCAATGAGCACAACGCGTATACCATGCGTACAGCGACGCTCTTCGCAGGACGGAGGAATGGTATCACCCATATCTTGGATGTGTAACCGCAATGTTCGAGCGTCTTTCGCAGGGTTGCGGGGGTCTGTTCGTTCACGTGCCCCATCTTGTTATGGCTTCCCTTTTCAGGGTCCTTCGGCAGGCGATACCTTCCTTTCCAGTTCGGCTTCGTCCAGAGGAGATCGCGTAGCGGCCTGATGCGCCGCAGGAGCGGATATGCCATGCGTATGAGCGGGTAGCCGTAGCGGTAGAACTCAAGATTCGGCGCAGTGTGGATTATCAATCTCGCGTCCGGCGCGAGCAGCGGCCGTAGGCCGCGCAGCATCTTCTCGAGCTGCGCCGGATAGAGATGCTCCACGACGTCGGTCATGAATACGACGTTCACCGATCCCTTCTTCACATCGAGCGTGGATATCCTGGTCGCGTCCATGCGGAAGAACGTTATCCTCTTGCCGTAGGGCGCAGTCCGCTGTTTTCGCTTGCACATCTGGATGGCATCGCTCGAGTAATCGATGCCGATGACTCTCTTGACGCGCTTCGCGGCGTTGAATGACAGTTCTCCGCTGCCGCATCCGATGTCCAGTACGATGTCTCCACGTTTCATCTGCGCGCGATCGAGCGTGTATTCGAGCCGTGGCGAGAGCGCGTTATCCTGCGCGGTGAGCGCACCCCCGTCGTTTATAGTGAGATAATACTCCTTGGAATAGATTTTCGACGGGACGCTATTTTTCGCCATACGCTATCGGGAGAAAATGGCCGTTTTAAGTGTTGCGGTGTTAAAGACTCTCCGATGATAGTTCTGGGTGATACTGGTGCCGTCCTGCAGCACACTCGCTGATATATGCACTTGCGGATATCTTGTCCCCGGTATCTTTTTCGCAACGGTGAGGCAAACTCCAATATCACTCTAATATCACTCTATGCGAGACGGTGCTATAGTCACGATATGCTACGGATATGTCGCGGATATTGTTGTGCTTGCCAAAAGATATGTATAAAAACCGTCGTGTATTCGTCTAGATGGTGGAGCGGTTATCTCGTTGCAACTTATGTCTCGGCGCACGATTCTCAGTGTATGCGCGTGTTCGGGGAACGATGCTTAAACGCGTGTTCACGCTCTTGCGTTGCGACGGTTGCGGTCTCGTGTTCGTGAGTCCACGTCTCACCCGTGCGGAGGTGAGCGCGCTGTACTCACCGTCATATTTCCAAGGAGATGGGTTCGATGCGGCGGTCGATTATGTATCGCTACTCGATAACTACGATGCCGCGCAACGGGAGAGCGATTATGTGCTCGAGCGCATACGTGTCTTCTCGTCACGCAAGGACTTGCGTATCTTGGATGTTGGCTGTGCGACAGGGTCGCTCTTGCGCGTGCTCGAGAGAAAAAAATACGCGTCGTTATTGGGCATAGAGCTCTCGCCTTATGCGGCAGGGCTCGCACGGAAGAATTGTACATCGCCCGTCATAACTGGCGATTTTCTCAAGCATGATTTTGGCGATCGTCAATTCGATGTGATAGTATCCACCGAGGTCATCGAGCACGTCACCGACCCGATGCGTTTTTTCCGCAGGGTAAAACGTCTGCTCGCACCGGGAGGCGTGTTCATATGCTCCACGGGTAATGTCCGGTCGCTTGCGGCCCGATTGCTAGGAAAACGATGGCATTACATCGCGCCAGAAGGTCATTTGTTCTACTTCTCGCCGACGACTCTGTCGAGATACTACGCCGCGGTCGGTCTCGAGTCGGTGGAATACTCCGCGTTGGATGGCAAGCATCGTAAGAAAATGCTGCGCATAGAAGACAATATGCTCCTCTCCATACTCGACCGCAGCATGCATAACAACGATCGCCGTGTCGAGTTCGTGCTGAAGATGCTGCGATTCCTTCCTCGTCGATTCATAGGCAGGGTTCTCACCATAGCGATGGGGAAGTACCGCCTTCCGATGGCGAAGAATGGCATTGGTATCGTTGGGGCCGGCAAGGTTTCGCGCAAAAAATGATGCTACGCGCGTTTGCTTGCGCGTCGGTCATTATCTCGAACTAGAATCTATACTTGAGCATGACCCATATGTCCATAAGGCCGGTCTTGACGACGTTCACTTTTTTCCCTTCGCTAAAGCCGCGCGAAGTATATTTCACCGGGACTTCGATCGGCTTGTGCCCGCGTTTGATGAGCTTGATGACCATCTCGAAATCCATATAGAATCCATCCTCTTTGAAGGTGACGCCCTTGATGCACTTCCTGCGGAATACCTTGTACATGGTCTGCGGATCTGTGAGGTGCACGCCATACAGGATATTGAACAGGGTATCGAGCGATTTCGCGCCTATATTCATGATGTGCGCCATGAAGCGATCGCGCCCATTGAATCGACGGATGGTCCAAGCTCCCTTGCCGAGGTGTCGGCTGCCAAGCACGAACGAAGTCTTTCCCAGTAGGATCGGCTTGAGGAGTTTCGGGTAGTCGTTCGGGTCGTACTCAAGGTCGGCGTCCTGTACCATGATGATGTCGCCGCGCGCCTTCTTGAACCCGAACGCGAGCTTGGTGCCCTTACCGCAGTAGTCCTTGAGATGGTAGATGCGTACGCCCGTTTCCCCTTTATGGCGGTCGATGATCGCGGGCGTGCCGTCCGTGCTCGCCGCTTCCACGATGATAATCTCGCGTCGCATGCCTTTGGGGAGTGGGGCGCCCTTGACGCGCTTGAGAATAATATCGAACGTCTTTGCCTCATTGTAGACTGGCATGACTATCGAGAGCAAAAGCGGGACGTGGGTCGATGCCATGCGCCCACAGCGCTGCCAATGATATTATAATCCTTTTGTAATCTTTCGTTAGCTAGGGCGTCTCGTGCATGACACCAATATGGCCTGTGTACGACAATCTTTTTATACCGGAATGGGGTCCGACGAGGCATGGGTGGTGATACTGTGGCATCTTCGCGGAAATGGGCGCTCATCAGCGGCGGGGCCTCAGGTCTCGGATTGCGTATCGCGGGTCATCTGCTCTCGGGCGGATGGTCTGTCGCGGTCTTCTCTAACGACGCTCCTTCCGTCGAGTCGGCGCGCCAGGAGCTGCTCTCGCTCGCGGCAGGCGGGCCGGTGGGCGACCGTGTCCTGGCGCTCGTGTGCGATATCTCCTCGGAGGAGGACGTCGTCTCCCTCGTGCGTACGCTCAAGAATGAAGGCATAACGCCGGACGCCGTCATCAACGCGGCCGCGATCCTCGGGCCCGTGGGTCCGTTCCACGAGAACGACTTCGCGGTGTGGGCGCGGACCATCGACATCGATTTGGTGGGCAACGCCAGGCTCCTGCACGCCATGCTCCCCTTGCTCCTCGAGAGCGTACCGGCGCGCATCGAACGCGGCGAGTCGCTCCCCAAGATCGTCAACTTCGGTGGCGGCGGCGCGGGCTACGCGCGGCTCTACCACACCGCGTACGGCACGGCGAAGACCGCCATGGTCCGTCTCACGGAATCGATCGCACTCGAGTACAAGGGTAAGGTCGAGTGCAATATCATCGCGCCGGGGGCGCACAAGACTGCCATCTGGAACGACGAGACGCACGACAAGGAACCTGCGCAATGGTCAAGCATGGAGAAGCTCTACGCGCTCATCGACTACCTCACAGGCAAGGACTCCGACGGCATCAGCGGCCGATTCATCCACATCGAGAACGACTACCGCAGCTTCACGCCGGAGATATCGGGCACCGACCGGTACCAGCTGCGCAGGACGAACTAGATTCCGTATAACAATCACGATACAATATTCCGTATAACAAGCGCTGCCTTGGCGTATCTCCTGAGGGCCGAGTATTTTTCCAAGAGGAAAAATCCTGCGAGGCCCGAGACGATTCGCGGGTGAATGCGCCGCAGCGCGAGCGACAAGTGAACAGCATGACCACCACGAAACCTCTCACATTCGGCATCATCGGCGCAGGGCTCATGGGCAAGCGCCAATNNCGCCGCGCGCTATCCATCATGGCGGCGCTGGGCACCAAGATACTCCTCGTCGCGGACACATCGCTCGAGAAAGCGCAGGCACTCGCGCAGCAGTGCGATTGCGACGCGACGACCGACGCCGACGCTCTCGTCGCGCGGGCGGACATTGACTGCGTCATCGTCTGCACCACGACCGAGCACCTCGCGAAGTACACGATCGCCGCGCTCGCGCACGGCAAGCACNNCGCGCGGGCGGTGGTCGCGGCGGCAGAGCGAGCGACGGGGAAGATAGTCAAGGTCGGCTTCAACCACCGCTACCTTCCGACCATCATGAAGGCCGCGGAGCTCTACGCCGGCGGCAACGGCGCGATCGGTAAGCTCATGTTCATCAAGGCAACGTATGGCCAGAAAGGGCGCATCGGCTACGAGAAGGAGTGGCGCGCGTTCACCGCTCACGGCGGCGGCGAGCTCCTCGACCAGGGCGTGCACGTGCTCGACTTGTGCGCGCGGTTCATGGGACCGCTCGACCCCAAGACCACGCGCGGCATCGCCGAGCGGTTGTTCTGGGGCGGCGACGCGGACGACAACGCGTTCTTCGTGGTGAAAAACGTCGCGGGCGTCCCTGCGTCCATCCACGTCTCGAGTTCGCTCTGGCGCAACACCTTCCGCTTCGAGATGCAAGGCACGCTCGGCAGGATAGAGATCGAAGGCATCCGCAGCCACTACGGCGCGCCGAAACTCACGCTTCTCACGCGCAACGAGCAGAAGTCCGCCGATGTCGGGGTCTACCAGTTCGACGAACAGGTGTTCACGTTCCCCGACGAGGACACGACATGGACGCGCGAGATGGAGTCGTTCCTCGCTTCGGTGCGGGACGGCGCGCCGGTCGACGGATCGCCGCGGGAGGCGCTCGAGGCGCTCGAAGTAGTGTTCGCGCTGCACGCGAACAACGTGCACGCGAATAACGCGGTGGGACCGCGCGGCAACGGAGGTCATCCATGAACAAATCGCTCATCGTCATCACCGGCGGCGCCGGATTCATCGGCAGCAACCTCGCGGACAAGTTCCTCGCGCAAGGATGGCGCGTGCGCGTCATTGACAACCTCCGCACAGGGCACAATGAGTTCATTGCGCATAACATGTCGAATCCTGATTTCGAGTTCGTCAAGCTCGACCTCAAGGAGGCCGACGCGCTCGTCGATGCCGTCCGCGGCGCGCGTGTGGTCGCTCATCTCGCGGCGAATGCGGACGTCAAAGGCGGCCGCGACCATCCGACGGTCGACTTGTGGGAGAACGGCGTCAACACGAGCAACGTGCTCGAGGCGATGCGCGTCGCGGGCGTGAAGGACATCATCTTCAGCTCCACGGGATCGATCTATGGCGAATCGGAGGTCTTCCCGACACCCGAGGACGCGCCGTTCCCTATCCAGACGTCGATGTACGGCGCGAGCAAGTGCTACGGCGAAGGGCTCATCAGCGCGTACTGCGAGGCGTACGGTATGCGGGCCTGGATCTTCCGCTTCGTCTCCATCCTCGGCGAACGGTACACGCACGGCGTCATCTTCCATCTCATGCAGCAGCTGCGGCAGCATCCTGACCACGTCGATCTCCTCTCGGACGGGACGCCGCTCAAATCATACTTGTATGTCGGCGACTGCGTGGGCGCGATATGGACTGCGTACAACAACGCGCAGGAGAAGATCAATATCTTCAACCTCGGGCACACAGAGGAGATACGCGTGCGCGACATGGTGGGCGTGCTCCTCGAGCATCTCGGCAAACGGCCTGGCGTCGACGTGAAGATCAACTTCTCCGACACGCCGCGCGGGTGGATAGGCGACTCGCCGCACATTCTGCTCGACACCGCGAGGATACGCTCGCTCGGATGGCACACCTCGCTCTCCATCCCAGACGCCGTGCGCAGGACGGCCGACTGGCTATCGCACAACGAATGGGCGCTCGGCGAGGCGTACTTCAGAGAGAAGCCTGCGGTGCCGATGACGGCGCATCCCAGCGGTGTATCCGACGGCATCTACGAAGCCATCCTTCCGTGCGCAGGAGCTGGGACCCGCATGGGCGACATGGTCAAGGAGATCCCGAAACCCATGATTGCGTTCGGCGGTGTTCCGTTCCTGCAGTTCATCATCCTGCATCTGAAGCAGAACGGCATCAGGCGGTTCATCATCCCCGTCGGATACCTCGGCGACGTCATCAAGGAGTACTTTGGCGACGGGTCGCGCTTCGGCGTCGAGATCGTCTACGCGCAGAGCTCGGTCGAGGTAGAGACTGGCGGGTCATTCAAGCGCGCGCTGCCGTACATCGAGGGCGACGCGTTCATGATGCACTACGGGGACGCGTACTTTCCGTACGACTTGGCGCCCATGAAGGAGCGCTTCCTCTCTTCAGGGAAGACCGCGATGTACATCTGCAACCACCGCCCCAAGCTCGAGGGTTTCGATGACAAGAACAACATCATCGTTGATGCGGAGGGGAATATCACCGGGTACGACCGCAAGAACGCATCGGGCAAGGCGACATTGCACGACGTCGGCGTCTCGTTCTTCCGCAAGGGCATCGCCGGGTACTGCGAGCCGGACGCGTTCAAACTCGACGAGCACATCATTCCGCGCCTGGTCGAGGACAAGCAGATCATCGCGTTCGCGACCGACCTGAAATCGATCGGCATGGGAAACATCGAGAAAGTGGAACGCTTCAACAAATACTTGGCGGAGCACCCGGGACTCCTCGAGCAGGCGAGAGCGCTGAAGAAGTGAGTTTCGTATAACACTCGTTGCAAACGAACACCCGTAGCATAGTGACGGAACGCCTTGGAGTGTTGTCCGAGCCGCGAGTGTCGGTCAGGGACCGACCTTGCGAGCGGCGAGACAATCCGAGAGTATATCCTCCGCGTTCTAGCAATAGTTAGACGGTCGATGCAACCCAAAAGGTAACTAGCATGGCACACAAAGCAGTCCGCGTCGTCATCTTCCGGGGCGATAAGCTCCTCGTCATCCACCGCCACCGCGAGGGAGAGGAGTTCTTCGTCCTGCCTGGGGGCACCATCGAAGAGGGGGAGTCGCTCGAAGAGACCGCTGTCCGCGAGGCCAAAGAGGAGACGGACCTCGACGTGAGGATTGTTGAAGAGCTCTTCACCATCACGCAGACGCGGAACGGAAAGATCGACACGACGCACTTCTTCATCGTGGACGCGTCCGCCGGGACGCCGCGCTTAGTCGCAGGGCCTGAGCTCCTCGCGATGAGCGAGACGAACCGCTACGATCTCGAATGGCACACCCTCGATTCGCTCGAAGGAAAGAACTTCTATCCTAGCGGCGTGTACGCCGGATTGGAGAAGCGGTTCGGGAAGAAGTGATTATTTCACGAATCGCACATTTGGCGCGTCTTTGAATTCTCGGTCTCCGGTGAGAAACTCTACTCCCATCCGTTGCGCAAGCAAGTAGCCGATGCAATCCACATATGATACGTCGCGGCGTTTCCATGAGAGTCGAAACTCGTTCGCCGCTTTCACGAGTGCGTCATCGATATCCACGCACGCAGGCAGGAACGAGTCGTATGCGAGCTCTGCATCCTCCTTGCCGAGTTTTGCGAGTATTACATAATGCAGCTCCATGATGTTGAGCTTCGTGGTGATGATGTGCGCTCCGTCGATGGCAGCCAGATACGCGGGGTTGCCCATCACGATCTCGTGGAGCGCGTAGGTGTCGAAGAAGAACGCTTTCATGACCATCCCTTGCGTGCGAGGTCCTTCGCTTGCTGACCTGTGAGTTTGCGTTTTCCTTTGAGCAGACCGAAAACACTCTTCACAGAGACGGGTTTGTAGGCGTCCATGACGATACGGTCGTTCGTTTTTATCTCCTTGGCTTTGACGAACTCTTTCGGCAGTATGACTGCGTACGAATTCCCCCAGCGTTTCACGTCAACTTCGATAGGCATGTGAGCACCTTTATGTTAGTGATACTTTAGTGATACGTATGTATCATTTAAATGTTACGGTGTGCTTGATGTCGACGGAAAGTAAGAATAGTCCTATGACTATGCAGGAGAAATCCGGAAGAATTACGAAACCGCTAATTTACAGCGTCCAAGGATAGATAGGTCTTCGCTGTTCATCCTTTCCCAGTATTGTGCCGCCACCTACAGTCTGTCGGAACACAACAACGCTATCTTTCATAACGTCTTCTTCAGCGAGGAAATCCTCGATATCTCCGCGTAAAAGCCGAAACGAGTATCGCCACTCATGCTCGCTGTACTCTGGCGGTCCCCTGAATGGCAGGTCGGGTGTCACTCGCATCAACGCGCGTCGTAAGAACTGGAATGTTGGTTTTGCTATTATCTCGTATCCAGACGTCTGTCCCTGACCGAAATAGCTCATACTCCATACTGGAGCGCTCTTGTATGATATCACGGTGACGCCAGGTGCACGGAAATAACCAGCGTAGTTATCTCGATATTCCCAGTCTTTCTCATTGTAGAAGACACTCTTCATTCCGGGGAAGATTGGTGACGTTACAGATCCGTCAGCAGCCCAGCCTTTGGTGTGCCCATCAACGATAAATCCCGCGAGCTCTTGCAACCAACGCTCTTTTTCCATGGTGTGAGAACTGGGTGCTATCTTAAATGGGTTATGGGCGGTTGACTAGTGCAACAATCCGCTGCGCCGCCTCGTACAAGTCCTTCACGATGACGACTCTCTTCTGCAGCTCGGGGTCGAGCTTCGCGAGCTCGGCGTGCGGGTCCTCGCCTTCCCTGCTCGCGACCATGAAGCACGCCCTGCAGCCGTCGCCCGTCTGCATGTCGATACGGCGGTCGCCTATCATGAATGATCTCGAGATGTCGATGTCGTGGTCCTTCGCTGCCGCGAGGAGCATGCCTTTCTTCGGTTTCTTGCACTCGCACGGTCCCGTGTAGTCCTCGTGGTGCGTGCAGTAGTAGATGCCGTCGGGCTTGCAATGGCCGCGCATCTTCGCTTTGACCGCTTCGAGCGTCTCGACGGGGAAGAACCCTTTGGCGAAGCCGACCTGGTTCGAGACGATGCAGGTGAGGATGCCGTGGGCTTTCAGGAGCGCGAACGCCTCCGCGACACGAGGGTAGAAGACGAGCTCGTCAGGGGAGAGCGGGTCAGAGCACGCGCGTCCTTGCGCGTCGACGATCTCCGGGTGCTTCACCTCATGGCTGATGACGCCGTCACGGTCGATGAACGCTGCGATACGGGACATTGTGTTACCTCAACGATTCATATCTATCCTTCTTTGAACGACGGGAGAGAAGTGGCCCTTATATTTCTGCTGCACGTCTTTCTGTAAGCAGTCCTTTCCTGTGATGCGTGTTCTGCAGCATGGTTTTTTGCAATTGCACGTCCATTTAGCGACGTAGTCTTCGGATTCGAAGAGCGCGTGATCGATAGTCACTTCTTCTCCTTTTCTTATGTCGGCGCGGGCGACGAACGTCCTCCCGTCAACCATCCATGTATTTGCATCGCACGAGTGGTTGATGAAATAGTCGTCTTCATATTCTCCTCGTTTCTCAATGCTCCATAGATCATTATCGATCTGGATGACGAGGAATTTCTTCTTATCTTTGTTCTTCGCCTCTTTCGTTGTGAAGAATGTACCGCCCCAGCTGATGATGAGTTCGCCTTCTTTGATCGCTTTCTTCGCGAACATGCCCTTTCCTGAGATACGAGATGGGTGTATCTCTATGTTTGGATTGATGAATGTCTTCTCTAGACGCATGGTTAATAGTTACCGAATACGCTTTTAATTGTTTCCAACGTTCAGCCCCCTGCGATTACTTTCCCGAGCGGCACTCCGCTTTTGATCGGCTGTTCTGGCGCGGGTTTCTGTGCCGCCGGTTTCTGCGCACCGTCTGGTGTCGCGTTGAAGCCGTTCGGTCCTCTGCTCTGGAGTGTACGGTACTCATCGGTCATCTTCTGGAGTTGGGTTTTGTATGTGTCAAAACCGTCCTGACCTCGGTATACGAGGCGGTCTTTTTTGTCGAAGGTGGTTATCCTCGTATGCTCTGAGTTCACGTACGTTACGTTGGTACCCTCGATGAGCATCGCGGCCGTCATCTCGTTGTTCTGACCGTATGTGATTGCGGTAACGATATTGCCGTCCACTTCTTTGAAGAGCATATTCTGTCGTCGGATGATGCGTACGTTCTGGGACGATGTCTGGTCGTAAATAGTGTCATTGCTGCTCTCAAGCACCTGTGCCGCGTTCGTGTTGTATGCGACAATAAGTTGCTGGAGGAAGTATTTCGTCTCGATTTCGTTGAACGATGATTGCACGCGTTCGGTGAGCGTGGGGAGCTTGCCGAAGAGTTGCTCTTTGAAATCTGTCTCTTGCTTTGCGAGCGCGGCCGTCTTGTTCGCGAACTGTTTGAGCATATCTGCCTCCTTCGCGGCGAGTTCTTTGTTCTTGTCCTCGTACTGTGCATTGAGGCTTGATTCTTTGATAGCGAACTGGCCGTTGAGCTCTTCGAGGAGCGCTCGTTGTTTTGCCGCGTAATCGGTCTTCGCCTGCTCTGCGGCGGCTACGGCAGATGTGACGCGGTTGTCGTACGCAGCACTGCGGAATCCTGTAGTCATCTGGAGCGCGATTGCTCCGATGATTGCCGCGGTCGCGAGCGGCGCGGTCTTGTTGACGATTCCGCCGAAGAACTCCTTGCGTTCGCGTGAGCGTTGCGCCATTCGTTCTATCGTGTCGAGCACGTATTGTTCGGTTATTTTCTCATCGCTGACGTGCAGCGTGTCGAGGGATGCGTAGATCGCGTCGGTGAGCGTGGGAGCGTTCTTCCAGCC
>DUGD01000063.1 GCA_013331575.1 Candidatus Woesearchaeota archaeon
AGGATGTAGTTGCCTGAGATAGCGTCCTGGTTGCAACCGATGATGGAGAGGCCATAGCGGGGCGAGACGATCTGCGTCTGTACCTGCATGAGGATCTCGGCCTCTGCGCGTGCCTCTTCGGTCTGTGGGATATGCAGGTTCATCTCGTCGCCGTCGAAGTCTGCATTGTACGGCTCGCAAACCGCCGGGTTGAGGCGGAGCGTGAGACCGGGCAATACACGGACACGGTGGCACATCATGGACATGCGGTGCAAAGACGGCTGGCGGTTGAACAGCGCGATATCACCATCGAGAAGATGGCGCTCGACGACGAAACCGGGTTGGAGCTCCTCGAGGAGCTGCTCCTTCGTCTCATCAGTGATGCGCTTGCGCTTGCCGTCCGGGCGGACGATATAGTTCGCGCCAGGATAGACGCCGGGGCCTTTCTTGATGAACGATTTGAGGTATTCAGCGTTCCAAGAGGTCATGCGCTCGGGGACGGTGAGCTTCATCGCCATCACGCGGGGGACACCGACCTCGTTGATCTCGAGGGCCGGGTCGGGCGAGATGACGGTACGCGCGGAGAAATTGGTGCGTTTACCAGCCAAGTTGTGGCGGATACGACCCTCTTTGCTCTTGATACGCGACGTGATAGTCTTGAGCGGCTGGCCCGAGCGGTGGCGCGCGGGAGGCAACTGCGAGACCTCGTTATCGAAGAATGTGGTCACGTGGTACTGCAGGAGGTCCCACAAGTCCTCGATGATGATCTCGGGGGCGCCAGCGTTGATGTTCTCGAACAAGCGCTGGTTGATGCGTACGATGTCGCCGAGCTTGTGCGTGAGGTCGTCCTCGCTGCGCTCACCGGACTCGAGCGTGATGCTCGGGCGCATGGTGACGGGCGGGATAGGCATCACTGTGAGGATGCCCCACTCCGGGCGCATAGATTTCGGGTTGATGCCGAAGATAGGGATGTCATCATCTGAGATGCGCTCCAACCGGGCACGGACTTCGATCGGGCTGATGCGGCGATCGTCCTCCATGAAGGTGGTCGGCTTCTCAAGTGTTATCTTCTTCTGCTTCGCGGCGCAGTGCGGGCACTTGTTGATGTTCTTGAGTTCAGCGATGATCTCGACGATGCGATCGCGGCGCTCATTCTGTCCCTCGTTCTGCTCGATCTTGTCAAGCTCCTCCTTATACTGTGAGAGTTTGTTCTTCGGGATGAGCAATCCACCGCACTCACGGCATGTGCTGCGCAAAAGGTCGAGGACCATCTTGACGAAGCGGATATGCACGACGGGGCGCGCGAGCTCGATGAAACCGAAGTGGCCCGGGCACTCCTTGAGCTTCTGGCCGCAGGTCTTGCAACGCAGCCCGGGGTCGATGACACCGAGGCGTACGTCCATGAGTCCACCGTCCACTGGGTAGCCCTCTTTATCATAGAGTTCAGGAGTCACTATCTTCGCCGATGCCATGTCCTTGATGAACTTGGGGCTCATGATCTCAAAGGTGATCTTATCGACCTGCTTGTATACGGGAGTTTCCATGATGATGACCTCTTATCGTACGCTTCAGTATTTCCCCTTGAGCTTGAGCTTCGGGTAGACTGTCAGTGACTTGAGCTCGTCGAGGAAGAGCTTGAATGCATAGCTCATCTCGATGTTGTTGATCTCGACGTTCTCCTTGCAGACGGGGCAATACGACAGGTTCTTTCGGCTATCGTACACCGCGACCAGACCGCAGTTCTCGCAGACCGGGATGACGGTCTTGTCCGAGTCGAACCGCTCCTTGAGGAGCAGGCTCGCGCCGTGCGCCACGAAGGTATCCTTCTCCATCTCACCCAGGCGCAGACCGCCCTCTTTCGCCTTACCCTCGGTAGGCTGTCGGGTCAGGAGCTGGATAGGACCGCGTGCGCGGCTGTGGACCTTGTTCGCGACCATGTGCTTCAAGCGTTGGTAGTACATGTTGCCGACGAAGATGCGTACTGCGAATGCCTCGCCGGTCTCGCCGTTGTACATCGTCTCGCTACCGTCCTCGCGGAAGCCGTATACTGCGAGCTCCTCGCGGATATCGCGTTCGCTCTCGCTGTTGAAGAGCGTACCATCAATCTGACGGCCGCCAAGGGCGCCGACCTTGCCGCCGACAAGTTCTATCAAGTGGCTGACGGTCATACGGCTTGGGATACCGTGCGGGGAGAAGAGGATGTCAGGAACGATGCCGCTCGCTGTGAACGGCATATCGCCTGCCGGGACAACGATGCTGATGACACCTTTCTGGCCGTGACGGCTGACGAACTTATCGCCAATCTCCGGGATGCGGTTATCGCGTAGGCGGACCTGGACGAGCTTGTTGCCCTCTTCGTTCTCTGTCATCATGACGAAGTCGACGATGCCGCGCTCGCCGTGCTTGAGGCTCATCGAGCTTTCACGGCGGTAGTTCATCGAGAGATTGTACTCATCGGTACCTGATAGGAACCGAGGCGGGCTGGTCTTGCCGATGACGACATCGCCTTCGGCGACACGCGCCTCGGGGCTGATGAGGCCGTCAGGCTCGAGCAGACGGTAGTCGTGCTCGCTGCGGTAGCCGCGGACATCCTTGTCCGGGATGACTATCTCATCCATGAGACCGCCGCTGTAACGGAGCTCCTCCGCCTCGACAGGTCTGTAGTATGTGCTGCGCGCAAGTCCACGGTCGATGCTGCCGCCATTGATGACGACTGCGTCTTCCATGTTGTAGCCCTTGTATGCCATGATGGCGAGTGTCACGTTCATGCCGCAGGGGTGCTTGTCATATTCGAGCACGTCGTACATGAGCGAAGTCACTATCGGGCGCTGCGGGTAATGGAGCAAGTTGACGTCCATATCCATGCGCATGAAGTAGTTAGACGCGTAGAATCCGACCGCCTGCTTCTGGTTCTTCGAACCCTGCGTCAGACGGACTCCCTGGTTGAAGTTGCCAAACGGGACAAGAGCGGTAGTGACCGATACTATATCTAACGGGCTAATCTCGAGGTGCGTGTGCTCAGGCGTGATGTCCGACTCTTCGATCGCGACGAGCGCGGACTCCTCTTCGGCGGAGTCGAGGAATTCGACGATGCCGTTTTTAATGAGGTCGTTCCAGTGGAGCGTGCCCGCATCGAGCTGCTTGATGTGCTCTTCAGTGAGAAGCGGCTTGCCGTTCTTCACGATGACGAGCGGGCGGACGCTGCGACCCTTGCTGGTCTCAAGGAAGACGCCGTCGATAGTCTCATCGTACATGACGTTGAGATCGTGCGATATCTTGCCCAGACGGCGTTCAGCAAGCAGGTTCGCCGTGAACTCCTTAGGGTCCTTGATGGTGCCTATGAACTTGGAATCAATGAAGACATCTGCCATGATTGTCACCTCAGGTGTTGCGCGCCAGCTGCAGGCCCATCTTCTTGAGCTCGCGTACAAGCTCCTGTTCGTTCACTTCGCCGCTCGCGTGCGTGAGCATCGCGAGGTTCTTGCGCAAACCGATGTTGCTACCTTCAGGCGTCTCGCTCGGGCACAGGCGACCGAAGTGGGTGCTGTGCAAGGAACGCGCCTCGAAGTTCTCCTGGCTNNGCCGCGCTTGACGATGCGCTGGAAGTTGTAGAGCATGTCGCCGATGAGCACCTTAATGTTCACGCGGAAGAGGTCGGCGAGAAGATCGCCCGACATCTTGATGCGTTTGTTCATGTAGTGGTCCTTGTCATCCTCAGGTAAGACGCCGGAACTGACTTGGATGTACCGTTTGAGGTACTTGCACAGGTTGTGCGCCTTCGCCATGCGAGCGTCCGTCGAATCGCCGATGTGGGGCAAGAGGTACTTGTCCACAATCTCGTTCATGCGCTCCAGGCGGATCTCGCGCGTCTGGCTGATGCCGATGTGCTTCGAGATGAAGTCCATCGCGTCCTCGGTGGTCTTGATATCCACGTAGTCGTAGAGGTTGATGATGACTTCGCTGTTGTCCATCAGGTCGATGGCACGCATGATCTCCTCGTCCTTGACCATCCCGAGCGCCTTGATGACGGGGATGAGCGGGACGCGCTTGACGCGTGTGAATGTCAAGTAGAAGATACCGTCCTTGAGCTTCTCGTACTCGTGCGGGATACGATAGCTTCCCTGTTCAGAGAAGACCTTTCCGACCCACTTCGAGACGCCGGTCCTGGTCTCTTCGACCATGAAGCGGTTGGCGGCGAGGTCTTCGACGTCGATGATGACCTTCTCCGTGCCGTTGATGATGAAGTATCCTCCCGGGTCGTCCGGGTCCTCGCCCTTCGCGATGAGCTCATCGTAGGAGAGGCTGTGCAAGTGGCAATTCTTGCTTTTCAGCATGATGGGAAGGCTGCCTATCTGCGTCTTGAAAGACTCGCGTTGCACGCCGTTGATGTGCGCGCTGACTTCGAGGAAGATAGGTGCTGCGTAGGAGAGCTTGCGGAGGCGCGCCTCGGTCGGGTAGATCGCGCGCGTGCTGCCGTCGGCTTCCGTTATCTCGGGCTTCGTGACGTAGATCTTGTCCAGGCGGATCTTGAACTCCTCGACGTTGGTCGGGATGATGGTCGGCTCTATCTCCTTGTTCTCATCGACGATGCCCTGGAGCTCGCGGTCGATGAATCTGTTGAAGCTTTCGATGTCTGCGAGCACGATGGAGTTCGACTCGAAGTACTTGCGGATGAGGATCTGCGAATTGCGGTTCTTCTGTTTCATACGGCCCCCGTTTATTCTGACGACACGATGCGGTAGAATACCGACGTCCCGGCTGTCTCGCTCACTCTGGTGATCTTGATGAGGTCGCCCTGCTTGCACGAGAGGTGGCGGATGGCCGGGTCGTGCGCGCTGATGCGGGGCATCTGGTTAGGCTGGACTCCGTAACGCGCGAGCACCTCGCTCTTCTCGCTTTGCGCGCAGATCTCGTGCTTCGGGACCAGTGCGTGCGCGGAGACATTGAATGTATCCTTCGCGTCGGTGTTGTCTGCAGAACTGCTTTTGCGTGTCGGCGTCTTTTTTGCCATGATGGTTCCTCCGTACGGACTCCTACTGTGTGAGCATGATGGGGCGGACGGGACTTTCATTCGTCGCCCTTCCTCTGGGCGGACGCTTTTGAACCCGCGACCACCGGATTAAAAGTCCGATGCTCTACCAAGCTGAGCTACCGCCCCATGCATGAACGCCTACCGCTTGCGCGCGTGAGCGCACATGCAGCGTGACGTACGCCTTGGCCGGGATTCGAACCCGGGTCGGAAGCGCGACAGGCTTCCATGCTAGGCCACTACACTACCAAGGCATAGCATGCTCTCAAGCAACTCTTGATTGCTTTAAGAAGAGCATGAACACAACATGGACGCGGGCACCTTATAATTGACGAGAATTCGGACCCATTTAAAAAGGTTACGGTAAGAGGTACGTGGAAAGCTTCGTCGGTGAGTAAAAATCTTCCGACGATAAAAAGTAAGTGTTAATTTTATGAATTATTTTTGCGCAAAATCTCTCTCGTCGATAAACAATTTTTTTGAGTAATGTGTTTTTGTGTTTTTCAAAGGCGTTCTCCTCTTAGCTTTCCACGTACGGTAAGAGAGTGCAAGAGGAGAAAAAAAACAATGATGTAGAGGAGAAAATATATGAAAACTTATCGTTCCGGTATTTTATTCACGACATGCCCTGAACACGTCCTTTCGTTCTCTTTTTCTAATTCCTCCTTTATTTTTGTGTACTCGTCCTCCCGTGCAACATTAAAGACACAATTTGAGGTCTGAAAAAAAAATTTCCTTTCATCACACCATACAGTGTAAACACAGAATGCTCAGCATCACAACAAAAGAAATGGCCTATGTCTCCACGCACTATCAAGTCAATATACTGTGTTTTTTTTGCGGCAAATCGTCCAAGGTTACCGCTGACGAGAATATGAAGAGGGGTGTTTTTTGTTCCAGAAATACGCGTCGGCAGATTATCAATCGAAGTGTCATTGGTCGTCAAAACAAAATTATTATTCCCCTCATTATAACTTCGCTTAACAAGTTCTGAAAAATAATCTCCAGTCATACCATCGAACAGTTTTTCCTTCGGCGTTTGTGCAATAATTTTATGCAACACGATATCGATCTGCGCCGGAGATAACAACGGAAGAAACAACTCTTGATACTTTGAACGAATATAGTCGTGCATCGCGTACTTATTATCTTCATAATCAACATTACGATATATCTGCAATGCCCGCTCTACACTTTCGTCTAACGGTACAGATACGCGTTGTTCTCGTTCTGCATCTTCGTTTATTGTTGGTCGCATGAGTATTGCTCCAGCATATTTCCTTGTGCGTCGTAGATGAATATTTTGTTTCCTTTTAACATGTTTGCTTTTATCTTTTCGTATGTTGCTGGATTGA
>DUGD01000094.1 GCA_013331575.1 Candidatus Woesearchaeota archaeon
AAGCAGACCCCCGCCGGTGTCAAGATCGTCGGTTCAGAGAAAGGCGGCGCGACCGTCATCACGATATTCAATCTCAACGGCGCCGATATCGCCATCGACGTGAGCGCCGATCTCAATCTCACAGATTGCACCATAAGCAAAGTAACGAATATCACGCCGAGCGCGAACTCCGCGAGCACCGTCTTCAACGGCAAGGTGCCTGCCAGCAGCATCGTGCAGATAGAGCTCCGCAATGCGATATCATGTCTCGCCCCGAATACCGGCGCAACCCCTGAGTGCAGTGTGCTCGCGGACTGCAACGACGACCCTGACAACGGTGGTGGAGCGGTGAACCCGGGCGTAGCAGAGGTGTGCGGCGACGGGATAGACAACAATTGCGATGGTGCGAAAGACGAGCAACCGTGCACTACAACAGGAGGGATTACGACTGTTCCTCCCGCCATTGAGTGCAACAACGACCTTGTCTGCGATGATGGTGAGGATCTATCGCGCTGCCGTGATTGCACCGCTGCGAACGAGGACTGCCCTACTGAATTCAAGAAGAACAGCACGGTCGGTAAGTATGATATCCTCGTGCGTTCCACGCCGAAGAACGAACCGCAGATGGTCTTGAACGCATCAGATACCCAATTGTGCAAGCTCACGAACGGTGCTCCGATGATGTTCTTCAACAGGACGAACCCTGCGAACGGCATCATCTTCAACAAGGACGGAGGGCAGATACTCTTCACCCGTTTCGACGATAGATGGCAATTCAAGAGCCAAGGGACGTTCTCCCAAGCGCTCAGGACGTGCTGGGGCATCACTACTACTCATAAGACGGTCGATATCCACTTCACGAACGCACCGTCTTGTTTCGCCTCGACGAGCGAATGCCAGCAAGCGGGCGAGTACTGCGGCCTGCGCAGCGATTGCTGCGATGATAGCGGAGAGTACATGTTTTTTGACTGCGAGCGGGTCGGCGGATCGCCGAGGCCTGTCTGCCTGATAACGCGGGTCGGCCCGCCGTGCTTCATCGCGGGAACGCCGGTGCTCACGCCGGACGGAGCGGTTCCTATCGAGCGCATCGCCATCGGAGATACAGTCGTTTCATACGACACCGGAACCGACACTATCGTCCATGCGACGGTGTCGAATATCAAAGCTGATACATCGACCGAGTTCATCCTTATCACGCCGGAGGGAATGCCTCTCATCACCACCACGCCGTTCCATCCTTTCTGGACGAGATCGGGATGGACGCACGCGGGAGATTTGACCGATGAAGATCACGTCTTCACGCTCAACGGTTGGCGGGCCATACGTGTTGAGCGCAAGATCTCCGGACCCACTCCTGTCTACAATATTCACATCGATGATCCCGTGCATGATTTCTTCGCGGGCGATGTGCTCGTGCACAACAAGGCAGAGATACAGATACCATAGTGTCTTTCATCTACTGTCGATGACAATCATCTAGTGGAGTGTGGCTTTGTAGTGTCGGCGTCATTAGCGTCAGTGCCATGACATCCATTGCTGTTGCCGTTTTCCGTGTTTCTTCGTTACTTGAGTGATACCTCGTGCTTCAGCTCGAGGAGAGTCGCCTTGGAGTAGGTCAGAAAATCGGCCGATTCATGCAGGTCGATTTTCGTAACTGCTGCAAGGGACGAGCAGTAAATGCTCCGCGACTCTCGAGCTTTGCGAGGAGATACCCCGGGCTTTAGCCCGGGGTCATTCATTCTGAAAAACGCGTTATGCTATCTGTTTTCGTGATCGGTTTTTGCGGAGCGGATTGTCTCGTAGGACCCGTGGTACGTACTTGCGAAAGGAACTTAAGGACTGTGTCCCTTCCATGACCATGCGCTGCGCACAATGCGAATCTACTGCCGTCATAGACGGTCCGCTACGCTGCGAAAAGCATTTCCTCGAAGGTTTCGAGGAGTGTGTCCGCCGTACTATCGAAGAGCACGATCTCATACCATCAGACGGTCGTATAGCGGTCGCGGTGTCGGGAGGAAAGGATTCTCTCGTGGTGCTCACGCTCCTGCACAAGTGGTTCGGCAAAGAGCGCATCGGCATCGGTGATGGCCTTGACAGTGTCTTCGGCGACGATCGCGTGGTGGCTATCGCCATCGATGAGGGTATCGACGGGTATCGTGATAGGACGCTCGATGAGGCGCGCCGCGTCTGTGCTGAGAACAATATCACTCTTATTGTGAGGTCGTTCGAGGATCTGGCCGGGCAACGGCTCGACGCGATCATCAAGAGAAAGGATGCGCACCCCTGTTCTGTGTGCGGCACGCTCCGCCGCAGGCTCCTCGCCGACGCGAGCAAGGGGTTCGCTGTGATAGCGACGGGTCACAACGCCGACGATGAATCGCAAGCAATTCTCATGAATCTCATCCGCGGCAACACGGAGCTCTTCGCCCGTCTCGGTCCATCGACGGGAACGCACGATGCCGGGTTCACGCGTCGCGTCAAGCCTCTGTATTTCTGCCCGGAACGCGAAGTGATGGCGTATGCGTACATGAAGGGTTTCGCCCGCGGTTTCGAGGAGTGCCCGTATGCCGGGCAGAGCTACCGGCAGATAGTGCGCGACGCGCTTAACAGTTATGCGCAATCACATCATGGCGTGAGGGATCGCCTGTTGCGCAGGTTCCTCGTGGCGAAATCGGCATTGTCGCGTGGCGGCGCAGGCGCCGTCATCCCCTGCCGTACATGCGGCGAACCATCGAGCTCGGGTGCGTGTAAGACGTGCGCCATACTGCGCGTGATCGGCGCCGGTTCCGACGACGGCGAGAAGCGCGCATGAATGCGCGTGCAGGATTCTTGAACGCCGAGGATACCTGCAGGCGACGCCTCTGCTTCAGAAAGGTTTTTGAACAACCGATTCTGCGTAAGGGCATGGCCTCTCATACACGCTTGGGTGATCGACTAGATGCATTCGACGCATGGCTTGTCGAAACTACAAAGCGAGTGGGGTTGCGTTACTTGCGCTATTCAGTCGCGATAGTCTTCATCTGGTTCGGTGCGCTCAAGATATTCGGCGTGAGCCCCGCGAACGCCATCGTCATCGGCACCGCGACGTGGTTCGATCCATCATGGTTCCTCCCTACGCTCGGTGTCTGGGAGGTCATCATCGGCGTCTGCTTCATCTATCCGCGCCTCGTGCGGCTCGGTATACTGATGATCATACCGCAGATGATAGGGACGTTCCTGCCATTCATCGCATTGCCGCATCTCACCGTACAGGGCGGCAATATACTCACTCCGACGCTCGAGGGGCAGTATATCATCAAGAATTTCGTCATCATCTGCGCAGCGATGGTGATAGGCTCGCATGTGCGCGATGACCAGCGCAAAGCGGAACGGAAGACCGTCATCAGCGCGCTCAGGAAGAAGCGTTGATTCGCGTTCTACTCTCTTCTACTCTCTATTAGGGTTCTGCCGTTACCCCTCTGATGGTCTAAATTTCAGACATCGAGCAGGTTCTGCAGGTCGCGCCAAGGACGCATCTCGAGCGGCTCGGACGCACCGCTCACGACCATGACTCGCGGCGAGTATTTCTTGTAGAATAGGTTGTTCTGCCGCATGCGTCCCAGTACGACGGCCCGCGCTTGGTCGCCGAAGAGCAACTGCTTCGCGTCGATGAGAAGAGTCTTATCGCCCATGATGGCGTTCGCGATGAAGACTTGGTTGAGCCCGCTATTGCGATGATGGATGAAATCATCGCGGCGTCCGCTTTCCATGTCGATGATATGCGTTACCCGTTTGTCCTCGAAGAGCTCAGGTCTCGCTGTGCCGATGACTGTCTTCGTCACGCTCTTCGCGCGCGATACGTCCTGCTGGTTCGAGACGAGGATGGCGAATTCCGTGGTGATGTGGCGCGCAGGGTCATTGAGTCTTTCGACCTCTTTCGCGCGGCTCTTGAGAAGCGGATCCTTGAGTGTGTAACAGAGGATGAGATGCGTGATGCCGAGGCGTTCCGCCATATCGATGAGATGTGTTTCGTTGCCGTGCGGGAATACGACATCGGTATGCGCCGGAGAAACTGTCACGCCGTGCTTTGCGCTATCGCTTCGCGGCATCGTCTTTTGCACACCACTGCCGTTGTGCGCAGCATGCGCAATCTTCGCCGTGTCTGTCGTCTTCGTCATAGCGCAGTTCTCATCTGTCTTCCTCCCGCCCGCGTCCCTTCGCGTTCTATCTCCGCATTCCTTGCGGTGTCCGGCTCTCAGTTCTCCAGTCGATGCTGTTCGGACGCGCTCCGGACTCGTTACTCCAGGACGCTCCGCGGGTGCTCGTATCACTCAAGGATGCAGCATCACCTTTAAAAGGGATGCGCTCCCTCTGGCATGTATGAGCCCCGAGGTACGATTACAGAAGGCCATCGCCGAGGCAGGAGTCTGTTCACGCAGGAAAGCGGAAGAGCTCATCCAGCACGGCCATGTGCGTGTGAATGGCGAACTCGCTAAAATAGGCATGAACGTGGATCCTTCGACGGATAAGATACTCGTCTCCGGGCAGTACCTGCGTCCCGAGAGCAAGGTCTATCTCATGCTCAACAAGCCTCGAGGGTATATCACGACCGCTACGGATCCTTACGGCCGCAAGCACGTCCTGCAGCTCATCCACGAGCCTCAACGGCTTTTCCCGGTCGGCAGGCTCGATCGCGACACCACCGGTCTCCTGCTCCTCACGAACGACGGCGAGTTCGCGAACAAGATCATGCACCCCCGCTATGAGGTGAGCAAGACCTATGAGGCGACGCTCGACCGGCGCATCGAATCCGAAGACTTGGCGAGGATAAATTCCGGCGTCATGATCGACGGTGTCATGGTGAAGTCGCATGCGGTCCGTGTCGCGCCGAAAGTGGTCCGTATCATCGTCCATACCGGCATGAACAAGGAGGTCAAGCGCATCTTCAAGCGTATCGGCTACTGGGTCGAGGCGCTCCGTCGCACCGAGATACAAGGAGTGCACCTGTCCATGAAGGAGGGTAAGTACCGTCATCTCGTGCCGTCGGAGATAAAGAAACTCCTGGGCGATGGCGGCCGTCCTTCGCCGCAGCCCCGCCAGCGAAGTCGTTAAGCGCAATACTCGCGACATTCTTTTCGAGATATTCTGCAGCGGTGTAGACTGCTATCAGGATGCTACTCGTCGTCAGTTTACTCGTTCTGGCGACACGCGGATTGCCTCATTGGTGTGCGGATCGCGCAGTCCTATCAACGCGTACAATTCCCTGCCTTTGTTGCGTGCGAGGAGTCTGTCGGATATGCCTACCATCATTATGTATCCTCTTCCTCGCGGAGTTTTGTAGACGCTTCCATCGTCGTTGAATCCGCTGGTGCGGACTTTCCGCGGGTCGAATCCAGGACCTCTTGTCTGAATTGATAGATAGAGGTGGTCCTCGAAGAGCATGCTGTATACGCGCGCTTTCTTTGCCGGGTCGTATTTGTGCGCGTGCTCTTCCGCGTTCATCAACGCTTCGTTGAGCACCATCGTGGCGCCGCTCGCGATCCCTTCTCCGACGAGGTGCTCCAAGTGCCGTTCGTATCGGGTTATGAACCGCTCTCTTTTCTCTTTCGACGCCGGAATATCGAACTTCCGCCATTCTACTATCTTGCTTCGCGGATCGAAATGGTAGGGCGGTTTGTCCTTCGGTACGGGAAAGGCGTAGATAGAATCGTCGAAGTCATCTTGTGCGCTCTCTAACCGCGCTTCCAACGGCGTCTCGACCATGCTGTTGGGAAGATGGCGGGACTTTTATTGTTTTCCCGGAGAATCGGCCAAAACGGGAGTAAACTGCGGGCTTCGGTCAAGCCTAGGTGGTTCAGTCCATATCTATGTCGTCGTGATTCTCCGCCGTGTCTGGTCGCCCCGGCCATCCACTCTCGAGTCGTCTCGGTACTCGCATGGTTCGTCCCTGACGAACGCTCGGACCTCGGGATGCGTGCCAAGGGGGCGACTACTGCCGACAACAGACTATCTATCGTCGTTGTGCTGGTGCGCCTAAATCCCGCGTCGCGCTATTTCTCTTCGAAGACGATGGCGGCGTAGCTGACGCTGTTCTTGTAGTCGGCGAGGATGTCGCCCGACGCGTAGTGCTGCATGACGCGCACGAAGCATCGCTCTACGAGGCGCATGAGAAGCTCTATCGTCCGCAACCCTTCAGCTTTCGGGAATTGCTTTGCGACATATGCCGTGTACTGCGTAGGATNNCGAGTTCGTAGATGCGTGCCTGCACTTGCGTCGTGAACGGCACATAATGGAAGAACGGTCCGTAGTGGGTGAGCCCTGTGCTCGCGATGATGATGGCGCTGCGTCCTAGTTGTGTGAGCGCTGCCTTGATGTCGCTTGCGACGCGCGACAGGTCTATGGTCTCGTTGATGAGGATGCCGAGGATGTGGATGTGCTCCATCGACTGGTATTTCGCATGGATGAGGAATGGAAGTTGCACTTCGATGCCTTGATCGCGGGAGTGTGCCGCTTCATTCACGTCGAGCGTTCCATGTGCCGCTATCGCGTCGGCAAGCGCCTCGTCTGAACGCAGCAGTCCTAGGGGTGTGTTGAACACGCTTTTTGACATGCCGCTCTCTTGCGATGTGTGGTTCGCGCTGATGATGATGTAGACATCAGGTACCGGTGCTTCCGCTATCGCCTTGTAGCTCCACGCCATGCAATCGCCGCAGTTGTGGTACGGCGAGTTCGGCGCTACGATGCCCTTCACGTTCCTGCTCGCACCAGTGGTCGCTTGTCCTCCCGGTCCTCGTTGTCCGGTGTAGTGCGCCGATACTTGCTCGAGGAGAAGCTGCCGATCGCGGTTGTAGTATGTGCCCATGAAAGCGGGTTCGCGCATGAGACTGCCCCAGCCAGGACTGTTTATATTCCTTTCCGGCAATGTGACGCTTAGGTGAGTGGAAGAAAGGAGGTTGCTGCCTTGGAATGAGGCTGAGGGCGCCGTGTCGGGTCCGGNNCGGCAACGCGGCGCCCGAAACCGACCGCGAGCATATGCTCCGCAGCAACCGTTAGCACGATTTGCTTAATGAGTCTGACATCAGCATTTATATACTCCTCCTCTTGAGAGCTACGCATGAGAGGTGGGATGAGACGTGACGTCGCGTGCGACGGTCGTGCTCGTGCGTGCGATAGTATGCGCCACGGTATGCATGACGGTACCTGCAATAGCATTCGTGGTCAGGTGACGCTCTTTTTCGCGGTCGGTCTCGTGATGCTCATCATGCTCGCCATCATCTATCTGGCGCTCTCGCGAAACGACGATCCTGGGACGGTGGACGCCGTGAGGAGCCTCTCGCAGAACGCCGTCGTGCAACAGTACCTCACGTCGTGCCTCGACACCATCATGAACGACGAGTTGCAAAAGCTCGGATCGAGCGGCGGGTTGCCGCAGAGCGCTGCACCCGGCGCGTATCCGAGTGCGATCGTCGGATCGGGAGATTCCGCGCGCAGAGTGCTGTTTGGTATCACGAGGAATAGAGACTGCACCGCTCCGACATCGACGAGTTGTACGGCGTTTCCCGTGGCGCATCCCGCGCCGAAGTATCCGGATGATGGCGTGACGCTGGCGCGTTCGACCGAGAACAGGAACACCGCTGGGTTGGATTTCCTTCCATTCCTCGACGGTTATTTCGGCGATGTGAATTTCCCAGGAGTGTGCAGTCCGGTAGGTTCAAATGCCCTTAACGGCCCGAATCCGTGCCGTTATTACGCTGCGTCGTCGCCGCGCACAGTGAGCAATCCGCCGGGCACGCCGGGGCCGTCCACGCAGCAGGAGCTTCTCGGGCGGGTCAACACCCGTGTCTCGTCGTGCGCCGATATCGGCGTGTTCAGCCGAGCAACAGGCGCGCAAGTCACTGCTGTCGGTACGCCGAGCGTGAATATCACATTCGTGCAAGAAGGGGTTCTCGCGCTTTTCGAGTATTCCGTCACTGTGCAGGGCAGCGCGGAATCGCAGGTCCTGCCCGTCAGCCGTCGGTACGATGTCAGGTATCTCGCGATAGCGCAGTACGCGTATGACTTGGCGCGCGAGGAGACGCGGAACGTGACGTTTAACATCACCGATCCGGCGCATTACGGGAAACTATCCTCCTATCGCGAGGGTTTCAGCGTGGGTAAGGCGCGCAATGCGGCGATATCCGACGCGTCTCCGAGCGATGTCGGCACGCCCAAGACGGATATCGTATCGATCATCGACGCACGTTCGCGTATCGACGATACGCAGTACTCATTCTCGTTCCTCGTCGAACATAGGCCTCCGATGCTTGATGTGCTCAGCGACGCGAGTAAGTGCGATACATCAGCGCCGGGTTTCGATCCGCAGGCTATCGCGGCCGATCCTGATGAGACACCGCTCGCGGTGGCATACGATGGCGCGACAGCTACGTGCACCGTCACGGACGCTTCCGGCGAGAAAGATTGGCAGGTGTTCAGTCCTTAGCCGGGGTTTTCCGTCATTGGCGCTTGATGCTTGATTAGATGCTAGTATCGATCGTCATAATCCAGCTTCTCGGCTCGATATTCCCGCGCAATAGGTCCCTATCTTCATCAGTCATTGCGTTAAGCGAAACTATTATCTTATCTCTTCCAGTCATTCTCTTCTTCAAGTCATTTCCTGCCGCGGGATAGCACCATCCGCATCTGCCGCGGCCCTCGCGGCTCGGGTCCCTGCCTTCGGCCTTCCCGAGTCTCGGGTCGCGGGAGTGGTTCCAGGGCGGCAGCGGTCTTTCCTTTGCTCCTCTATTGTTAACGGTCTTTCTAGCTATCAGTCTTTCTTCTGAGGATTTTTCTGTTGTGACTGCTGTCGCGTCTGCCGTGAGATTCTTGTCCAATCATCGCTCCTCCTTTTCCTTCCATCTATGGCCTGTCCCGTTTCGGTCCTCCACCCTTCTTCACTCCGTCGTACCATCGAGGTAAAGTTTATAAAGCGTGAGACGGGGGATTGCTACGGTGTGTGGTATGGCAGCGCTATCATGGTATGATCAGTCTCATCGTGTTTCCCGTCCCGTCGCTACAACGCGCTCATCGCCGGTCTTCGCCATTGCGATAGCAGTGTTCGCGTTTGTCGCGTTCCTGCTCCTCTCGTCTTCAGTATCCGCGGCCATCACCGGTTGCTGCAAGCCGAACGCGGGTACAGGGTCGTGCTTCACGGGCGAAGGGTCGTTCCCCGACCAATTGTCGTTCAACGAGGCGTGTGCCCAGCTTCCTGGTACAATGGTCCCTTCCGTGACGACGTGCGCAGGCATCCCCGATTGCACGATAGGTTGCTGCTGCGCCACCGCAAACGTGCCGAACAGCGCGCAGATAAACGACGATGAAGAGCAGCTCAAGATGACGAGGAACTCGTGCGTGGCAAAGTCCACTCCGAGCGCGACGTACAACTTCCGATCGCTCGATAAACCGACGTGCGTCGAGGTCTGCGGCGGCACTCCGCCCATCGGCCCCGGCACTACGCACACCGTGAGGGGTTCGACGTATAACCTGACCGACGCAAAGCCGATCTCGGGCGTCAATGTCTTCATCCCGGTGCCCGACGGTTATATCAGCGCCATGACCGATGCATACGGTCTCTTCACGCTGCGGGACGTGCCGCAGATAAACACCCGCGTGTTCGCGATACACCCGCAGTGCCGTCCCGGACAATCGCCCGCAGTGCTCGTCGACAAGGATGTCTCTGGTGTCAGGATTGATCTCAATTGCCAACTCCAGGGTTGCGCGCACGCGAAACCGACGCTCTCCAAACCCAAGGCGGTGCGAGCGACCGATAAGGTGGCATTCACGATAACGTTCAACGATGCGTGCCAGGATTTCATCCATTTCGTGCCTCAGCGTTGCGATGCGCAGTTCAGGAACTGCATGCCGCTTCCGCCGCAGGTCTCGAAAGAGATAACGGACGATGGACTCGCTCCGGAGACGACCTACTGCTACAATGTCAAAGCGTATTTCACCGATGGCACCACGACAGAATCAGGAGCGGCCGGTACAGGCGCGGGCAATTGCGTCACGACAGGATCGCGCGGGTGCATGAGCCTCTCCGAGGACGCGCCAGTGTCGTGGTGCGGTACAGTCCAAGGGACGCCGCCCGCGCCATCATCGCAAGCAGTGCTCTCCTGCGACGAGAACAACATCCTCAAGACCGTGCAATCATGCACAGGGAAAGAGTGCGCGTACATAGGTCCCGATCGGACGCCGACGTGCGTCGATGCCGCCGACTGCGAGCAGTGCAACGGTATCTATGGGTTCTTCGCCCGCCTCGGTCTCACGATAAAAGTCGGCGGCCTCTCCAAACGCTGCGGTACCGAGACGCCGGCATGCTATCTCGAGTCCACACGACAGGCATCTTCATCTTCATCGAAACCGCTCCTCATCGATGCGTACACGTCGTGCTCGCAAGTCGCTTCGTGCGAAGGGTACGGCAAACGGGAATCCTGCGAAGCGAACGCCTGTGGCGCGGCCGATGGCAGTCCGACGGCGTGCGAATGGAAGACGATAAGCGAGGAACTGGGCAAGGGCGTCTGCATGAAGCGCGGCGAGCCCGCGTGCAAGCTGTGCGCCACGGCGCTCGGGTATTGCGATGCGCAAGCGTGCGCGAGGATAAGCAGCGATTGCTATTTCGACGGCGCGGCGAACGGTCTCGCCGACCCGCTCGGTTGCATCCCGAAAAGCGAGATGGCGTGCCGTTATTACGATACGAAGGATGATTGCGTCGGTGCGGGAAGCAATGCCGTGTTCGACATCACATACGCCGGCGACAAGCGCACTGGAAGGACGAACGCCCGCACCACCGCGAGCGGCGATCGCTTCGGCATAGGAGCATGCACCTGGGTCGATGCGCGGTCGCAATGCGTGAAGAACGCGGACATGCGGTTTAGCACCCCGCAGAGCGAGGATGACTGTATCGAGAACAACATCTTCCAGGGGCAGCAGTCTTGCGTGCGCGATAGCACTCCTCCCACGACAATAATCTACCTGCGCACTCCTGCGGTCTACTCAAGGCCGGAGGTACGCATCATTCCGGTCGGAGTATCCGATGATAAGACTCCGGTAGACAGGATACGGACGTACGTCTGTTTCAAGAACGCGACGAACGATTGCTACCCGACAGAAACGCTTGCGAGCGTCTCGCTCCCCTCCGAAGGCAGCTATGAACTGCGCTACTACTCCATGGATGAGAGCATGAACATCGAGCTGGTCAAGAGCAAAGAGATCATGATCAAGGATTACCATCAGGCGGCGCTCGACCGCGTACATATCGAGGAGAATAGGGATTGAACAAGATTGAACAATGACGGGCTAGAGCGAATAACCCGTGGATGTCGAGCGCGTCGGCCAGGAACCGCGCGCGAAGTATATGGTATAACGAGGTGAGATGTTGGCAACGGACCGCGTATCGATTCTGTCCCGCGCAGTCCTATCGACCACGATGTTTGCCGTCTTGATAGCAGTACTTGCCGTCGTTGCGCTGGTCTCCTTCGCCACTGTGACCGTCCCAGCGGTCGAGGCGTCCGCGAGTATCGACGCGACAACCTATAGCGTACGCAACCCGAAGATATCCGTCAATTACACCGATCCCGTATTCCTCGTCGATAAAAGCCTCATCGCTCTCGATATAGACAACCCTACGGCCGAGTACCCTCTCTGCCAGCTCCCCGCGCAGGAAGGACAACAGTCCTTCACCAAGACGTACACCCTCTACACGAAACAGGATGCTGATCCGCGTACCTGTCAAGGTGGAGAGTCGGCAGTCCTCATACCCGGCCGATACCAGCTCACTCTCGAAGCGGTGGACCCGCAAGGAAAACCGACAATGCCCAACAGCATAGACATCCTTGAGTTCATCATCGATGGCATCGATATCATGCTCAGCACGCCGGCGAGCGGCGTCGCCAACCGACGGCCGTTCGACATCTACTTCATAACGAGCGATACGGCGATATGCCGATACAGCTTCACATCGAAACCGTTCGAGCAGATGATCGCGACAGCGGAAGGAGCGGCCTACAGCCAGAACCACAATATCGCCGGCATCGATTATATCGGCGATCTCTACATCATCTGCGAAGAGCAGAGCGGGCGGCAGACGCCGGCGAAATTCGATATAGGATGGGATCTGACCGCCCCGATACTGACGGTGAGTTCCTCTCCGGCACGGCTTATCGATCCAAGATACAAGTATGTGAGCATCACCGCGACGACCGATGAGAATACCACGTGTTGGATGGATGGAGAACCATTCCCCCGCGACGACCCGCGTTTCCCTATCGAGGATCCTGCGCGGTACTCGCTCTATACGAAAAGACACGATCTTGTCCGCTACTACAACGAGATAACCGATAATCAAGAACACAATTTCACATACACCATCAAGTGCCGCAACCTCGCTGGCCGGGAGAGCACGAAGCAGCTCAATGTGACGGTCGATTTCGGCGATTTCGTCTTCATCGACGTACTGAACCCGCCCCTCGTCATCCGCGAATCGTCGTTCGAGCTCCGCGTACGCCCGACATTTCCTGCCGATACTTGTACTGTGAACGATGCGATCATGGACCCGGATGGAGATGACAGTGCGGTATTCAGCACGTATCTCTCAGGTCTCGAAGGACGCAATCGTCTCTTCCTCAATTGTTCGGGCGCGAAGAACGCCACGCGAGAGTACAACATAACCATCGATACCACCCCGCCCGATACACCAGCGCTCAATGCGAGCGACGCCATCTGCGCGAACATCATATCGGCGCGCTTCAACACCACCGACCCCGGCGGCGTGGGCGCAACCGGCGTCTTATCGTACACGTACACTGTGAGCGATGCCCGCGGCGTGATAGTGAGCGATACGCAATTGCCGCAACAAGTGAGCGTGATGCTGTCACGGGCGGTAACGCCCCCGCTCCGCTGGGAGGTCTACGCGACTGATTACGCAGGGAACAACGGCACGAGCGCCATACAGGAGATAGCGGCGCCGATCGAAGGTGAGGATGAGGAGTGCGGTCTTCCCGCGTTCATAACAGTGCAAGCTCCCAACGCCGGGTTCTCGCGCACCAAACCATACTCGCTCGTGATCGGAACGCTCCGTGCGAGCGAATGCCGTTATACACTGCAACCCGGCGCGCCGTGGTCCGCGATGACACCGTTCACGCCAAGCGGTGATAAACGGACGCATACCAAGACTGCATTGACGTTCGCGGACACAATGCTCTACGTCGGGTGCAACGAGACCGCGGAAGGCACTGCGGGGCTCTACCATCGAAAGATGGTGCACATCGGTGTCGACGCTTCCGCACCGCGTATCGCGGTGCTGACCGATCCCAATCCGGTCGTCGATCCGATGGCGAAGATAGTCCTCGTCTCCGTGACCACCGATGACGATGCTTACTGCACGCATAATTCCACCGACGGACCGCAATTCACCACGCTCGCCGATACAGTGCAGGCGGCATACACCACCGAGCACACATCGCTTTTCGATTACCGCGCTCTCACGAGCACGACGCGCGAGCGCCGCACCGCACGGGTGACTTGCAAGAACCTCGCGCACGATGAGAACTCGTCGGTATTCATGATCGTCATCGATCTCGGCGCTCCGCTTCGGATAGAGACGCTCTCACCCGACCGGTACGTCGCGGAGAGCGATGTGCTCCTCAAGGTGAAGCCGAGCAAGATAGCGAGCTGCACGTGGCAAGAATCAGGGTCTGATGATGCGCCCGCAACCTTCACCACTGTGGATGAAGAGAATAATACTCACGAAGTGACGCTCTCCGGTCTTGCGGAAGGCAGCCACTCCTATGTCGTTGAATGCACAGCGGTCGACGGTACGGGTACGACTATCGTGCAGTTCGTCGTTGATAATACTCCTCCCGTGGTGGTCGATCTTTCCGGCCCTACGACCATATGCCCTGCGCAGCCCGCGTCGTACCATTACAATATCACCGGTCTCGATAAGAACCCTGTCATCTCGTACGCGCTCGAGCGCGCCGACGGCACGGGCGCGAGTTTCCAGGATAACACCACTGATGATGTCATCACGCTTAGCGTGACGGGTGTCGATCCTGGCGATTACACGTTGACTGTGACCCCCATCAGCCAGGCCGGCGTGATAGGGACTCCCGGTACGCTCGGCGTAGCCGTCATGGGCAGGACTGACGAAGCATGCTTGCAATCGTCGGATCATTGCAAGAACAAGATACAGGATCCTGGTGAGGATGGTGTTGACTGCGGCGGTACATGCCCGAATGCATGCATCATGTGCTCTATCACCGAAGACTGTCCACCTGGACTCGATTGCATCGAGGGATTCTGCAGCCACGACGGGGCGTGCGAGTTCGACGAGGATTGCGATCTGGGTGAGGGGTGCGTGCTCGGCGAGTGCAAGATCACCGTCTGCACGGAGAATATCCACTGCAATCCCGGCACTATATGTGTCGAAGGCTCTTGTGTCGTGCCGTCCTCCTGCGTGGTCGATGATGATTGCGGTATAGGCGCCGGTGACTCGGTCGTGTGCAACGACGAACGTTGTGTGGTGCCCTCTTGCGGTAACCGCCTCAAGGACGTCGATGAGACCGGTGTCGATTGCGGCGGCCAATGCCAAGCGTGCGTCGCTTGTGCCGTGGATGGCGATTGCTCGGCTCCGCGCGTCTGCGCAAGCGGTGTGTGCGCGAGCCCCGCAAGCTGCCTGGCCGATTCTGATTGTGATCCCCAGCGGGTCTGCATGGAGGGCGCGTGCATCCCCATCGCAGTATGCGAGACGGATGATGATTGCGCAGAAGGCAGAGTGTGCACGCTCCATATCTGCGCCGTTCCCGATGCGCAAGGTTGCGCTAGCGATTATGATTGTGCTTCAGGAGAGTCCTGCGATACAGTCACAGGAGAATGTTCGATTATGGAGGACGGATGCACTACCGACTATGACTGCCAAGCGGGAGAGGTGTGCAATGCGTATTCCGGTCGTTGCACTGCGGTCGGTCAAGGGCCCGATGACCCGTATGATCCCGGCACGCCCGATGGTCCTGTGGACGAACCGGAGAAAAGCCATTTACTCTCTATTTTGCTCATCGTGGTGGGCATCGCTATTATGGGCGGGGCAGGATACTTCCTGTACGAGCAGAACCATGAGAAACGGGCTATGGCGATGCAGCAGGCGCTCGCCGCCCAGGCCGCGCAGATGTCGGCGCAGAATGCCCGTGGCCGCGCAGGCTCTCCGCCTGTCGGCGGAGCAGGAGGGCCGGCCGGTGCGCGGCCGATGGATCCGCAGGTCATTGCGAAGATGCGCGCCGAACAGAACGCGAAGCTTCAAGCGATGCGCGATGAGGCTGCGAAACGCGCCGCGGAGAAAGCTGCGAAACGCAGTTCTGTGTTCGGCGGATTCGATGCGCTAGTGGATGGTGTATCGTTTGGCGCCGCGAAAGACAGTCAGTCTCCTGACTCGAAAACTGTCTCTGTTGGCAAAGTCGCTGATAGTGGCGCAAAGAACGCTCCAGTCGATGAGTCGGATGATGGTTTTGTCGATATCGGCGCGTTGCGGAAAAGAACGTCTTCACAGCAACTTTCAAAAGAATCAGATAAGGGTTCGACGCGCGATCCCGGAGACAAAACTCCTACAAAGACCGCTACATCAGAATCCGACGATAAAAAATCGAATAAGAAAAAAAGCAGCGGAAAGACGGATGATGACGCGTTCAGTGAGCTCGATAAGCTGTGACTAAGCTGTGACTAGATAAGCTGTGAATCAATGGAAAGAACTGCGTCTATGGAAGGAACTGTATCGATGGAAGGTACTGTGTCGATGGAATGGATTGTGATTGGTGATTGTTGTGACACGAGAGACTGACAAAGCCCTCAACTGNNCGTGTTCTCTCCTTGTATCCCGTCGCGCACAGATACAACAGCTCTTTGTCTTCCTCTCTGCGTTATTGGTTGTCGGTGCGACGGTGTTCCTCGGCGGCAAGCTCATCGGTGGCCTATCGGAGACCGCGTGCGTCGCAGGCGATGCATCATTCATGCGCGATATCGCAGAGACTCTCGATGCGTACGGCTCGGATGGGAGCCGCGACATCGCTTCGATATCGCCGTCTTGCAGCGCGCTAGCGCTCTGTTTCGTCGATAGCGCGGCGATAGGCAACCCGTCCTTCTCT
>DUGD01000090.1 GCA_013331575.1 Candidatus Woesearchaeota archaeon
AAGAGAGGATTGTTGGGGGAATGGTTCGTTCGTTCTCGAGTATGAGGTATCCGAATCGAACCTGTCTTTCCCGCCGATCGCCGCCTCATTATCGAGCCTGAACGCGGCAGGATCGGGTAGAAACTTGTCGAAAAGCTCCATGAACCCGTAGAAGATAGGGAAGAACAGCGCTGCACCGAACAAGTAGCTCCAGTTGAGCGTTCCAACCGAGTAATAGATGGGGGCGAAGATGATGATGCAATAGCTCACCACCCTGATACGGGCGTAACGTTTGATCGCGGTCTTCGCCATCAATCCTGCGACCAGGATGATGATTCCGTAGGCGATGATCGCCAACGCAATCGCGAGTTTGACGGTGTCGAACAGTACGAAGCCGTTCCGTAGGACGGAGTTCACTGTTATACGGAGGAAATCGATCCCGCCCCAGAACACGACCACGGAGTTCGATATCGCGTTGCCCATGGAGGTGCCGTGCTTCTCCTGGAATATCTCGGAGAGAACCATGCCGAGGTAGACAGGCACGAGGATCCACAGCATCTCGACATTCCTGAACGGAACGATGAAGATGTTCGAGAGCCATAGCAGGAATGAGGACCATACAAAGAGTAGCAGGTCAGCAACCACCACCAATAGCCAACTAAAAAATCCCAATTCCCACCTCATACCTGCCGAAGGACCGGAGTCCTACGCGCGACAGCACGGAAACGGACGATATCACTTATAAAGGTTCGGTCTGAAGCGATTACAGCTAAGCATCGCAAGTCACAGCATCACAAAGAACGGTATCGCAAAGGATTCGAGAATCATTGTTCACGTCAGATTCCGACGCACGAAAATTTATATAACACGCCTCGCGACGGCAGCACATGGAACGGGGGTACCGGTTGCTGGAATCGACCATGAGCATGTGCTCTGACTGCATGCGATTAGTACCGGCTAAGATAATCGAGCAAGAAGGCAAGGCGATTCTCATCAAGCGATGCACAACGCATGGCGCACAACAGGCGCTTCTCGAAGAGGACGCATCGTGGTTCAAGGGACGTGCACGTTTCGACCGCCCGGGCAACACTATCATCGCCCAGACCAAACCCGAACGCGGCTGCCCGTACGATTGCGGCCTCTGCCCGGACCACGAACAGCACACCTGCATCGGACTCATAGAAGTCACCACGGCGTGCAACCTCCGATGCCCGACATGCTACGCGAGCGCGGGCCAAGGCAAATACCTCGATATCCCGACGATCAAGAGGATGCTCGATCTCTACGTCGAGAGCGAACCGGACGGCGCGGAGATACTGCAGCTAAGCGGCGGCGAACCGACGCTCCACCCCGAGATCATCGAGATCATCAAGCTCGCCCGCGAGAAAGTGCGTTATGTCATGCTCAACACGAATGGACTGCGCATCGCCGATGACGAGCGATTCGTGGAGCAGCTCGCACAGTTCCAGGGGCGTTTCGAGGTATATCTCCAATTCGACGGTCTCGATGAATCCACGCACACGCGACTGCGCGGCCGCGATCTACGCGCCATAAAACAACGAGCTATCGACAACCTCAAAAGGCATAATATCCCTATCACGCTCGTCGCCACAGTAGAGAAGGGAGTGAACGACCACGAAGTGGGAGCGATACTCCACTTTGCGCTCGCGCAGCCCAATATCCGAGGCGTCAACTTCCAGCCCGTCGCGTTCTTCGGACGACGTCCTAGCGACAAACCGATGGACCGCACCACTTTGACAGGCGTGCTGCATCGGCTGGAGGAACAGATGGGCGGCATGCTGAACGTGAGCGATTTCACGCCGCTGCCGTGCGATGTGCACCGCGCCGCAGTGAGTTATCTCTTCCGCAAGAAAAGCGAGTTCGTCCCAGTCTCACGGAAGATCGATATCGCGAGCGTCATCCCGTCGATACCAAACACGTTCAATCTCGACGCCGACAAGCTGCTCGCGGGAGGCGATGCCACGCCCCCCTGCTGCAGCGGAGGCGGTTGCGGCGTGAAAAAGAGCGACTTATTGAAGCTCATCCCGATATCGTATCTCGCGAAGAGCGAACGCGAGAAGATCGATTTCGTGACGGATAGCGTCTTTCGCATATCGGTCACATCGTTCATCGACGCGTACAATTTCGATCTGACATCCATGCGCAAGGAGTGCGTGCATATACTGACCGCCGATGGCAAGAAGATACCATTCTCGTCGTACAACATGCTCCATCGCGGGCGTCGTGAGATGAAATGAGATGGCCGCCTCGCTTGAAAGCATCATGAACTCGATAACCGAGAGTGTTGGCGGGCGGCTCGTCACACCCGACGGCACGATCGATCTCGTCGTCATCGTCTGCGTCGGAATGTGCGCGTTCGCGCTCCTCATCTCCGTGCTCATCGATTTCTTATAATTCAACAACGACACAACGATGAAAGGGGAGAAGACGAAGGAGCGCAAGAGCGTTATCGCCACAGGCACTATGCTGCTGTTCTTCATCATGCTGTACCTCACGCTACGTACCGGGACGGGGACCTTCGCCATAGACGATATCGCATATCGCATCGCTGTGACGATGGCGTGCATAGTTGTCGTGCTCGCAGGCACCGTTGTCAACATCAAGGGACGTTATGACCTCGGCAAGAACTGGGCGAACCACATCAAGATATACGGCGGCCATACGCTCATAACCACAGGGATGTACCGCGTCGTACGCCATCCGCTCTACGCATCGCTTATATGGATAGCGTTCGCCGCGAGCATCGCATACCAGAATTGGCTCGGTGTGCTCTTGACTGCGACGGTGTTCACCCCTATGATGTCCTATCGTGCGAGACAAGAGGAGGAACTCCTTTCCGAAAGATTCAAAGAGTACAAAGAGTACATGAAGAGAACCCCGCGGTTCTTCCCGAGCGTGACGCGGGCATGGAGGAGAGCATGAAGACCTACGATCCAATCGACATCCCGAACCTCGCGTGGATCGGCTGCAAGGTCGTCAACGCGCTCGCGCTGTGGGCGGCTCTGGTGTTCGGCATGCCGCTCCTCATCCTCATCCCGCTCGTCACGCACTGCATTTCAGCGCTCTTCGGGCCGCGCAATGCGCCGCTGCTCGTCATACTCCGTTGTATCGACCGACTATTGCCGAAAAAGGTACGCACAAAAAATGTCGTCGTAGACAGCCACGCACTGCGTTTCGCGCACACCATCAGCGCAGTGTTCAGCGCAATATCGCTCGCGCTCATCTACGCGTCGCTCGCGCCGTTCGGCTGGGCGATCGTCTTCGGCCTCGCAGTCTTCACCACGCTCGGCGCGTTCGGGATATGCACCGCCACGAAGCTGTACGATTGCGCGGTGCATGGCACATGCTGCGTGCGAAAGAAGTGATTGTGTACCAGTAGTCGCCCCGGAATGCGAGAAGGGAAAGCGAGGATGGTTGTCTTGAGACATGCCTTATTATCTAGATGCGCTCAGCCATTGTCGTCGACGATATCTTCATCGCCGGCGAGGAGCGCGTTCTTCTGGTCTTTCTTCTCCCGGAATGTCCGCGGGATATGCACGAGCTTGCCCGAGAGCGGATTCTTGCCTGAATAGTACATGGCGGTCGAGAGCGTGCCCGGGGTCGGCGTGAAAACTTGCGTCAGGTTGACGAAGATGCCGTGCTCGGTGCAGTACTCCTTGAGGATGCGCATATCCTCCATCGTAGAGCCGGGATGCCCAGCGACGAAGTACGGCACGAGGCGCTTCTTCGTCCCTTGCTCTTCGTTCACACGTTCGAATTCCTTCAGGAACTCGTCGAAGGCCGCGCGATCCGCCTTGCGCATCTGCGCGAGGACGTTGTCGCTGATGTGCTCGGGCGCTATCTTGAGCCGCGAGACGAAGCGCATCACCTCGCGGAAGAGCGCTTTCTGCGACAGGACGATATCATGGCGCAGCGCCGAGCGCAGCTCGAGCGTCGTCCCCGCGTACTTGTGTTGCAGCGCGCGCACCCCTTCGAGCAGCGGGATGAGGTCGTCGCTGATCTTGCGGTGCGGGCAGCCCACGCATTGCTGGTTGCAGCCGAGGCGTTTGTTGTAGACGACGACGTCGGCATCGATGAGCAGGGACCGTATCGTCTCAGGAGCATCGTACAGGTCGCATCTGCTCCCGTACATGTTCAGCGTCGGNNGCGGGATGATGCAGAACGAGCACGACCCCCAGCAGCCGCGGCCGATGATGACGGAGTTCACGAGCCCCCCCACCATATCTTCGACGAACGAGAGCTGCTTGCTCACGGGGTGCACCTTGCGTTCGAACGGCAGGTCGTAGAGGAAATCCATCTCCGCTTCGGTGAGAGGGTGCGACGGACGGTTATGCAGGATCGCCCCCTTGCCGCACCGCTCGTGGAACGCCCTGTCGGGCAATAGATACATGATGCGCGTCAAGAGCGCGAAACGATCCTTGTCCTCGACGCACTCCTCGTAGCTCGGGAGCTCGATCGCGCCGTGCGCGCTCAACGAGAGGAACGCCGCCCCATCGATCGTCAAGAGGTCGAGCCCCTCCTTCACATCCGCGAACCGGGGTTCGTGCGCGTCCATCGCGCGCAATCGTTCAAGCAATGTGAGGAGCGATCGCTCGGCGTTCCCGAACAAGAGCAGGTCCGCCTTCGTGTCGTGCAGCACGCCGCGGCGCAGCGCGTTCTCTTTGTAGTCGAAATGCGTGCATCTGCGTATAGTCGCCTCGACCCCGCCGATAACCGTGAACGCTTTCGGGAAGAGACGCTTTATCGCCTGCGTGTACACGATGAGCCCGTGCTCGGGAACGAGCACTCCCTCGCGCTTGCGGAGCATCGGCGTGTAGTTCGCGAGCATTGAATCGAGGAGCCCTGTCGAGACGCAGAAGAAGTACTTCGGGCGCCCGCACGCCATGAACTCCGCATCGGTCTCGGGCTGCGCAACGATACCCACTGAATAGCCCTTCTTCTCGAGCATGCGCGCGAGCAGCGCGGTGCCGCTGAGCGGATGATCATAATAGGGATCGCCCGATATGAAGACCACGTCGAACTGCGAGAATGCGTTGTCGCGCCCGCGCGCATCGTCGATGGATATGGGGAGGAACGGCACGCGTCCCGAGAAGAAGTATCTATTTAAAAATACGAGCATGGGAGAGATACGAACATGAAGGCAAAATGAGGTAGCACGATGTTCGACTTGCATTACGCACCGGAGAACTGGGGAGTGCGTCCAACGCTTTTCTCGCTCTTCGGCATCGACGTCCCGAGCTACGGATTCTTCGTTGCGCTCGGCTTGATCGTCGGAGGATTATGGTATTGGCACGAGGCGCGTAAAGAGAAACAAGCAAATGAGAACACGTTCCTCATCGGCGTCGCCGCGATCATCGGCGGAGCGTTCGGCGCCAAACTCCTCGAGCTCATCATCAATCCTGCGTATGTCATCGCCCATTTCACCGATCCTGAAGCGCTGCTCTCCGGCCGTACCATCATCGGCGGATTGCTCGGCGGCTGGCTTGCGGTGCGTGCCGCAAAGCATTGGCTCGGGATAGAAGGACGGCGCGGCAACCTCTTCGCGCCCGCGGTCGCGCTCGGCGTTACCGTCGGCCGCATCGGCTGCTTCTTTCGCGGTTGCTGTTACGGCACCCCTACGAGTATGCCGTGGGGGGTGGATTTCGGCGATGGTATTGCGCGCCACCCAACCATGATCTACGAGGCGCTCTTCACGTTCGGGCTGTTCCTCTATCTGCTCCATCGCAAGCGAGGGCATCCTGCTCCCGGAGCGCTCTTCACCGAATTCCTCAATGGATATTTTACCTTCCGGTTCTTCGTCGAGTTCATCCGCGTCGAGCCGCAGTTCTGGGGTCTTAGTGTCTTCCAGTGGATATCGCTTGCCGCGCTTGCATTCATCAATTGGCAATCCATCAGGAGGTTGTTTTCGCCGCGAAATAAGTCCGACAAAGCAAACTATATAAGACGAAAGATAGGACAGAAGAGAAGATGATGCCTGCGATAACGGCATAACTGTGAACGATATGGCAGTACAAAACAAGGCAGCGACCGCGAACGGCCCCGATATCATCACCATAAAGGATCTCCTCTCCATCTGGAGAAACGATAATTATTACAACGGCGTTACCAAACGCAAGACCTTCGATGTCGTACTCGGGACGGTATGGACTATCGCAACCATATTCCTGCAGATGACGAGCATGAGTGCAGCATATGAACTTAAGAATGCGTACGGACGGCACTGGTTCGATCTCATCATTCCATTCGCACTGTTCATCATATGGGGATTAGCGATTATCCTGTCCGGTATCGGGCGGCGCAAGTATCTCTTGATGGGTCTCTTGTTCATCCCCGCATTCGGACTCTTATTCTTCGGCACATGCCTACTGACGCTCTCCGCGAATGCAGTTGCGGGAGGCTATCTCATCGATCTGGGCGGTGGACCGTCGGTGACGATCGCTATAATCGCAGTCAGTCTGATCAGCCTCGGCATCCTCATATATGGCATCTCAAAATCCATACAACGAGAGAACTGACCGCATGCCCGACGAGAAGAGCGCGTTCAAAGGGTTCTTCACCTTCAAGAATAACAAGGACTACTACGGAGCCAATACTGGGCGGAAAGTCGTCGATTTCTTGTTCGGTTTCTGCGTGAGCGTCATCGGATTCGTATTGAACATACTGATTATGATCGCGGGACAGACTGTGCCTTACAACAGCGGCGTGCAGAGCATAATCACGGTCGCTTCGATGATCAATTACGGCCTCTCAAGCGCAGTATGGATAGTGGCGCTCATCGCAGCGATCATCGGAAGGAGAAAATACTTGATCATAGGCCTACTCGTCATCCCGGCACTCTTGCTCATGCTCTTCGGCGCATGCCTGATCATCCTCGCAGGGATTGGGATAGGCTACTAATCTCCGGCATCAGACACCATCAGCAGCATTCTGGACAGGATATTTAAGCAGTGAACCACTCCCTCTATCAATGAGATCGCTGCACCACACTGGTCTGGGCATCATACGCATACTCGTGCAGAACACCACTGACAGAGTAGACGTGCATCATATCGACGCAATCGAACGGCATCCGCGCACGCTATACATCTCGAACCATATGGATATTGTACGCGAAGCGGCCATCATCAATTATGCGCTCGCGCAAAACGATCTCCCATTAGCGCATCTCGCCGCGGGCGATAACCTCTTCAAGAACAGGATCATACGGCCGCTCCTCGCATTGCAACCGTTGTTCCCGGTGCCGCGCGGCAAAGGGCAGGGGCTCGCTATCGCCGCGGCGGTCGAGGCGCAGCTGTCGCAGGGCAATCACACATGGGTCGCGCAGGGACCGGGCCGCAGCAGAAGCGGACGTATCGAGACGCACCCCAATCTCCTCATCAATCTCGCCGCCGCACACGGCACCAGTATCGCGGAGTATCTCGCAGCGACGAACGTCGTCCCTGTGTCGGTGTCGGCGGAATACGAACCGGCCGCGAAACAGATGGCATATCTCGCAGCAGGAAAAACAAAGAGCAAGGTAGATGATCTGTCAGCGTGCGCAAGCGGCATCTTCGGATCGAAAGGCCGCATCAGCATAGCGTTCATGCCGCGGATTAGACACGCCGATTCGGCGCTCGAAGCGAGCGCTGCGGTGGACAAGGCTATCATCGGCGGCTACGAGCTATACCCGACGCACATAGCGGCCTACAAAGAACGCTCTCGTGTGCCGATCGAAGAATGGAGCACATATCCCGTCGACACGAGAGCGCTCGATGACGCGTATATAGTCGAACAAGTGCGCAATCTTCCGGCAGCCGTCGCGCCGCATCTCGTTATGCGCTACGCGATGCCCGTCTTGCAGAAAAAACAGGACTGTGGATCAAAAAGATGAAGACCGGATACGTTCCGAAAGGCGAATATTCTCCGGATTCATCATCGAGACTCAATTAAACGCGAGAACGACTTCTCGAGAGCATGTACTTGAGCGCGTATATCGGCCTCATCATCGCCACCATCATCGGCGTGGCGTTCGGAGTAGTGACCGGCCTCGCGCCCGGAGTGCATATCAATCTCGTGAGCGCGATACTGCTATCACTCGCACCACTCATCGCGGAGCATACATCACTTCTCAATGTCTGCGCGCTCATCATGGCGATGTCCGTGACGCACACGTTCCTCGACACGATACCGAGTATATTCCTCGGCGCTCCCGACGATGATAAGGCGATGGGCGTCTTGCCCGGACACCGCTACCTGCTGCGCGGGAACGGCATGATGGCGGTGAAACTCTGCGTTATCGGAGGATTGCTCGGCGCGATACTGTCGACGGTATTGTTCGTCCCGATCGGCCTGGCCCTCAAGCTCACGTACACCTACGGGCGACCGTACCTGTTCTGGATGCTTGCCGCGATAGTCGTCTTCACCGTTCTCAAGGACAAGAAAATGGCTCTCGCAGCAGCAGTCTTCTGCATCAGCGGCGCGCTCGGGCTCGTCGTGCTGCGGCTCCCGTTGCGCGATCCGCTCCTGCCGCTCCTCTCCGGCATGTTCGGCGTCGCGACATTGCTCTACAGCATCAATGAGCACCAGTCGATACCGCCGCAGAAAGAGTTGTGTTATACGGAACTCGACATCGAGAAGACTGCGAGCGGCACCGTGCGCGGCGTGTTCGCAGGGATGATAACAGCGCTCCTCCCCGGCGTGAGCGCGAGCGCGGCGAGCGCCGCCGTGTCGCAAGGCGGCCGCTTGGGTGACCACGGCTTCCTCGTGCTGCTCGGATCCTTGGGTAGCGCGAGCTTCATCCTGTCGCTCGCATCGTTCTGGTATTTCGAGAAGGCACGCAACGGTGCGATGGCGGTGATAACTGAGTTGAGCGCAATAGAGCCATCGACGATAATCCTTCTGCTCTCAACAGGGCTTGTCGCCGCAGGTGTGGCGTCGATGCTCGCGCTCCTCATGGGGCGGAGCGCCGCGCGGTGGCTCCCGAAGATACCGTACCGAGGGACGTGCATCGGAGTCATCATCTTCGTCGCATCCCTCGTGCTCGTTCGCAGCGGCTGGCTCGGCCTCGCGGTGCTCATCACGAGCACGGCCGTCGGGTTGATCCCCGCCGCCGCCAAGACCGCGCGAGCGCAGGCGATGGGATGCCTATTGCTGCCCATTCTTGTGATGCTGTGGTAGGATATAAAGCAAAAGAAACCTATAAAACCCCAACAAGACTTCCGACGGCAATGGTAAAACTCCCACAACTCTATGAAGTCTCAATGTTTCCTGCAGTCGTACCTACCGTGCGCGATTCGAAACCGAAAACCCCGCCCGCAGAAGACGCATTCGCAGACCTGCGTAGCCGCATCCGCGGATGGCAAAGCCCGTCAAAACAGACAGTGAACGGGAAGACTACATTGCATTTCTGTAGTACGTATCAAGAAAGACAAGACGGCGATGTGTACTGGCGCCACAATCATACCATCGGTATCGACTCTCTCGTCGAGTACGCGAAAGGCGATGTTGTCGAGTTCGCGACCGAGCACCCTGATAAAGAGAACAGCCCCAACATCTGGGATGGATGCAAGCATTATTCCGATACGACGACTGAACGCTACGTAGTCCACACCTCGAAGGATCAATTCTTCCAGAACGCGAAAGGCGAGGTGCAATTCAACCGCGAATATCTTCTCCGCAAAATTGAGAAGAAGGATGTGAACGTCCAGATTGTCGGCCTCTGCATCCACACGTGAGACTGCGGCAGTTCAGCAATCAACTTTTCTTTTTGTTTCTCTTTCGCTGCGGCGGAAGTACTCTCGATTTGTCTCGCCGCTCGCAGGAGTTTCCTCGGGAAACTACTCGCGGCTCAGGCTACACGCCAAGGCAGCGACGACACTCGACGAAACCACTAAGAATGTGATTAAGACAGTAGCGACTATGCAATAATGTCCTGTTCTTTCGCGTTCCACCGCAACCCATAAAAACTCTCCGTGAATAGTGTCTGCTATGGACATCGATGAACGTATGCGTCTCGTGACGCGCAACATGCAGGAAGTGATCACCGAAGAGGAGCTGCGCAAGCTGCTCGTGGAGAAAGACCACCCTGCGATGTATCTCGGCACGGCGCCCACGGGTCGGCCGCACGTCGGCTATTTCGTCTGGGCCATAAAGGTCATGGACTTCCTCAAGGCAGGGTTCCACGTCAAGATCCTCCTCGCGGACATCCACGCTGCGCTCGACAACACGCCGTGGCCGCTCCTCGAGAAACGCTACGAGTACTACAACATCGTCATCCCCGCGATGCTCGAATCCTTGGGCGCAGACCTATCGCGTTTCGAGATCGTGCGCGGCAGCAGTTTCCAGACGAAGCCGGAATACGTCTATGACATGTGGAAGCTCTCCACCATCGTCTCGGTGCACGACGCGCACAAGGCGGCCTCCGAGGTCGTGAAGATGGGCGACAACCCGAAGCTCTCCGGGCTCATCTACCCGCTCATGCAGGCGCTCGACGAGGAGTACCTCGCGGTCGACATGCAGTACGGCGGCGCGGACCAACGCAAGATCTTCGTCCTGGCGCGCGAGAGCCTGCCGAAACTCGGCTACCGTTCGCGCGTCGAGTTCCTCAGTCCGCTCGTCCCTGGCCTCATGCAAGGCGGGAAGATGTCAAGTTCGGTCAAGGGGTCGAAGATCGACCTCATCGATGACGAAAGGGCCGTGCAGCAAAAACTGCGCGACGCCTACTGCCCCGAAGGAGAGGCGGAAGGCAATGGTGTGCTCGCGTTCATGAAGCACGTGCTTTTCATCGTCAAGGGCGACCGCGGCGAGGAGTTCATCATCACGCGTCCCGAGAAGTTCGGCGGCGATATCTCGTTCTCGAACTACGCGGACTTCGAAGCCGCGTACACTGCGAAGAAGGTGCACCCGATGGATGTGAAATCGGCCGTGGCACGCGAAGTGAACGTGCTCCTCGCGCCGATACGCGCGCGCTTCGTCGGTAAGGAATCGCTCATCGCAGACGCGTATCCGGAAAACTAGACATCGCCCATGACGATTAAGAAGTCACGGGCACTCATCCGTTGAACACGATGTCGTAGAGTTTGGGTTTCCCCGGCACGACGTGATGTTTCCTGCAACGCAGGAAGTATTCGTCACCGTGATCAATACGCAGCACCTCTTCACTGTAGTGCGACGGTTGGCCGTTCGTAAATCGCTGCGTTCTATCACCTGGAAACAAGCACCCCTCGATCGTGCAAGCGCCTGTAGAGCGAGGGTTATCATCGGCGTACGATATGAGTTTCGACGCGAGCTCGAACGGTTCTCCACGGAAATTCAGCTCGAGCGCTGTGCCGACCACGTAGATATTCTTGTCACGGAGATATTCAATGACAGGGAACAGTCTGTCACCGAAGAACTGCATCTCATCGATGCCCACTGCCATGATATCTGGCGTGATATGATCAAGTATCTGCTCGGGGTTTTCCGAAGGTATCGGCCGACACTGCAATTGCTCAATCGAACCGCGCGATTGTATGACTGTTGGCGGGAAGCGATCATCGATAGTCGGCTTGAACGCGAGATAGGGTATATTACATCGTCCGATGCGACTGAACTCGTTGATGAACTCCCGCGTCTTCCCAGTAAACATCGCGCCCGAGTACACCCGAAACCATCCTGGCACCAAAAGTCTTCCACCGAATTCCATCAAAACCACCTAAGTGTGCTGGAACGCCACTCCCTTTTATGCCCTTCGGTAGCAATGTTTTTTAAATGGCGACGACAGCGAAACGACATGGCAAGCAACCGGGCAGGCATCTTCGCGGGACGAAAGATGTGGCCTCCGCTCGTATGGTTCACGTTTGCGATCATCGCATGCATACTCGCTGGATCGGCCGTCTCCGCGACGATAGGCAATATATCCGCCGCCCATTCGCCCAGCTCGAAGTATATCACGGAGTTCAACCGCCCAGCCAACTACACGCTCAATATCACGCGCGTCCCAGGGATACTGCGTGGCGTGACCCCGAAACTCCAACCGCCGACAGATTTGCAATACGACAGAGTGCGCAATCCCGGGACGGTTCTCATGGACCCCCGTACCTGCTACAACGATCTCGCGTACTGCTACCAGACCATAGACCATCTGCCGCAGAACCGCACCACGCTTGGCAAGAACTATAGCGGGGTATCGTCGTACGAACTCCCGGAGACGCGCATCAGGACATTCGTGTGCGTGGGCGACGACCGCGCGTGCGTGAAGAGCGCGACGTTCTGCTATTGCCCGCAAGAGACATTGCCGCCCATGTACCTCATGAACACGCGCGGCAAGTGCAGCGCCAGGACGCACCTGTGCATGAACAGCTACAGCAGCCTCACGACGTGCGACGGGAATCTGACCGATTGCCAGAAGAAATACCTCTCGTGCGGCTGCGGCGTGCAGGATTGCATCGCGCCGAAGAACACGTGCATGAACACGCGCGGACAGCTCACGCTCTGCGAAGGTCCCATCGACTTATGCATCAAGAAATTCGGTACTTGCTACTGCGGCCCAGACATGTTGAACATGCAAACAGGTTGCTCGACATCGGCGCATGAGTGCAGCAAGGACGGCGTGATAAGCATATGCTACGGATCATTGAACGCATGCGCTCCCAGATACGACTGGTGCGATTGTTAAGCGCAATATGATACAGAGCAGGTACTCTGAATAACGCTCAACACTTCGCTTAACGAAACATAGGAGTAGACTAACGCCGCCTTGGAGTTCCTATCGAGCATCGAGTGTTGTGAAGCCGCGGCTGAGCAACCATGCGAGATGCGAGACAACCTGCGAGGGACGCGACGAATTCGTACATTCTCAAATTCGTGCGCAAGGAGACGTTCCGTCTCCTTCGCGAGCAGAAGATGCTCCGCGGCAAGGGAATGAACGAGCGACGGCAAGCGCCACCCTTATAAACTCCCGACGCGCACCAAAGTGCATGCTCACACTCATCGGCCTAGGCTTGCGCGACGGCAATGATATCACGCTGCGCGGCCTCGACGCGGTCAAGCGCGCGGCGGCGGTCTACATCGAGGGCTACACGTCACTGTTGCAATGCTCGCACCAGACCCTCGAGGCGCAACTCGGCCGCGATGTGGTAAAACTGACGCGCGACGATGTGGAGACGGGAATCGACGCGGTGCTCACGCGTGCCAAGACCGAGGATATCGCGATCCTCGTAGTAGGAGATGTCTTCGGTGCGACGACACACACCGATCTCTACCTCCGCGCGGCACAAGCGGGAGTCCATATCGAGGTCGTGCATAACGCGAGCGTCATGAACGCCATCGGCATCGTCGGCCTCGAGCTGTACCGCTACGGCAAGACAGTCTCAGTACCTTATTGGTCGCCCGGTTTCGAACCGACGAGTTACCTCGATGGCATCAGGGATAACAAAGCGCTCGGGTTGCACACGCTCTGCCTCCTCGACATCAAGGCGGATGAGGGCCGGTTCATGAGCGTGTCGGAAGGCCTTGCGCTCCTGCTCGCCGCCGAAGAACGCAAGCGCTATGGCGCGCTCGCCCACGACGCGCTCGTCATCGGCGTCGCGCGTATCGGCTGCGCTGACATGATCATCCAGCCAGGACCGCTCTCCGATGTCGCAAACATGGATTTCGGCGCGCCACCGCACTGCATCATCATCCCCGGTCGCCTCCACCAAGTGGAAGAGGACATGCTCGCGCACTGGATGAAGACGAAGTGAGAACACCCCGAAATGTCTCTTTGAGAAGTTCTTGAAGGCAACGCTTCGACGATCGCAGTCTCTATGCGCAAACGAATCAACTACTCCAATCCGTAAATCGTCGACTACCATGCGCAGTAACATGGCGTAGATTTTGCAGAAGTATGAGTGCGCGTCACTACTTCACCACTGAGGACTGCGGAGCATCTACCGCGCTGCG
>DUGD01000016.1 GCA_013331575.1 Candidatus Woesearchaeota archaeon
TATATTCATCGATAGAGAAGAACACTGCGCATTCATAACATTATCTGAGGTGTCCGCGAGCAGAGAATGCCTAATGCACGACACGTTGTGGTTTGATGCGATTTCGGCGGGCTCGCGGACGAAATGTTGTGGATGAAATACATGACTCTCAAGCGTGACGCTGAATCACCAATCGATACAAAGGGCGCTGCGCCCGTGCGCGCATGAACGCGATGATGCGGGGGCGGGCGCAGCAAGCGGGGGACTACACAGGTTTTCGGTTCAGCGGGGCGGTCCTGCTCCCGCCCACGGATGCAGGAGGCGTTTTCTCTTGTGCGTGCGTTCTTTGCGCACGTCTTCCATGAGCGTGCCTCCGAAATACATGTCGCGGGCGAACGGATCGTCCCACATGGCATCAGGACTCCCCGTTCGTCGTTGTGATGCACTGATGGTCTCTCTCATGTTTACACCTCCGGAACCACTCGTTCCGATACCAGACCCATAGATGGTCGCTTATTAATCGATTATCAAGCAGTAATCCAGATTCATGATTCACAAATCTTAAAAACGACAGAGCGGATTTCCGACGATAGATAAGGTCGCCGCGGGACATCCGCCTCACTGCCGTTCCGGCATTGTCTCGCGCCGCGTAAGGTCGGGTCCCGTACCCGACACGCGGCGCTCGGAGCAGTCCCAAGGCGGCGACCAAAACATTAATACCGCCGCAATAACCCCGCAAGCACACTATTCCTGAGGCACACAATGGTATCATCGCTTGGCCCATCATGGTTCCTTGAAGCGGACGTCATCTTCGATCTTATCTTCTTCCTCGTTACGGGCATAGTCTCATGGATGGGTTTTCGTGCATATCGGTTCTTCAAGGACGAAAGACATCGTCAGTTCGCGCTCGGATTCTTCTTCATCTGTTCGAGCTATCTCCTCCTCGCGCTCACGAACCTGCTCATCATGCTCGAGATACGACGCCTCACCGATCTGGTGTACACGTGGCGAGATATCATCGCGATAGCAAACCTCACCTACATAGGATCGCTCATGCATGCAGCGCTCTTTCTCATCGGACTTACCATGCTCCTGTTCCTCTACCTCCAGATAACGGAGAAGAAGGTCAAATTACTGGTGTTGATACTCGTCGGATTCGTTATCCTGCACAGCTACCGCACGCGTGCGACCATCTATGCCGTGACGACGATATTCCTCCTATTCATACTAGTGCAGCTAGCCGAGAATTACCGCAGGAAGCGGAAACGGTCATCGCTACTCGTCATGCTCGGTTTCGGCGGTGTTTTCCTCGGAGAGTGCTTGCTACTCGCACTGTTCCTCGGACCGATATTCTACGTTGCGGCCGGAGTCACAACCCTCATAGGCTACCTGCTCATCCTCGCGAGCTTGGTGAGGCGATGAGGGACCATATGAAGAAGCGCGAACGCGTCGAAGTTATCGCGGATATCCTGCAGGTCGTGCAGCGCGCCGGCGGCAAGATCAAACCCACGCATCTTCTCTACAAGGCGAACCTCTCGCACGACGCGCTCAAGCGCTACGTCGATGAGCTGCAGAAGAGCGATCTGCTTGTTGAGACGGAGAAAGGAGGCAAAAGGACGTACGCGCTCACCGATAAGGGACATGAGTATCTCGCCAAGTACCGTCAGTTCAAGGAGTTCTCCGACGCATTCGGCGTGTCGTAACATAAACTACTTCTAAGTGGTTAATTAGATAAAATATTTAAATGCCTCGTCGGTCCGCTCAGGCATGAGACATACTAATCTCTTCACGAGAGCGCTGGAGAGCATCGCGGCAGTCACCCGCCCCAGAGTGGACGCCGAACAGCAGTACTTGAAGATATTGGAGAGCTATGCAGTCACGTGGGATTTGGAGAAGGCCGCTCGCGATACATGGCAGAATTTCTTCGATGCGAACAACGGTACGCTCGATGACGTCAATGTCATCGTGCGGCCAGAACCGAGAGGAAGACATAGCATCATCATAAGGCACCCGGCAGAGTACGATCATCGATACCTCCTGCATCTAGGCGGCACCAGCAAAACAGACAGCACACAGGCCGCTGGCGGATTTGGTGAAGGCGCGAAAATACTGGCACTCTCGCTCCTGCGCGACCATAAATTCTCGCAAGTGAGATTCGGATCGCGCAACTGGATACTCGATTTCGCTCTACGAGATCTGCCTCGCGGAGAGTACGTGAGTAGCAGCAGAGGACTCTATGCCGACATCGCGCCGGCGGAGTACACCCCGGGAAATTTCATCCATTTCATCGCGCCGAACGAGAAGAGCGCAGGGGTGTTCTTGGATGCGCAAGATCTCTTCTTCCGCAGCGATCATCCTGATTTCCAAAAACCGACCCTCGACATCAAAGGCGTGGGAGGATTCCGATTCCTGCCGTCGTCTGACGGAAAACCGCAATACGGGAATTTCTACTATGCTGGACAACGCCGTCATGTGGACGAACAGAAATGGAACACGGTGAAAGCGCTCAACGTATGGACTCGCGGCAACAATCTCTTGGCGAAGGATCGTGATCGGGGGATCATAACAAGTAGTGAATTGCTTAACGTCATTTCGCACATCATAAAAAACGCGACCAAGAGCCAACTAGTCAACGTTATCCTTGGCACAAAAGAAGCATGGACGACAGTAAAAATGGGAGAGACGCTATACTCGACGCTTAGTGAAGCAGCGAATCATCTTGGATACACCCACCACGTCAACATGACGTTCGCTGACGAGTATCTCGCCGACGAATATTTCTTTCCGGAGAACATCAAGACGTCACTCATCGCAGGCGGATACTCCATATGTCCGCCATTCTTTGAAAAACTCGGCATGCGAAGCGTCAGCGACGCGTACAAGCAGATGGGCAACCACTTCATAGTACAGCCGAGCGAGCAAGAACAAGCGAGACTTGCCGTCCTCTATAGCAGCGCGACATTGCTCGGCAAGAAACAAGTACCCGTACGACTCTTCGACATGAAAGATGAGAAGAGCATCATCAAGGGACAGCACACGAACGAATTCGTCTGGATGTCCCGCGAAGTGATGGGTGAACCATACAACAAGGCGCTCGCGACGTACCTGCATGAGATAGACCATGAGCACGGCGGCGATTACAGCGCAACATTCAGCTACGCACTTACCGATACCATTGGTGACGTGATCGAACGCACCCTCTGCGATCCAGGCCAGTTCGTGAGATTGCGGGATCAGTGGACAACAACTGTTAAATAGCGATGCTCCTTTCGTCAACCGCGCGCGATGACGAAGTGAACACCCTGGTAGCCTCACGGCGATGACCTTCGGATGTAACTGCCGAGCGCGCTTTCTGTTTTATTCTCAGGTGTTTAGTTTTTCGCTGCAATTCATTATTCATCGTCAACTACTTCCGCTCGTCCGTTTCGTTCTACTTCGCTGCGGCGGACACATCGCGCTTCCAGCGCGACATAGAATCAGATGCTCGCCAGATTTCTCGGCCTCTAGCCTCGAAATGCTCGCATCTATTATGTGCGCCAAGGCAGCGACAGAATTATTGTTTACTGGCGTGCGATGCTCATCCCAGCGTCGCGTCAACGCAGATACGCCACATGCGCGGCGATGGCTGTCCTACGCGCACGACATCGTATTTCGCGAGTGAGTGCCCTGCGCGTTCTATGGCTTCGCGCACGACAACGATCGACTTATTGAATGCGTCCTCTTCGAGGAACGTGTAGAAATGTATCGTGGTCCCGGGTCTCGATATAGAGACGACATCGTCGAGGAATTCGTGCGCGGTGTGCGGGAGCGGCATGGTGATGCGGTCGAACTGTTCTCCCGACGCCACGAGCTTCGGGATGATCTCGTGCGCGTCCCCGCAGAGGAGGCGCACGTTCGTGCAGCGGTTCTTCGCGATGTTCTCGAGCGCGAGCTGGTGCGCCGCGGGGTTTATCTCGATGCCGACGAGTTCGGCGGCTTCCGTGTGCATGCTGAACGTGACGGGGTACGGCCCGACGCCGGAGAAGAGGCAGAGCACTCGCTCGCCCGGCTTCACTTGGAGCCATATGCGTTTGCGTTCTGTCGCCATGCGAACACTGTAGTATGCTGTCTCGACGTTCACTTTCAGCTTGGCGCCGTTCTCAATCACAATCGTCTCACGGGTGTCTTCGCCGCCGATGCACGCCATGCGTTGCGTGCGGTAGACGCCCTCATGGCCGCCCACTTTCTTGAGCACTGTCTTGACGCTCTTGTTGATTCCCATGAGCCGCTCGGCGATGACACCCTCTTTGGGCACGAGGGGTTCGGGGATCTCTATGATCGCGATCGACCCGACGATATCGTACGCTGCGCGCAGTTCGTCTTGCTCGTCGATCGTGAGGTCGTTCTTGAGCGCGTCACGCAGGCACATCGTCGGTTCGCGCTCAGCCCCTTCCGCTTGGAGGAAATCGGCTTCGAACTCGAAGGGCGGCGTGAACTCCCGCGTCACAGGGAAGATGATGCTCTCTGCGCTGCGCACGAGACGATACCGTTTATCGAGGAGATCGTGGTCCATCAAGTACTGTTTCGTCGCTTGCGCGTTCGTGATGGATACTTTGAGGCCTAGCATGCTGCTCCGGAAGGGGGTGAGGTATTAATGGGTTTCTACCGAGGTGCGCCCTGACGGAGCAATAATCGTCAGTACACCACAACTACTCCGCTGCGGCGCACCTACTCTCGAACTGTCTCGGAGCTCGCAAGATTTTTTCTCTTGAAAAAATACAAAGGAAAGCTTGCTTTCCTCGTACCAGGATTCGCGAATCCTCGGTACTCGCCCCTCGGAATTGCGCCAAGGCAGCGATCCAGGATACTGTGACGATGAATACGATGACGATACATGCGGTGACGACGGTACGCGCTAGAATGGCTACGACCATATCTACTGCCGCACTTGAGAAAGGTTAGTTCTCTCCGTGCGAGATGGTGTCGATGCCGGCGTCCTCTATTATCTCCGCGGCGCGTTCTTCGCGCTTCTTGCGTTTCTTGCTCCTGCGCCGTTTCTTTGTCGGTTCGAGATGCGCCTCTTCGAGTATCTCCGTCGTGTCTTTCTCGATGGCCTTCGTCTCCTCACGGATCTCACGCAGGATGGACAGGACTTCCGAGACGTCTTTCTCCGTCTTGAGGTTGACTTGGTAATCCAGTTCCGCGCGCAGCTCGCTTTTGTGGCTGGATCGGTTCTGGCTGATCAAGATGAACATGGAGAGGAAGATGGCTTCGAGACTCACGACCATGGTGAGCAGGCCGAACGGGTACGGGTCGAACGGGTCGATGCCGAATGTCGGGTTGCCGTTGTTGATGTGTATCCACAGCGAGAACCATATAACATGGAACAATACGAACCATACATTGCCTGCGAACTCGGCGATGATATCGGCCATGTGGAGACTGAACGATTCGATGTTCTCGAACTCCGAGTTCAGGTTCTTCGTCACGAAATGCAAGAATTGGTTGGTGCGGAACCAGTGCTGGTCCTCATCGGGCCGTTCGCACTCCTCGCAAGGCAGGAAACGTTCGCCGTGCTTGAACGCGGTGATATTCCAGCAATCAGAGCACTCATAGATAGCGCTCACCGGCACGGTGTCGCCGTTGCGATACTCCGATTTGGTCAACCGTAACATCGGCTTCCGCCGATTCGGCCGTGACCCCCACCCCTCAGCCATAAAAATGAGTACCGATGTCCCTTTTTAAATAGCTTTCTTAAAAATAGGCGTCCAGACGGTCTGCAACATGCGAAGAAGCGAAGCGTAAAGGTTAGTTGCGAACAAGAGCTGGGCCGGCATGCTTTTATAGCACCGCATGCAAGGATATCGGTATGCGCCAGCCCAATGCTGCCGATGATTCTGATAATCCCGCTACTGCAATACCCGATACGAAGATGCCAGACGTACCATCTACCTCGGCAACTGCACCGGCAGATAGCGCTCCGGAGCGGACTTGGCGCGGCGAGATACGCAGCCTCGCGCAGGATGGCGTTGGCGTCGGCACGATAGAGATGCCCGCAGGCGACCGAGTCCTACGCCGACCGATATTCGTGCCGTTCACCGCGCCCGGCGATCATGTCGAAGCAACGATCGGGCGCACCAAAGGAAAATACGCCTACGGCACGTTGCGGTCCATCATCACGCCATCGCAGCACCGCGTGCAACCATCATGCCCCCATTTCACTGTATGCGGCGGTTGTAATCTCGAACATGTCGCGTACGACGAGCAAGTGCGGCAGAAAGAACAGATGCTCCAATTCCTCCTCGACCGTCGCGGTATCGCGCTGCCGCACCCCGTCAAAGTCATCGCGTCACCGACCCAGCACCACTACAGGAAGCGGTCGAAGATAGCGGTGCGTTTCGACGGCAAAAGAATCATCGCTGGATTCAGGAGGTATCATTCGCACGATGTCATCGCTGTACGGGAATGCTTTATCGTCGCGCCGGAGATCCTCGCGTTCATCACGCTCATCAACAACTCGCCGCCGGAAGACGAATTGCCGCCGGTCACGGTCGAATTGCTCGCTGTCGCGGGAGAGAGCGGCAAGCTCGGTGTGCTCGTTGCNNGACCTGTGATACGGACGTATTTCGATCGGTTGTACGGCCGCAACCGCCATCTCCTCGGCAACCTGTTCTTCGAAGAGGAGCACGGCGAGTACCACACCGAAGGCCAAGTGCAAGAGCACCTATCATATCGCTTAGGTGAGCTTCGCATAGCGTTCTCGCCCGAGGTCTTCATCCAGGCGAACACCGGAACGAACAGCGTCCTCGTCGAGCGCGCCATCGACATGATCCTCGCGACATCCGATGAGACAGTCCCCAACGCTATCATCGATCTCTATTGCGGCATAGGGAATTTCTCGCTACCGCTCGCGCTGCACGCCAAGCAGGTCGTTGGTGTGGAGGGCAACGCTCGCGCTATCGATTTCGCACGTGTGAACGCGGTCACAAACAACATCGTGAACGCGCGTTTCTTCTCGATGAGCGTCGAGGAATACCTGCATCAGCACACGGCGAGGGTGCGAAGCGGGAAATACGACGACGACCATCCGGCGGCGACGCACATCATCATCGATCCGCCGCGCACCGGCTGCACGCCGCCCGTGCTCCAAGGCATGCTCGCGTCAGGGGTCCCCAACATCATCTATGTCTCATGCGACCCGCCGACCCTCGCGGCCGATCTCATCGTGTTGAGCGAAAAATACGTCGTGAAGGACATCGTCGGAGTGGATATGTTCCCTGACACTGGGCATCTCGAGACAATCGTCTTGCTTGGAAAGAAAGTAAATGAATGAAGACTACACCTCGATTGCGATATATGCCCGCGCGAAGTATCGAGCTACCCAAACCAGCGGTTGTTTTAAAGCCCTGCGGCACACCAGGACATCATGAGCACGCCATTCACCATCGGCACCTTAACACTCCAGAGCAAATATCTCCTCGCTCCGATGGAGGGTGTCTCCGACGTGGGGTTCCGCAGGCTATGCTTCCAGAACGGCGCAGGCATCACGTGGACCGAGATGGTCCGCGCGAGCGGCATCGTGCGTCGCAACAAGGCGACGCTCGACCTCATCGACACATTCGACTCAGGCACTCCAACGGGGATACAGCTCTTCGCGGTGAACGAACGCGAGCTCGCCGTGGCGCTCTACAACCTCGACCAGCTCGCAAACTCGACGCACCCGCACTTCAAGAATATCGTCGCGGTCGATTTGAACTTCGGCTGCCCGAGCCCTGACATCATCCGTACCGGCGCGGGACCGGCGCTTCTCAAGCGCGTGAACAAGATGAATATCATGTTCGACAAGCTCGCCCATTGGCGGAAGACGACGACGCTCCCCATCGGCGCGATAGGCGCGAAGATACGTCTCGGGCTCAACCAGCAAGAGCAGGACCATAAAATCTACCTTCGACTCGTGGAGCCGGCGTGCAAGCACCTCGACTATTTTATTGTTCACGCCAGGAACGCGAAGCAGAAAAGCAGCGATCCCGTTTCGTGGAACGCGATAAAGGAGGTGAAGGACCTCGCGATACGGCAACCGCGCACCATCCCTATCATCGGCAACGGCAATGTGTTCAGCGCAATAGATGCCGAGCGCATGACCTCCCAGACTGGTTGCGACGGCATCATGATCGCGCGCGCAGCGATAGCGAACCCGTGGGTCTTCAGGGAGCTCACAGGACACGGCGACGCCAAACCCACGGCGATCGAGATCGCCCGCGCGAAAGAGGAGTACATGGCAATCGCGCAGGCGTACACGACGAAGCAGAAATATCTAGACTTCCACAAGGAAGGGTTCTCCCGAATGTTGAGCGGAATACAGCAATCCGTGCCGAAAAGCGAGAATATGCAGTGATGAGTGATTGAGACCCATAATCCGAGTCAGGCATTCTATACCTACAACTCGAGGACTGCGGAGCATCTGCTGCGCTTCGCAGGTCTGTCTCGCCGCTCGCAAGATTTTTCCTAATGGAAAAATACTCGCGGCGCGGGTTTGCTCCAAGGCAGTCCGTACAGCTTAAAGAAAAGAAATATCCATGATTGCATCAACTCATCGTTTGAGCCGTTTGAGATATTCCTTCGTGTCCTCTGCGTCCTCTTGCATCTCCAGCTGTTTCATCTTGGACGGTTTCTTCGTATTGAGCTCTTCACGCATCTCCCGGGAGATATCTTTCGATGATTTCATAACGGTGGCACCCGCAAGTCTCCGATTCTCCACTGACGGTTCATAGACGATGCCGTGGTGCGGGCGTATGGAGACGAAACGCTTGAAGAGACGGTCTTTCACAGGCACTTCTATGATGCGCAGCTCCTTGAGGCTCTTGTAGAAGAACGCTATGGCGAGCATACGCAGCGCGGCGCTAATGAAGAACACGACCTTGAAGCCGGCGGGGTTCGTCTTGTCGAACATCCCGAGGAGCGCGCTGCCGAGCATAGCGCCCACGAACACCGCAAGCTGTATCATGAGCGTGTACTCCGCGAGTTCGCGCGTGCGGTTCTTCCGCTCCGTGGCATCGAAAAGGTATGTGCTCACGCTCAGGTTGAATCCTGCCCACACGACACCGCTGAACACCTCTACCATGAGGAGAAGCAACACTGAATCCGTGAAACCCCAAAATAGCGGCACGAAAGGAATGAGGAATCCGCAGGCGACGAGGACATTGCGGCTTCCCAGTTTGTCAACATAATGACCCCAGACGAGCATCATCACGAACGAGCTGATAGCGCTCGCGCAAGCGAGCAGTGTGAACGTGAAATAATCGAACCCTAAGATAGAGAGCTGGTACACCGCGAAGAACGGCGCTGCGATATAGACCGCGATGTTGAAGAACATGAGGAAGATGGTGAATCGCCCGAGTTGGGTCCTGTCGGCGTGCATGATGAAATCGACCGGATTCGGCGCGGCATCATCGAGTCCTCCCTCGGGCGGATCATCCATCTTGCTGAGATAGTACGCGCTCATGAGGCGGAAGACGCATGCGAGCGCGAAGAGGATGCCGAACGCCCCTAAAGGATGGGATACTTTCAGCGTGGTGAGTATCCATCCTGCGAAAATGGTCGAGATGAACGCTGTCAGGCCGGTGAACATGTTGCGTCGGCCGAAGAATTTTCCTCGCTCATCCTCTTCGATGATGTCGCCCATCCAACTGTTCCATACCGGCCCGATGAGCATGCCGAATACGGTGTTGAGCGTGATGAAGAGGACCAGCCACGGCCCCGGATTATGCAGTGCGGGCGCGTACAGGAGCGGGAGCCACATGAGCGCTTGGAGCACCGCGAAGAAGACGATGTGCTTCTTGCGCGTGGCGAACATCTTGCGGAAGATGGTGACAAGAAGTTGTACGACCGCTCCAATGAGGCTCGGCAGTGTGGCGATCATCCCTATCACGAAGTTGCTCACTCCCAAAGCGACCGCGAATGCGCTCACGAAGTTGCTTGTGAGGCCGATAGTGATGCTGTTGAGGCTGCCTTCCAGGATGCTGAGAGTCTTGCTCCTATCCCGGAAGTTAGAGGATAGAGGGGCTTCGCTCGGAGACTGGGCGGGCGATGGCGATTCAGAAGCGTTAGACGACTTGTTGTCAGGCCCGGGAGCGTTGCGTTTGCGCCGTATGCGCTGTTGTGCGCGCGGCATCATTGTAGGAGACTGCGGGGATGATTTTCCCGACGAAGATTGTGATGGGGTGGGTTTGGCGGCGGCCCTCATACGGATGGCGCGCGGTTGCTTCTCGAGCGGCAATCCTCTTGGTATGATCGGTTGTGCCATGGTAGGTACCAACTGATGTTATAGTCGTTGACGTGTGAGGGGTGCGATGCGTCTATCGACGGTGTTCATCCATCGTTCCGGAGTATGACGCGCATCCCTCGCAGTTTGATAAGCCGCTCGCGTTCCATCGCAGCGATCGCTTCCTGCAGCAACTCCTTGTCTGCGCTTTTTATGCTTTGCAGTTCTTGCACGGTTTTCGGCCCTTGCAGGAGCGCCCTGAGCACTTGTCCCCGGTGCCATCGCACGCTACCAGAGAATCTCGATTGCGGCGCCGACGCGTCGTTCTCATCGCCCCGTGCACCCTTGCTCGCGCATATACCGCGCAATCCGCACGATGCGCAACCAGGATTCTTCGCGGTGCACACTGTGCTGCCGAAATCCATGAGCGCGCTATGCCATTCGTGCGGTGATCGGCTCGCAGTCACGAGTCGCAGTGCGGCTTCGGCTATCTCGTCATGCGATACGCCGCGCTTCGCATCCCATCCTATGCGGGCAATGACTCGTTGTATGTTCACATCCACACAGGGCGCGGGCGAGTCATACGCGAAACCCATGATCGCGCCTGCGGTGTACGGACCGATGCCGGGGAGCTTGCGCAATCCTTCGTAGTCGCGTGGGATCCTGCCGCCATACTCGTCGCGCACCAGTTTCGCGAGCGCGTGCAATCGTACTGCGCGATTGTTGTAGCCAAGTCCTTGCCAGCGACGCAGCACGGCGGTTCTCTCTGCGTCGGCGAGCGATTGTATCGTCGGGAAATCGGCGATGAACGCTGCATATTTCGGTATGACGCGGGACACCTGCGTCTGTTGGAGCATGAGTTCGGAGACGAGCACTCGGTAGGGGTCTCTCGTGGTGCGCCAAGGCAGTCCTTGACGGCCGTTTATTGAGTACCACGAGAGTATCATCTTTTGCGCGCGTGACAATCGTCGTATTGGTGTCGATATCATGATGTCACCGCGTGCCGATCGTCGCGGTGCTTCGCGGCAGTTCATGGAGCGTACGGTCGCAGCCGTTGCTGCAATTGCTCGAAGAATTCGGTCCTGCAGTAGACGGTCGCGCCGAATGTGTTCGCGATGGCGCGCAGCTCGTCGTTCATGTACGGCCCGAACGCGACCACATTCACACCGAATTCACGTAGTGTGGTGAGCGCGTGCGGGTGCTCGAGGTCTAGGAGGACCATCGTGGGTCTTGCGGCGCGGGTGTCGGTGAGTGAATCGCAGAAGCGGTGTTCTATGGTGTCTCGGCACCCGACGTTGCGTAGTGCATCCTCTATCTTCTTCCGGAAGAATCCTTCCGCCACCAGGCTCACCACGCGTGTTGAGCGCAATGCGCTGCTCTCTTCGCCACCCATGCGGCGGGGTTGACGATTCGGGTTTATTAAGGTATCATATGACTGTGTCGTTAGGAAACACATCGTTCCTTGCGTGCGATCCTCTTGTTTGTTGTGGCGGCGCATGTATGACAGCAGTCCAAGTACGACTGCCGTCGNNGACTTCGCGACTGCCGTCGGCTGTGGCCATGACGGCAGTCTGGATACGCGCCAAGGCCACAATCATAAGCATACTGTGACGTATACTACAACCGACCATACAACGGACCATAGAATAACCATTGCTACAACGTAGAATCGTAGTGCAGATAGCGAAAACGAAACAGCATACCATGGTACGGTTATTGCACGGTATGTCTGAAGCATATATAATTGCCACGCAAATAGTTACTATATAGAAAAATATAAATGACCTTGCAAAAATCGGGATATAAAAGCACCCCCTGCAGAACCGCCTATACGCGCGATAACGCCACATATAGCCATTCATGCAATCTATGATAAGTACCACCAAGTATAAATAATAGGTCTGCGATGGAGGGCTAAGATACTTTGGGGGAGTGAGCATTGGTAGAACCGAAAGAGATGAAGGCACTACTTGCTAGGCTGGTGGCTACACTCGAACAGGTCGCTCCGTACGCGGATGCCTGCTACATCGAGAACGCCTCGCGCGGGATCAGCAAGGATAAGACCGGCGTTGAGATGCATACCGATGCGACCGCGGGAGTGAAGATCCGCGCGTTCGACGGCCACCAATACCACGAGGTCTGCGTGCAAGGATGGCAACCGCAACTCCTCCATACCGAAGTGCAAGCGCTCGCGGCGAAACTCAAGAATAAGACGCCGATACCGCCAGCTACGCGACCGATCATCCCGAAACTCGACAAAGAGCAGATTGAACGGGAGTTCTCCACCGCGCCAGCCATCGATCCAAAGACCGTAACGACCGCGGACAAAGCGGCATTCATCACGCGCATACATGAACAGGCGATCGCCGCAAGCAACCACATCATCAACTGCCGCGTGAGCTATCGCGAAGAGGAGGAACGCCGCGTGTACATCAGCCGCCATCGCAAGCTCACGAGCAGGTGGACCGGCTGCACCGTCAATATCATGCCATTCGTCAAGACNNGCCAGACGCGTTACGATTACTACTCCACGTTCAGCAATGGCTTCGATGTCAAGGATATCCCTGCCGAGGATCTCACCGCGCTCTGGTCGCGCGTGCTGAAAATCCGCGATGCAAAAAGGATCAGTCCGGGCAAATACACCGCGGTGCTATCGCCCAACGTCGCAGGCCTCCTCGCGCACGAATCGTTCGGCCACGGCATGGAATCGGACACCATCGCGAAAGGACGAGCGAAAGCCGAAGAGTACCTCGGCAAACGCATCGCCGCGGCAAGCGTCAATATCTGCGACGACCCAGGATTGTCCGGCGCGCACGGATCGGTCTTCTTCGACGATGAAGGGATGATGCCGCGCAGGGTATTCCTCGTCAAGAGCGGCATCGTGACCGAACCCATAACTGAATCCCTCTCGGCATGGCAGCGCAACTTCACTCGCAGCTGCAATGGACGCGCCGAATCGTTCGATCATAAAATCTACGCCCGCATGACGAACACGTTCTTCCTGCCGGGCAAGGAGGATCCGAAGGCGATGGTGAAGAAAGTGAAGAACGGCATGTACCTGCACCACGGCGGATCAGGCATGGAAGACCCGAAAGGATGGGGCGTGCAGATAGCAGGCGTGCTCTGCGAGCGCATCAAGAACGGAAAACTGACCGGGGAGTATTTCTACGAGGCGAGCATCAGCGGATACCTCCCCACCATCCTCGCCAATATCAACGCCATCGGGAAGGACTTTTCGATAACCAAAGACGCAGGATTCTGCGGGAAAGGCCATAAAGAGTGGGTGCGGGTCTCAAGCGGCGGACCGCACATCACGATAACGGAGCTTGATCTCACATGAGTCTGCTAGGCGATGTCAAGAAGATGCTGCGCGGCAAACCGGCAAAATCGGTAAAGCGGACAGCGGCAAAGGCGCAGAAACGAGTACCACCTAAGAAAACCTCAGCGAAGAGCTCTCATATGAAAACGAAAGCTGGCAAAAGGATTGCTACAAAAGCGCAGAGCCACCAGAAGAAGAAACCCACTCAGAAAAAATCGTCTAAGAAGACTCCTATGAACGCCGGCACCAAGAAACAGAGCGTTCCGAAGACACAGCCAAAAACTCAGAAAAAATCCTCCAGTCAAAAGAGATCAGTCAATGCGAAGGGATCACGTTCGAAGACACAGAACGTGATGACCCATAAAAGACCTGCCGCGAAAGGACAGAAGAACACGAAGCAAACACGCACGCGCAGACAGACCGATATCGATTACGTCCAGCAGATGCAACAGCAGGAGACAATTCCCGTTGTGGAGAAGAAAGTCATCAAATACCCGATCGTGCATGGCGCCGACAGCGACCATGTCAAGATGGTACTGCTGATCCTGCGCGAGCTCGTGAAGAAGGAGCAGATAAGCGACTGGATAATCAACTTCACGCATACAAGGGGTGCGAACCTGTACGCGCAGAAGAACGGCGAATCAGAGGACGAACTCGCGAGCGTCCGCGAAGACCTGAATATCACTATCTACGAGCGTTTCGAAAACGGCATGATGGGCGAGGCCCGCATACCGATCATAACGACCGATCCAAGCGAGGCGAAGGCCCAGATACTCGATGCGAGGATCGCATGCGCGAGCGCCCAAAAACCCGCGTTCGAATTGCCGGAACCGCAAGAGGGCATCGAGATGCCGCAAGGGTTCGATCCTACCATGCTCACGCAGATATTCGAAGGCAACGGCGGACAAGTACCCCGCG
>DUGD01000042.1 GCA_013331575.1 Candidatus Woesearchaeota archaeon
CTTCGCGGCGAGCCTCTTGATGACGTTCTGCACTGTCCAGGATATTGCTTTACCGATACCTAAGCCCACTACCAGAACCAAGAGAAATATGATGTACTGCTCTATTGTATTGCCGAATATCACAGCGGATAGATCCAAATTGCTTCACCCCACACAGCACGGGTGAGCTGATGACGGTATTTAAGCTTTGTTGCACGTGTTAAGAGCTGCATCGTGCATAGCGCTCCACTCATCCACACCCACAGTCATCACCGTCACACGCGAATCACGAGCGCTATGCAACCCCGCCATACGCCGTAGTCCGCGCTCATCAAGCACCACACCCAGATACCCGAGACGCCGNNATCGGGGACTGTGCTGGCGATGGCAGCCGCTACCCTTCTCGAGAGAAAGGAGAGCGCCCGCAAGCACGAACGGTCATGCGCGATGGCACCATCCATGACCTCGCGGTACGACTGTTTCCCTCCGGCCATCGCTCCGATGCCGCTGCGCAATGCAAGATATCGTCCGATGACGCGGGGATCGCGATGGAGACGCTCAACGAACGCGAGCGGCACACCTGGATGGAGAGCTCCGGCGGCATGCAACCCGGGAAGACCGCCGAACAGCTCTTCGCTCGTCGAGACGATGACGCCATCCATCATGCCGGCGACGCTCGTATGCGCTCCTATGTGGACAGAGACCGCGCGTAGGTGATTGGAGGATGGACGATGGGAAGACGGACGATGAGAGGACAGATGAGAAGATGGACGCTTGAAGAGTCTGGCCTGCGGCGGCCGAGGGTGCGTTCCGTGCGAGAGCTGTTCTTTCGCCAAACGCAAAGCCGCATCATGGATGATACCAACGTTCTCCGCTGACGATCCGCGCGCGAGGAGCGATGCGTTAGGCGCCATAGCCACGGCTCCCGCCGCGATCGCGGAATCCCCGACGACATTGTCGTCGAACACAGCGATATGGGACGCGCTCGGCAGGAGACGCAGCGCGGCATCGAGCGATGCGACGGCCGCATGCATGGCAGAAGCCGCGCCGGATGATGACGCTATGGCGTGCAACCTCGATACATCATCGACGACGAGCGTCGCCGCCCGCGGATAGATGCCGCCGCCGTTCGGGAAGCGATGCACGACCGCGTGGATATCGAGGAGGGCGCGCACGTGCCTGTTCCGGTGCAGGAACTCGATGATGGCGAGGAGCGCCTGCCGGTGATCATCGTGCGATACCGACTCAGTGTACGGTTCATCATCGGTTGTGACCTCGAAGAAAGCCCCCTTTTTCCCGATACGCGAGACATGCCCGTGCCCGATGATGCGAGTGCCATTGCGCGCTTGGAACCGTAGCGTACAGTCACTTGCATGAAGCAGGAGCGTTGCGATCTCAGTCACCTCTCTGATGGAAAACAGTGATGGAAAAATACGAATGGATATTGGGGACGGATAATGATTGATGGATGGACAAACTGATGGATGGACAATAATTGATGGTGGACAAATTGATGGGCGGACAACAATTGCGGCCCACACATCTCTCGTACAGCGTCACTCTTGCACCGGCCTCCGATACATATACACCACGACGACTATGAGCATGATTATCGCTCCCAACGGCAGGAAGAACCGCCGGAAATCGGGCAGTATGGACGCGGGACGCTCCCGTACACTGTCCTGGTACGTCTCGACGGTCTGATAGAGGGAATACTGGCGTATCGCTTCGCAGTTAGAGGCGATATCGCATACACCGCTCGACCAATGCGTAGGGCAACAGACGGTGCCGCGTTCACACGAAGAGCCCTGCACCGGACGGATGGTATCGCCGAGAGTGCCATCATTGGCGGGTTGAGCATCACGCACTTCGTCCTGCGCAGCCAGACCGTCGGGAATATCTTGATCGCACAGCTGCAAGCACCCTATGTCCCCGCACACATCGTCTTGCACGACGTTTCCTGTGAGCGAGTTCGTGGGAAAAAGCGCACCGAGTCCTATGAGCATGACGATGAATGCGATGAGCAGATACACCGGATTCATGCGCCACCGGATCCTTGCCCGTCAGCGGACGCGGATGGAGCATCGGAGTGATCATGGGGAGATCGCTTCCGATCATCATTGTCGAGATCGCGTGTCGGACCTTTTATCGGCCGCCTGACCGGTGCCCGCTTCGCACCGTCTTCTTGACGAGGAGCGTCGCCTTGCCGAGATGGTTGTTCGGACGATTCCGGTTTCCGCACGTAGAGCGATTCACGCAGGATGCCGCAACCGACGTCCAAGTGGTTCTTGTCCACGGACTGCGCGAGTTCCGCACGGGCTATCGCCTTCACGAGGCGTATGAGTCCGACGACCGTGCGCGGACCTACCTCGGTGATGAACTTCCGCTCGTCTGCCTTGAGCCCTTTGATGAACGCGACGATACGCCCCTCGAGCGAAGGATCGAGCGTCACATCGATGCCATCGGCGTACCCGATGTACTCCTTGAGGAACGCGATATCGGCGGCACTCGGATACTTGACCGCCTCTTTCGTGGAGTCATGCTTGACGATATGCCTCGTTATCTGCTCGAACTCCTCATCGTTCGGCTTCCTGATGATGAATAGGAGATGGAACCGCGAAAGGAGCGCGTCGTCGAACGGTACCTGCTTGCGCAGTATCTCGGCGGATTGCCCGATGAATGTATCGCCGACGGGATTGGCGGTGGCGGACACGCGGACACGCGCGGGAACCTGCTCGTGCTTGCCGCCCTTGTCGTAGGTGACGAACCCTTTCTCCATCGCATTGTAGAGCGCGGCGGAATCTTTCGGCTTCATGAGATTGAGCTCGTCGATGCAGGCTATCCCCTCATCGGCGAGAGGAAGGAGACCGAGTATGAGCGTGTCGCCTTTGGCGAGCGCCGACAATCCGGCGCCGCTCGTGCCGCTACCGAGGCCGAAACTCCCCTTTGGTGCGAGACGGTGTTGGCTACGCAGGATATCGGTCTTCCCGGTACCCGGATCGCCGAGGAGCAGGAGATGGAGCGGTTCCTTCGCGAAGAGCTGCACGGCCGCCGCGGTCTTGACAGGGTCCATGCCTATGATGTTGCGCGCAAGGAGCGGCGGTATGCGCTCGAGCGCGTGCGGCGCGAACGCGATGAAAGCCTCCTCTTTCGCTTTCGCGGCGATCTCTGCATCGATGCGCTCGAGGAATCCTTTCAGTTCCTCGTCCTTGATGTGCGATTTGAAGAGCGGCCATTCCTTGTCCTCGAAGAGCTCCGGTGTCGTGTTGAAGCGCTGCATCTGGACGAACGTGCGGTCGAGCTTGAGGTAGTAACGCAAGAGCTTGGCATCGTCCGCTGCGAGGTATTTCTGCGCCGAGCCTAGCGCTATGCGCTTCTCGTGTCCGAGCGGAAAAAGGAGCCGTATTGTGTCCCAGAGCGTCTTTGCCATGCAATCATGCCTCGACTAACGTCAAGCGATGTAATCAATTGTGTAATGAATCGCGTAATCAATCATAATCTCGAATTATAATCTCGATTTCTCGCTCACGATGACGAGGAGGAAGTAGATGGGCGTCACCACGCAGATGAGTCCTATCGCGGTCGCGATGAAGAGCATCCTGAGCGGGAACGCGTTCGCGCACCACGCGAGGATGGGGATGAGGATGATATAGGGTACGGCGACGAGGAGTGATTGCGCCTGGAAGTACGCATGGCGCGCATCCTCATCCATGAGATTCTTCGCGAGGAGCCCTTGGCCGAAACCGATGATCGCCGATCCTATCACATACAGGCAGAGCGCGACGGTTATCGCGGCGATGTGCGCATTATAGACCAGCACGAGCGGTAGGATGGCGAGAAGGAGCGTACCGAACACGAGCGTCGGAGTGAGACCGGTACTGCGATGGATACGCTCGGTGAAGAAAGGTCCTGCGAACGACGCGATGATCGCCACAGTGTAGATGGCAGCAAGCGGGAGGAACGGCCGCGAGTACGTCTGTTCGAGTATGCGATAGATGGCGATGCCTGAGTACGCGGTGATGGCGAGCTGCAGGATGCCGCTGATAATCGCCGCGACGAGGAGGAATTTCACATAACGTTGTCGCCATACGCTGCGCACACGCGCAACGAGCAATCCCGTGTATTCCCTGAAGAAAGAGGTGAACTTGTACGTGCGTTGCTCACGGCGGTCGGTCACCAGGCTCGTCACATACCCGGAAAGGATGAACGCGAACGCCGTGATCTCGAACGCGAGTAGGTAACCGTACACCTGCAGCGAGAACTCCTTGCCGAAAAGCTCGAATGTCCACAATACCCCGCCGGCAGGGAATGTATCGAGGAGGAAACCGGAGAAGAGGAGCGTGAGACCGGTGATGATGATACCCCAGTGCGCGATACTGCGCGCGAAAGGTCCCGCGCGCTCTTTACGCACAGTATCCCTTGCGAAGCGCTGGTAGAGATCGCCATAAGCGACGATGCCTATCGTGCCGATGAGAAACGAGACGGCGAAGAGCGTGATGCTGCGCAGTTGCAATCCGAACGCCATGAAGAGGAAGCTGAAGCCGAACACGATCCCCGCTTGCGAGATAGTGCGCTTTTGCACGCGGTGCATCTTGCTATACTCCTGCAGGAGTTCGCTGAAGAAGACGCTGAGCACCGTCTTGATGCCGTTGAGGATGCCGATGATGAAGAGGATGAACGGGTTCGCCTGGTGCGCGAGCCAGAAGAGGATGTTCACGAACTGCGGGGTGGCACCGCCATAACCGATGCGATCGAAGAACTCCCTGAACGCCAGGAGCTTGGTGTTGCGCCGCTCCTCAGCCACACGCTCCTCCATAGAGCCCATCATGCCCTCGGCACGGTCGCCGAGCGCCCCGCTGGCTCTCGCTGCATCGCTTTGCTCCACCACCATACCCACCCCCTCCCACGGGAAAATTATAAATCTATCGAGGAGAGGGTATGTGTAGAACGAGGATGTACGGCCGCCTTGGAGTAAATCACGAGACCGAGGTGCGAAGGATTCGACTGACTACTCGAATCCTTGCACAGGGAGCCAGCTCCCTCGTGCCGGAGGCCTCGGTCGAGTCAAAGTCTGCGGAAGCACAGATGCTCCGCGGCCGCGTGAAACGAGAATTGCTGTGCAATCAAGAAGAGATTACTGAGACAATAGATGCTTTTGTTGTGGCCTTGGCGTGTTGTCAGACGCTCGAGATGGTAACTGCCCTCAAGCGTTGCTATTGGACTGCGTCACATATGCGCCGCCACAACAAGAACATAGGAGTAGTCTTTCTCAAAGCCGCTTCCGTCATAATATTTATAAACAACGCCGTCGGAAGGCGCACTATACCATCGCGGAGGTCCGCGAGCAGAAATGAACCTCCCGGGCTAAAGCCTGCGGTGTCCTTTGCTTCAACGCGAGGAACGCGGAGCACCTAACTCACGCCGTTCCGTGCACATGCGAAATCGTGCCTGCATAAATCGGCACGATTTCTGGATATGCTCCAAGGCGTTCCTCCTCGAGTTAAAGCACAATACATCAATATACTAACAGCAAAAAAGAAGTGAGACCATGGCGTTCGGCTTGACCAAGCTCTTCTCGAAACATGCAGGGAGCATGATTGAACGCTGGGTGTTCGATGCGAAATCACCAGTGGTCTGCGCAGCGGCAGTGGCGGATCTCCACGGGAACGGCACGCACCAAGTAGTGTTCGGTACCAAAAGCGGCCAAGTGACCTGTGTGGACGAAGCAGGGAAGGAACTATGGACGTTCGGCGCGAAAGCGGAACTCAACGCGGTCGAATCGTTCTTCGTCGATGAGGAGCGCGTGCACAGCATCAACGCGCCGCCGACCATCGCCGATATCGACGGGGACGGCAAACAGGAGATCCTGGTCGGCAACGAGAACGGGACGCTCTACTGCATCGAACCGAACGGCAAAGCGCGATGGAAGTACGATTGCGGCGGCAGCATCAAGGCAAGCTGCCTCATCTCCGACATCAACGCCGACGGCAAGAAAGAGATACTCGTCGGATCGACGAGCGGCCGTCTCATCGTGCTCAACAACAAGGGCGAGAAGCTCTTCGAGTACGATACCACGGCCCCCATCGAAAGCGTACCGGGCGTGCTCTTTGGCGCCGCGGGCGGCAAATCCATGATCATCTTCGGCAATAACAACGGCACGCTCCACGCTATCACGCCATCGCAAGAACTTTTGTGGCGCGTCGAGCTCGGCAGCAAGGTGACGGCAGCACCCGCGTTCTTCGACGACCCGGAAGAACGGCGCATGATCATCGGCACGCTCGGAGGCGATGTCGTATGCGTGAGCGAGCACGGCGAGGTCGTATGGACGTTCAAGACCCGCGGCAGCATATACAGCGCTGCGGCGATAGCAGATCTCAACAACGACAAGCGGCCCGAGATCGTCGTCGGCAGCTGCGACAACAACGTGTACGCCATCAACGCCCAAGGGCATAAGATATGGAGTTTCGAGACCGATTTCTGGATAACGGCGGCGCCGATAATCGCCGATATCGACGGTGACGGCAAGCCTGAAGTGATAGTGGGGAGCTTCGACCACAACGTGTACGTGCTCGATAGCCAAGGATCGTACGTCCTCGATTACATGCCGGGGATAAGCGACATCGTCAACCAATCGGGCCATTACTCGAACATCATGACAAGCGACCCCGGCGACCAGACGGGGAAGAAGCTCTACCAATTCACGACGCCAGGCATCATCGTCGGGTGCGCGCTTCTCGAGCGACGGCATATGAAACCGGCGCTCATCGTGAACGTGAAAAGCGGCCGCATCGGCGACCTCGAGCACAGCGAAGGATGAATACAAAGGTAGAATAGTAGACTTCTGCTCCATATCCGGTATCGTTCTCAAGTGTAGCGCTCTCATCTAGTGTGAATTGACAATGAGTGGAAGACATGACTACAGCAGACGACATTACTGGACGATTAGGCGTGACTATGCGACTGGACGCAACATCACTTGAATGAGTAGACCGACTAGCCAATCAGGCGTGACTACAACACAAGATTATAGCTAGACACACAGACGTCACCAGACGAACGAGCGTGGCTACGACAAAAAGGAGTAACTAGACCGCCAATCACACCTCTGCCGCCTTGGTCGGAGCTTTCGCATCGACGTTCGCGTCTCCATAACTCGGTAATCACATGACGTGCGACCGGAGTACTCTCGCCGCGGCAGAAAACAACAGGATAGTTTCATGAATAGGTTCCACCACGCCCGCACTCTGGGAAACGCTCTTAAACCCCCGCACCTTGCTCTGACACATGCCGACACGCGAGAAGTCATGCGGCGCCATAGTCTATCATGAGCGGGACGGCGCCAGGAAGTACCTGCTCGTGCAGCAGAAGTACTCGCGCAACTGGGGATTCGCCAAAGGACACGTGGAGAAAGGCGAGGATGAACGCGCCACCGCGATGCGCGAAGTCGCGGAAGAGACCGGTCTCGCGGTGGACCTCGACCCTGAATTCCGCACGCAAGCGGTATTCTATGATCGCGCGCGCAACAGCAAGCTCGTCGTCCTTTTCCTCGCGAAGGCGTTGACGCTCGACGCCACACCCGGCGACGATGTGGAAGAGGTCTCATGGCTCTCGTTCGAAGATGCGCGCAAACGATTCCGCTTCAAGAACACACGATCGATCCTCGAGCGCGTAGAGCGACAGCTCTCCAAGACTGCGACCGCCGATACGGGCACGGTCGTGGACGGTCCACATACAGGAACGCCTCGATCGATAGAGATCTCTTCTCAGAAATCGTAATCTCGCCTGCCCGAATCGCGCAAGATGGCATCCGCGCTCGATTCTTCCGGAGTGCTGATGCGCTTGCTGCCGCAGTAGGGACACATGATCTGGTCGAGCGCCTTGTTGCTCGTGAAACGATACTTGCAATTCGTGCATGAATACTTGCCGCTACTCGAACGAGGGTTCTTCGGGCGAGCGAATTGGTCGCGGATGGTGGATGATGGCGCAGGAGTGCTCGACGCGGGTTTCTGACCTCGCGGGGGCAGGCCAGCACAGGGACGGCAGACCATGCCTCGACCCGACACATCCATGACCATCTCGAGGAGGAGATGCTGCTTGCCGCAGCGGAAACATTTGATCATCATCGTCTTCTGGTCCATAAGTTCACCTTTGTCGCTCTTCGCCGCTTGGGCTTTCGTCATTGCTGTCGACGACGACGAACGGAACATACCCCGCATATCGCCGTGTAACTACTGGACATGAGTTCTTTCGTTTTTATACTTTGTGCAAGAAACGACGTAGTTACGGGTGCGGTCGCCGGTCCGGAGCGAGCCGCTAATACGAACGTGCGCAGGATACGACCAGGAAGATGATGCGACGAGCGGGACACGAATGGCCGCTGGCAACCGCGAGAAACAAAGGTATTTATGCAAGTAGACGGCAGTGACAGCTTCTAGGATGGAAACACACGAACCTCTTGAATACCGAGTCGCAAAGCACAACGGCAAGTTCGTCCTGCTCGAGGAGAGCGGACGGGACATGGAGCGGTACAGGATAGCGAGATCGTTCGACGCCGCCGAAGCGCTCCACCAATACATGGAGCGTTCACGGGAGAAAGGATGGCCGGAGCACTTCCGCTACGAGGCGCCGCGTGGGTGGACACCATTGTCAATCGACGATATTGCGGCAATCGACCCGGAGAGCAGGAAGCACCTGCGCAAGGTCAAAGATGGCGCAGTATCTCACGCAAGTCGTTATTCATGACGACGATATCCGCCGCGGCGCTGACCTTCTCGCTCTTCGGGCAGAACGCTATACCTAATCCCGCCGCGTGCAGAATGTCGATGTCATTCTCACCGTCACCCACGAAAACCGTCTCGGAGAGTGGTATGTCTTCGCGCGCGCAGATGGCGTGCAGCGCCTTGTGCTTCGACCCTTCATCATAGATGGTGTCTTCCCACCGCAAGATACTGCCTCCCTCATCGAAATAGACATTATTCACATACACATCCTCGAACGGGTGGTCAGGAAAGAGCGTGTCGATGAGGGTATTCAGACTACCGGAGATGACTGCGAGTTTGTATCCACGCCGATGCAGCTCCAGCACCGTCTCGCGCGCGCCAGGCATGATATCATGCAGCCGCGCCGCACGTTCGAAATCCGCCCTAGTAGCCCCTCCGTCACGGAACGTGCAAAGATCAAGGTCAACCCATTCCTTGTAACTGAGTTTCCCTGATCGGAACAGCGCATAGCGCTCGTCATTGCGTCGCTTACCGAGCTCCGGACCCTCTACTGTGGTGTGCAACGTAAACCAGTAGTTCTTGCGCCCGATATCTTGTACTAGTGTCCCGTCAACATCAAAGCAGACGAGGCGGTATTTCTTGCATGGGGTGCTCTCCATCACGGGCCGAGGCCATCGTGTGTTTAAGAACGTTCCGCGCAAGGTTTATTACGCTAGCATCCCAGGACCGAACCATGGTGACGCTGCCAGGATACCATTGCATCATGGATGCGCAAGTCTACGCGAGAGATCACGACGGTAAAGAGCATGATATACTGCTTTTCGGACGATGGCGCGAACCGACAGTGCAAGAGGTGGTGCATGAGCTGCACACGCAGGTAAAACGCATCGAACAAGAGCACGGTCTTGACGAGAAAAACGCAGTATTGTACGCGCACGAAGGGAACAGGCTCGCAGCCGAACTCCTCACGCTCAGCCCTCTTCTCTTGCACGACCTGCGCGATCTCCACCCGCGCGGCATCCTCTTCGTGAGCGATATCATAAGCTCACTGCCGGACGCGAAAGATACCGCGCCGATGCACCTGGATTGCTGCAATGGACGGCTTCCCGCCGGCAGCCTGAGGGATGCAGACGCTTACTCGTATCTTCGGATGTTGCGCACGAACGATGCGGTCCGCTACACGGTATCGCTGCACCTCGAGGATTGGGTTCTCAGGCCGAAAGACGCGGTACTCAAGGAGTTCCTCACACAGCACACCGCGATGCGGCCACGGCACGTATCGGAGCTCGAGGTGACGACGATGCTCGACGCTATATACGCCGGATTCTCGACACGCGATGACGTATTGTGCATCCCTGATCGAACGAGCGATGCGCTCGAGAACGGCGCGTATCTCGCGGTCAAAGGCATGCAGGAGAGCATCCGCACGACGGCCATCTTCATGGAAGGGATGCGCGCAGGGTTGCAACGCAAGCAAGATGATGATTCGGAAGGAGATGCGGTTACGCAACCGGATGATATCGTGAATTAGGGATTCTGAGAGAGCATCTTCACAACAGGGATTGGGGAAGACAGAGCGTAGTTAACGCTTCATCACAGGTGGCTTTTTTCGCTGCCTTGGAGTTTAAGCCGACGCACGAGACGACCGCAGTCCTCGTGCGAGGTACAATCTGCGGGAGCATAACTGCTCCGCAGCGAAAAGTACGAGAACAAGATTGACTATTAGAGAATACAGGGCACTAAGACAATAGCGGTCATTATTGTGACCTTGACATCATCCAGACTGCCGTCATTGGCCGCAGCCGACGGCAGTCGCAAAAGGACTGCGTGATATATGCGCCGCCACAACAAGCACAGAATGGTAGAGACATCACTCCTCTTTGAGTATCAACGGCAAGAGGTCGCGGTAGTCTTTGCTGTCGATGATGACCGTCGCGGTCTTGCGCACTTCCGGGTCGTGGCTGTTGAACGCGACGGCAAGTCCTGCCTCCCGCATCGCGACGATATCGTTGCGGCTATCGCCGACGAAGACCGTTCTCGCGAGCGGTACTCCGACGCGATCCGCCACTTGCTGCATCGCAAGGAGCTTGCCTTCGTCCTCCCCGAAAGGGTTGTGCGTCCACCCGGAGATGAACCCGTCGTGGTCGAACTCGATATTGCCGATGAAGACCTCGTCGAACGGGTGGTCGGGGAAGATCGTCTCGAAGGCGATGCGCAATCCTCCGCTGATGAGCACGAGCGTGCAACCGGCCCTCTTGAGCGCGTGGAGCGTCTCGGCGGCGTGCTCGTGGAGTCGCAGATGCTTGATTATCTCGGATTCTATCTCGTGCTTCCGCGCGCCGCGTTTACGCCACTCGCCGACGTCGCGACCCAGCCATTCGCTGATGCTGATGATGCCGGTGCGATAATGCTCGCGGTTCATCATCTCGACTTCGTCGGGAACCTCGTACCGTCTATGGAGCTGTGTCCATATGACTTGATTGTCGCTGGTCACCGCGAGTGTGCCGTCGAAATCGAAACAGATGAGATCGTATTTCCGCTTCATGCAATTCACTGTGTACCAGATAGGCTATCGCGCGTGGTATTTATGGGTTATGATAGGAAATAACGCTATGACGACAGAAGATACAATAATGATGATAATCGTCAACCCGATCAAGATAGTGCCGCGGATTCCCTCGGATAGTCAACTACTTCTAATAATCAGTCGATTACTGCTCGCGCCGCGGCGAGAGTGCGTTGTTATCAACCACCCTATAACTCAAGCGCTGCGGCAGATATACGATGACTGCGCTGCGACAAGAGAGCGCACATGGTTAGGCACTGCATCGCCTATTGAGCATTAGCACCCACCAACCTCAAAGCCCTGTCAAGGCAGCGCTCGACGCAGACTGAATGTTTTGATTCGAGCGCTGCGGTCAGAGTGCGAAGCCGCAAGCGTCCGAGTACCGAGTTTCCTATTCGTCAATGCACGAAGGCCAAAGCCCGACCAAGGCAGCGCTAAACGTAGAGATGTCGATGAACGAAAAAATCCTGCTCACAACAATGGGTTCTGGCCGCCGTAGAGCGCGTAGAACTGGCCGTTCTTGAACTCGAGCGAGAAGATGTCGTTGTTACACGCTGTTGTTCTCATCTTCACGACGCTGATCTCGCGCACGACCTGTCGGCGGAAGGGCGTCAGTTTCAGGACGATGATAGCATCGGCCAGGAAGTCCTCTATCTCGTACTCGGAGAACTTGCTGCCGTCGAGCGGCATCTCGCTGATGAGGAAGCTCGTGATGTTCATGTCGCGCAGGAACTCGAAGATCATGAAGAGCTCGATGCGCGGGTTCTCGAAGCGCGAGAGGACGTAGAGCGCGGAGAGGCTGTCGAGGACGAAGACTCGCGTGTTCGATTCGACACTGACCTTCTTGATGACGTTCTTGATGACGTTGAGCCAGCTCTTGTTGTTGTCGGTCTGGATGTCGCGTATCTCCTTGCGTACGCAACCGACATCGACGATGAAGATCGAGCCCTTGCTGCGGTTGATGACCTGCATCTTTGCCGATAGCTCGGCGAGGTCCTTGACGACCACCAGGTTGATCTTGGAGAAATCATAGTCCATGTTGGTCATGTGGTTGAGGAGCGATTCAGCGGATTGCTCCAGACTGATATAGAGGCCGTTGCTGCCGTTGACCGCTTCATGATAGAGCACGTTGAAGGTGATAGAAGACTTCATGGTACCGGCGGCGCCGGAGATGAGCGTGATGTGCCCCTCGGGGATGCCACCCTGCACATTCTCATCGAGACCGTTTATGTACGTGCGGATACGCTTTATCTCGTGCTTGTCCGCGACCAGCCTTGGCGGCATATGACTCTCACCTCATACTATAGAGTGCCCTTCGCACTAGGTATATTTAAAGGTTATGACGGGAACTCAGAACGGGCACCATCGACATCATGAAGTAGTATAGAACAACGCTTTTGCGTCTGGTACGATAATAATCCCTTTTGATGCTGGAACAGGGGTTTCTTGCATCTTACCCACATTTTCGCGGAGCAAAACCGCGGCAGATGATGCCACATCCAGATAATCCTCTAGGCGCTCGTGCAACTGAGAATATGCAGATAATGAGCCGGTGCGATGCTGATGCACCGCGTGTGCCGCACCATATATCGCTTCGATAAGCGGTTTGAAGACTGCCATGCGAGGCCGCTGCATCGGGTCCCACGCCTGTTCGAACATGACTGTGTCGGCGAAACCAAGCGGGCGAATAAGTAGCCCCTGACGCAACGAATCGAATATGTCTGTGAGCACGTCATCAAGATAGAGCCAAGGAACGAATTGTTGCTTATCGGCCNNGCGCCCGTTCATAGAACACACCCATGAGGTGTTGCAACCCGAAAATGTACTCTGGAAGCGGCAAACAGGACTCTTTTGCCGCAGAGTAGAATATGTCCTGTATGTATGCGCGCGTCGTATTGGCATCGCCGGAATGAAGCGGCGCTAGTGCGTTAATGGGCAGTAGTTTTCCGTCGATTGACTCTTGTGCCTTGTCTTCGTTATCACACACCATGCTATTGTTGATTTCGGAATACTTTTATAAGCGTTCCAGCCGTTTTCAGTAATCAATCCATTACCAACTCCTCATTTTAGTTGATTCTTATGAGCGGTGTTGGAAGGAAGATAGACTCACAGGTGACTGATATGCACGCACTACCACCATTACCTTATGATTACAACGCGCTCGAGCCCGTCATCGATGAGCAGACGATGCGCATCCATCACGGCAAACACCATCAGACGTACGTCGACAACTTGAACAAGGCGCTTGAGAGTTCACCTGACTTGCAGGGCATCCCTGTGGAGCAGCTGCTCAAGGATTTGAACAAGAGGGTTCCTGAGAGTGTACGCACTGGCGTACGCAATCATGGCGGCGGCGTATGGAACCACACATTCTTTTGGTCGATACTCAAGAAGGATTCGCCCGGTCCAAGCGGAGAGCTCTTGGCTGCTATCGATCGCGATCTCGGCGGTATCGATATGTTCAAGGCTGAATTCAAGAAGGCGGCGCTCGGACGTTTCGGCAGCGGTTGGGCGTGGCTTGTCGTTGACAAGGCGGGCAAGCTCTCCATCATCAGCACTCCGAACCAGGATTGCCCGCTCACGGACGGACTCCACCCGCTTCTCGTCATCGACGTATGGGAGCACGCGTACTATCTCAAGTACCAGAACCGCCGCGCGGATTTCACCGATGCGTTCTTTAGCATCATCAACTGGGAGAAGGTGGCTGAGTACTACAAAGCGGCGATTAAGGCTGCTTAATCGGGTTATAGGCGCATCACAAACGCAGATGACTAGGACGAATAGTCCATCACTCCGGCGGTGTGCATACCCGTCAAGATCGATAACGCATCATGGTACGCTACTGCCGTCGGACATGATAGATTACGTAGAATGCCCCGGCGACGCCCAAGAGTATCACAGCGCCCCAGAGCGTGTTGACGATAGGCATGGGCGATTCGATGTGCGGCTCTGCGGCATCGCATAAACGATCTACGGGGCAGTCGCTGCCGAAACAGCAGCTCTCCGCCACCATAAGCCCTGTGATACCATCACCGAACAGATAGACTCCCATGCACGCGGTGAGCGCGATAGCCACAAGCATGATCTTGCCATTCATGCATGCACCATATCGCACTGGTTTATGTAATTTTTGGATATCGAGCGACCACGACATAATCATTATTAATGCCTGAACCAGTGCATGATGCATGGCTTCAAAGGATGTGTTCGCATTGGCCAAAGAGGAGCATGCTCGCATCATCAGAGAGTATCATCTAGAGAAAGAGCCCGCGCTCAAGTATATGATGCTCGCTAAGCTCATGGAGGAGATGGGCGAGCTGTCGGAAGCGGTCCTTCACGCCGATTCGTTGCAGCGCGCAGGTAAACGTACCAAAAAGACTGATATCGAAGGGGAGATCGCCGATGTGATGCTAGGAACGCTCATCTTCTCGCATGAATTGGGTATCGACGCGGAGAAAGCGTTCTTGAAGAAGATGGCATGCATCAAGCGACGGAAATACTGAGTTCTATTAACAAAGGCTTCTATTAATCAAGAGCCCCGTATTTCACACAATCTTATGCAACTCGCGTTAACGGTTGCTGCGGAGGATATACTCTCGAGCGGTTTCGGGCGCCGCGTTGCCGTCGGGTCCCCCGGCCACTAGGCCGTACCCGACACGGCGCCCTCAGCACCGCTCCAAGGCAGTTTGCGTTCGGAGCTTGGCGACGAAGGCAAACTAAGGTTCTCGGAAACGAAGTTTCCGGAACCCTGGAAACCTGCAGGTTTCCAACGGAACGAAGTGACTGCAGCGACCTTCAACCATTACCGTTATTCTGTTCTTTCCGCACATCACGTGTTCAATGGCCGTGCTCCACAACAATCTTTATTATGTGCGGCATTGTCCTTCGTGATATGGCCGGCACCGTGGCGAAAGGCATTCTTGTGGGGGGCAATCTCTCCGATCTCCTCGTTCGGCAAAAAGAGGGCGAGCGTTTCGAAGTCGGGGAGCTCCTCATCGCCGAGGAAGATGGCCATAAGGCGCTCCTGCAGGTGTTCGATCTCGAGTTCGGCAGCCAATTGTCGCAGCAGCACCTGGAGCTCGTCGGCGGGCTCTCACTCGACGGCCAAGCAACCGCTTTTTTCGATAAGGGACTGCGCAATTACACTGTCGCGCACCTCAAGGCGCTCATCGCGATGCGCACGACCGATAAGGGACCGCTTCTCACGAAAGCGAAGGGACTCCCTCCATTCTTCTCGGCGATACGGGAGTTGCGCGTCGATGACTTCTCGTTCTTGCAGAAACCGCAATCACCGCTCTTTTTGGGCAAGCTCCGATCAGGTTCGCAAGAGATAGATATGCCCATCCACATCAATGGCAAGGATGCGCTATCGCACCACATCCTTATCGCCGCCACGACGGGCCGCGGCAAGTCGAACCTCCTCAAGTGCCTCCTGTGGGAGCTCGTGGGTGAATCGTACTGCGGTATGCTCGTGCTCGATCCCCATGATGAATACTATAGGAGTACGCTCTCGCAGCACCCGTCGCGTGAACGCGTCCACCAGTACAGCTTGAATCCAGAGCCGGGAGGACAGACGCTCCGGTTCAACCTCTCGCTCCTGCGACCGCAGCATTTCTTCGGCGCGATCGATTGGAGCGATGCGCAGAGACAAGCGCTCACGCAATTCTATCGCGAGTACGACAATGAGTGGGTGCGTGCCATCGTGACAGAGAGGCAATTGCGCGCGAGCTTCAACGACGGCACGTTGGCGGTCGTCCGACGCCGCATGATGCAGGTGCTCGGCATCGATGTGACTGACGGCACCATCGAAAGCGATGGTCTTTTCGTCGCCGATGGCGGGACGACGACCGTCACGGATATCTGCAATCAGCTCGAGCGTGGCGAGATAGTCATCATCGACACGTCGAGTTTCGACGGCGCGACCGAGATACTCGTCGGGAGCGTCATCGCAAGCGACCTCTTGCGGCGTTACAAACGGCACAAGCTCCAAGGGACGCTCGCGGACAAACCGGTCATCAGCATCATCCTCGAGGAGGCTCCGCGCGTGTTGGGCAAGGAGGTCCTTGAACAGGGACCGAACGTCTTCTCCACGATAGCGCGCGAGGGACGCAAGTTCAAGATAGGGCTGTGCGCGATCACGCAGCTCCCGTCGCTCATCCCGCGCGACATTCTCGCGAACATGAACACCAAGATCATCCTCGGTCTCGAGATGAAGGCGGAGCGTCAATCGATGATCGAGAGCGCGAGCCAGGATCTCTCGACGGATGATCGCGCGATCGCGAGCCTTGACAAGGGCGAAGCCATCGTCACAAGCACGTTCGTGCCGTTCGCATTGCCTATCAGGATACCGTTCTTCGATGATTTCCGCAAGCCGCGGACGGTGAAAAGCGCGTTCGGCGGCGTCAAGCTCGGATGATGGTAAAGAACGCGGTACAAAGCGGCATTTCTCGCAGTGACAGCACCATCCGAACGAGCGCTAGAGCGAGTGTTTGAAGTTCCCGTCGAGAATTGGAGAAATGGTAAAGAAAAAGAGAAAAACTCAATGAGCCTTAGGGACTCACTTACTGCTTCTTCTTCTTAGCTGCCTTCTTCTTAGCTGCCATGAGATTCGCCTCCTTGATTGTTATAAGAGACTCTTTATGCACTTCTATATTTAAACTTTTCACTTTTCGCGATTTCTGGTTGTTTTCGCGGAAAAAAGGTCAAATGCATTTATCGACGACAAAAATTCGCGCTCGAAAGTTGTAAGCAGACGCAGTACTCAAATACAGAGCGATTTATCGTCGACAAAACAAGAAATACTGTAACAACAGGATTGGAATGCGAGAAAACACGCCAGTAACGCACGCTTTGATGAGATGCATGCGAAGAATTCGCAGTCTACACATCACAACATTGTTCCGGTGCTTGCAGTATCGCATGGTCCATCGGGTTGCGAACCCGCGCATAATGGCCATTCAACAACATCAATCATGACGCAGACGCGCAGCACGTTTTCTCGTCGGAAAAACACCGAAGAAGACTGAAATGAGCACAGGCTCACTTGAACATGTGATAGAACGCTTCGAAGATGGGGGTGTTCGTGCTCACGCTGATGAAGCTGGCGCTGTGGCGTTCGCATAGCTCTTTGAGCTTCGCGATGTGCTCCTCAAGCCTCTGTTGATAGGTGTTCTTCATGCGCATGCTCACGAACGTGCGCATCTTCGCTTGCGTCTCGGCATCCTCGAGGATGACATCGCCCGAGAGCGCGAGGTCGCGTTCCTCGATATCGAGGACCTGGATGAGATAGACCTGGCTCTTGTGGTATCGTCCGATGACCTCCTCCACCTCGTCGAGATCATAGAGGAAGTCGCTGATGAAGACGATCATGGATCTGCTCGTGATGTGCTTGCGGTACTCATCCATGGATTGGAGGAAGTTGGATTTCCCCTCGATACGCAAGGAACCCATGTAATCGAAGAGGTATGCCAGGTTGGATGCGCCCTTCTTTGCCTTGAACGCGTTGACGTGTTCGGTGAAGACGCTCATGTTGAAGCGTTCGTTGTTGCGGTACGCGATGTAGGCGAAACCAAGGCCCACTTGCGCGGCGTACTCGAACTTGGTTGTCTTCTTGCCGAAGTTCATGGATGCAGAGCTATCGACGAGAATGTGGACCACGAGGTTCCTCTCCGCTTCGAATCGTCGGATGTAGAACTTGTCGGTGCGCGCGTAGATACGCCAGTCGATGTGGCGGAAGTCGTCGCCGGGAGAGTATGGCTTGAAATCCTGGAATATGAGACCTTGTCCGCCGTGGCTCGCCTGATGCGCTCCTTGTCTATCCGCATAGATCCTTTTCTTGAGGATGATCTGCAAGCGATCGAGGCTCTTGAGGAATTCGGTGTCGATGGGCATAGTGTTCCTTTCTGGCTCTTTTTCTTCGTGCCGCGGCGTTCTTGCTCTCGGACTGTCTCGGATCTCGCACAACGGCTTGCGCCGTACTCGGTCCTCGGAATATGCGCCAAGGCGGCACTCGTTACTATTCATCCGCTGTTCAGCCACGTATCTTAGTCGTCTACTACTCGCCACTAGTCGTTCACTACAAGTTGCTAGTTATCTACTGTTAATCGTTAACGTTGATGCTGATAGTAATGTAACAATAAAAAAATGAACCGCTTACTTCAGCAACTCCTTGATGACGTCGTCGGACGTCTTGCCGGCGCGCTCTGCTTTGAAACTGAGCACGATGCGGTGGCGTAGTACAGGCAATGCCATCTCGTCGATATCTTTCGAGCTGACGAATTTGCGGCCGNNGGCCGTCCATGAGCGCTTTGGCTTTCGCTGCGAGGATGATGCCGATCGATGCACGCGGTGACGCACCGTACTCGATGAGCTCTGGGACGTTCCTCGTCTTCGCTACGAGTTCCACCGCGCGGCGCTTGATGTCGTTCGCGATGGGCACTTGCCTAGTCAGCTTCTGCAGCAAGACTATCGATTCCCCGGAGAGGAGCTGCTGGAGAGTGTTGTTCTCGAGCGGCTTCGTGTACCGGTCCACGATCTCCACTTCTTGGTCGATGGTCGGGTACTTGACGAGTATCTTGAGGAGGAACCTGTCAGTCTGTGCTTCCGGCAGGGGGTATGTTCCTTCTTGGTCGATGGGGTTCTGCGTCGCGAGGNNGATGATGTCGGTGCCGGTGATGTCGGACGGCATGAGGTCGGGCGTCCCTTGGATGCGCGCGAAGTGCAAGTTCATGGTCTCAGCGACCGCCTTGACCATGCTGGTCTTGCCCAAGCCAGGGTATGATTCGAGTAGCGCGTTCGAGTCGCACAGGATGCTGATGACTATCTGCTCGACCACATCCTCTTGGCCGACGATCTTCTTGCCGATCTCCGCCATGATATTGGTGAATGTCGCTTTGAGCTTCTCGATGTTCTTGACTGCATCTTCGGTTGCCATAGGAATGTCCTCCGTGTGTCCTTGTAGGTTTCGCTTATCTATATATTGGTGAATAGGATGGATGCATAGGTTTGGTCAAAGGGGTGATTGCATGCTGAATTGTATCGGCGGATGGAAGTGTTCGTTACATCATTTCGCAGTTATTTAGATCCTCCCGCGGTCGCCCAGTATTTATCGACGCGTTCGAGCTCTTTCTCTGAGAGACCCGATCCTGATCCTCCGCTGTCGAGAGCGTTGAAACCCGCATCGCCGCCGCCGAGGTCTGCTAGCGGGTCGGAGCTCGGTGCCGCAGGGTCGAGATTGTTGAAGTCGGGCGAATCGAGACTGGGGTTCACCGTCGCGACGAGTTGATCGTCCCCGAGACGCGCGAGCGATGGGTCGCCGAAGATATCCCCTTCGCCCGTCCCAGTACCGCCGTCGGGGTTCCCCAGAATTTTGCCGAAGAACGATCCGACGGCCGACATCGGCCTCTCGAACGGATTGTCGAAGCGAGCGACGTTCACGTTGAAGAACGCGAGCGACACGAGCACGATGGCGAGCACGAAGATGGCCGCTATCTTGACCATGAGTTTCTGGAAATCGAGGAATGTCCCGCTCGAGACGCGTTTCATACGCTCGAGCACATCGTAGAAGAGCGCGTGCGCCATGATGGTGTCTTCATTCATGTTATCCTTCGCAGTGCGCAGTATCTCACGGAGTTCCGGGTTCTTCGCCTCCACATTATGCACTGTTATCTTGCGCAACTCTCCGACCAATGAGACGATGAAATAGACGCCCGCGACAACGAGCACGTACCAGATCGGCATACTGAATACGAGCGATACCAAATCGGCGATGAGGAATACGATGACTGTCGATAGGAAGACGTTGAGGAGTATTATCTTGACGAGCTCGTACTGCACTTCGTTGAACATGCTGCGTATCGGTTGCATGCTCATCGCCTCCCGCGTTCCGCCATAGTGGCGGACGCCCGCGCAGTGTGCGGAACCCCACTCGACACGCCCATCGACAATCCTATCGACAATTCTCTCGACAATCCGATCAATGTGCGCGTCAGCATGTATCGCAGTCCCCGCCGCTTGAGTGGCATTCGTCGCAGATATCATCGATATCGCTCTCCAACGACCTGATCTTCGTTGATTGGCTCTGTATCGTAGCATTGAGCTGGTACGTCGCTTGCCGCTCCGCTTCGTAGAACTGCTGGAATTTCTCCTTCTGCAATCTCTCGAACGAAAGTTGCGTCTGCGTCTTCTCGAGCGTCGTCTGCGTCTCCTTGAGTTCCCCGGTGCGTTGCTCATAGAGCTGGTCGTACTTGCGGATATCCTGCGCGGTCTTGTTCACCTGCTGCGTCGCCTCCGAGTACTGCGCCTGGTAATTGGCGAGCGCAGTGCGGCACTCATCGAGCGTGCCGGTAGTCGTCTGGTACTCTTGCGTCCTGTTCTGCAGGCTGCGCTGGAAGAACACCGTCGTTCCGACGAGCGCTACGATGACGCCGATGATGATGACGAGCAGTGCGAGATTGACGTTCCGTCCTAGGTAAGAGGCCATGGTTTCACTTCAGGGTATAGTTCAGGTGTAGTTACAGTTGTAGTTCGGGGTACCGTTCAGGGTGTTCGAGCATGCAACGCGATCATTGTACATAGTCGTTGTCGGTCAGTATTTGTCAGTCAGTCGTTGTCAGTCATTTCTGGTACTGCACTACGCGTCTAATAAATATTTCCAGCAGGAACAGCACTACTGCGAGGATGATGAACGGGTTGCGCAGTTCCGTCTTCTCGATGGTGATACGTGTGCTCACCGTGCGGATGCGCTCGGCGATGGCATCCACATCCTCAGGATCGAACGCCGCGCCGCCCGTCACGCCGACAGCGGTGGCGAGGTCCTGGTTTGCACCCACGTGCCATCCTTCCGAGGGACCGTTCACGGCGTACGGCACGCCGCACACCGTCCCGAAACCGGGCTCTTTCGGCGTGAAGCTGAAGACGTATGTGTCGCCGCTCGAACGCTCGAACGCGAGACCGGTGTCATCGCAGTTGCCGCTGATAGGCTGTTCGCTCACGAAAGTCGCTTCGGTCGACTGGCCGGCGATCGCGGGCGGTATCGTGACGCTGACCTCTTGCTTGCGCATTGGATCGCCTACCGCCCATAGCACGGTGTTGCGCAAGAGATCGCTGTTGTTCCCGACGAGAAGCGGCCCCATGCCGCTTGCGGTGAACACAGTGACCGTCGCGACACGGCCGTTGAAGTAGTTCCAGACCGTGACGGCGGGGTTGCCCGCATCGGTCGATACGAGCATGCGGCTGCCCTCTTTCGGTGCCACCTCGTTATAGCCGTTAAGTATCGCATCGAGCTCGAGATCCTTCGTGATGAAATGCGTAAGCGATAGAGGGACGAGAGCGAACTCTTCGCCGAACCCTTTCTCCTTCGGGTCGCCGTACTTCACGATGAGGCTCATCATGTTGGTCGCACGGTCATAGGTGCCGTCACCCGTCTTCGCGACCGTCTTGAGGAATGTCTCGTCCACTTTCTTCGCGAAGACAGTATCATCGGCCGCGCCCACGCCGAGCGTCTGCGTCTTGATATTGTACCGTTTACGCGCGTTATCGATGACGGCGAGCGTGTTCGCCTTCGCAGGGACATTGTCGCCCGATCCCAAGCCAGCGCTGAAACGGCCGTTTGTCAGCAAGATGATGGTCTTGTCGCCGCTCTTGTCCTTGAGGAGTTCGACCGCGGTGCGGATGGCGACATCGGGCGCGGTCGTGCCGCCGCCGCGGATACGCGACACCTTGTCGGTGAGCTCTTGCTTGTTGCTGTAGAGCGGCTTGACCTCCGATATCGTGATGACGCTTTTTTGGAGCATCTCTTCCGCGCTGCTAGCAGATTGCCCTTCGGTGCTGATGCCGAACGCGACGACACCGACGTTGTTCTTGAGGTTGAGGCTGTTGATGGCCGAGACCGCCTGCGCCTTGATGATATCGACGGTCGGAGTGTCCTCGACGACCGTCTGTTTCGTGTCGACATCGTATTTGGTGGCGCTGGTGCTGCCCGATACCTGGATGACGAAGACGATATTGTTCTCGCCCACGGTGCGTTTCGCCTTGCCGGTCTTGACCGGCAGGATGGACTCGAGCGGCGTACCGCCGTAGCTTCCGCGGTCGAAACTGTTGAACCCTCCTATCGCGACGAGGCCGGCGCCGTATTTGCCGCCGCGTTCATCGCGCAGGAACTCACCGATGAGCTTCGTGTCGCGGATGTTGCTCGCTGGGATGTCATCGAGGATGACTGCGTAGTACTCGGAGAGCGCTTCGATGGTGCCGGGGAGCGATTGCGCCACCGTCACATCGAACATGCCAGCGAGCGCGTTCTCGAGCGGACCTTGCTGTTTCGCGAGCACGAGGACCTTCGGTTTCTCCAGCACGTGCACGACACGGTGGAACGCATTGTTGCCTTCATCCACATCCGGACTGTTGATACGGGCGGCGATCCGGTGATACCCGGCGGTGAGCGGCGGCTTGAACTCGACTTTGCCGATCGCGGGCGCGTTATACACTATCTTTCCATCGATCTCGACCTCGAGCGGGACGGCCCGCGCGACCATGCCGGTCACCTCGACCGTTATCGTCGCAGGATACCCGACAGGCACGCTCTCAGGAGCGTCGATGAAAACAGCAGTGTCATCTTTGATGGGCCGGAGCGTGATCATGCTGATGCTCATGTTGTTCTCGCGCATCACCTGCGCGACGTCAAGCGGCGCGACGCCGATATTCGCGTTGCCATCCGACACGACGAGGATGTGCGTATCCTGCCCTAGCATCGCATCGCCTAACGGGCTCTCCTCCGGCGCGCCGAACTCCTTCACCGTCGTCGGGATGCGCTCATCGAGCGCTTCGGCGAGCCGATCCACGAATATCGTGTCGTAATACGCCATGCTACCACTCTTGTCGACGAGGACTGTCGCGCGCGGATTGCCTTCCGACTCGTTCGTTATCTCCGTGAACGGTGCGGCGAGCGCGATGCAAAGAAGCGTCATGGCGGCGAAACGCATCACGAAGACGAAGATGCGCATGCGACGGAGTTTCCGCCGCGCGGCATCATCCATGCTGTAGCGCACGAACGTGCGCGTTATGAGCGCCAAGAGGATGATGAAGAGGATGGGGATGCCCCAGAGGAATATGGGATGGCGGAAGTTCCCGGCGACCTGCGCCGCGTAATCGACAATGAGATCGGTGAGCTGCATCAGAGGTCACCTCGTAATTTCACGTACAGGAGCTCGAAGAGCATGATGGATGCCGCGATGATGATCGCGATGGTGCTGAGCTCCATGGGGACCTTCGCCTCCTCTTCCCCGACTGCGCTGAGCACACCGTCGCCGGTGGTGATATCCGCAGGGTCGGCGATGGTGCTCTCATATCTGATGGAGGCGCGGGCGTCTTTCGTCTCGGCGGATTGCGATCCGATGCGTAATGGGTAGAGGTTGGCTGCGATGGGGAGCGCGCCGGAGTAGTAGAACCCTGCGTGCGTCCCGAGCACAGGTGGCTGCAGCTTGCCCATGGGCGTCGTTATCGTCTTCGCGTTCGCGCTGACCACCATACCTGTGCCGGTGTTGAGCTGCCGGACGTCCGGCAGGCTGTAGTCGACGATGCGACCCCAGACAACGACGTAGGCGTTCGTGTCGATATCCACTGCACGCTGATCTTTGATACCGTAATAGATGACCGCGCCCTTGCCGATGCGTTTGTGCGCGATGACGGGTTCGAGGCCGTCGTTCGTCTGGACGTACGCGTGCATCGTGCTGCCATTGAGGAGCGCCACACGCTGGAGCTGGCTGCCATCCACTTGTCCGATGTCGGTGAGGCCGTGCAGGAGCCCGAGCGACCCATTCACCAGTATCTCCTGGCGGCCGCCTAAAGTCGGTGCGCTCTTCCATTCGACGGGCATGAGTCCTTGCAGGTCGAGCGAGAAGATATCGGGTTGTCCGAAGACGACGAGCACCGCGCCCTCCTCGACTTGCTCGCGCAAGCCTCGTACCACACCGGGGAGGATGAAATCGGTATTGATATCCTTGATGATATACACTTGATGGTTGAGGTCGGGGATCTTCGGGGGCGCGGCGTACGCGAGATTGACGCGCGTGAACTGGTCGCCTGCCGACGTGATGGCGGGGATGAGCTTGCTGCGCTGCGCGTCGGCATCGTTCGATATGAGCAGCACATTGATAGCGTCACGGTCCGGGACGCTGATATAATAGTGGTTATCGACCATGAAGTCGTCTTTGGGCGTGAGCACGAGCTCGGATTTGCCGTGCGCGACCGGTACGCTCACGGAGAGCAGGCTTCCGGGCTGTCCCGCCGGCGCGAGGATGTTCGCGGGGATACTCACTTTCTCGCCGTTGTATTCGATGCCGAACTCCTCGGGTTCGCTGTTGAAGTTCTGCACCCGTATCGTTATGGTGGCGTTCTGCGATGCCATGGTCGCGTCGATGATGCCGACGTTACGGCCTGTCCGCGCGGGATTCTTGATGTCGATGATGGCGCCTTTGCTGCGCAAGACCTTGATCTTCGCCTCGATGAGCTCCTGGCTCTCGAGCGGCGAGAGGATGAAATCGCTGATGATGGTCACTTTCGTCTGAGGGCCGACGTGTTGCGCCGCCAAGTCGAGCGCTCCCGGGAGGTTGCCGTTCATCTCCAGAGGATGCAGATCGTTCAGGAGTGATTTCGCCCTGCCGGCGGATAGAGATGGGTCGCCGCTGACATCGAGGACCACCGGTTTGTCGCGGGCGAGCACGATGACGTTCTCGGACGCGAGACTCTCCGTCGCCGCATCGATGATACTCTCGAAATTGCCGTCATCGTGCGTCCGCGTGCTTGCGCTCACATCGACGACAAGTATCGATTGGTGGACCATGGATTCCTGGCCGACCTCGATGAAAGGCTTCGCTATGGCGAGACCGAGGAGCATGACGATAAGCACCTGCAAGAGAAAGAGGATATCGCGGAAGATAGTCCGGAAGAGCCGATGGATGGTGCTCTTGCCCATATCATTGAGGATGAACATGAGGCTTGGCACCGCCACGTTGACGGGCTTCGGCTTGATGAGATAGAGGAGCACTATCGGCACGATGAGCGCTAACGCCACCAGCACATTCTCCGGTTTGAGGAAGAACGCTGAGAGCACGCCCGAAGGACCGAATACCGAAGGGAACAACACCATCTACCCTACCACCTATCATAGTGTAGCATAGCAAGCACCACGCCACACCACACCACGACCACCCCAGATACTATTTATAAAGCTATCGTAGAGGACAAGAGAAGAAGCGCACATCGAGTATCATCGACAAAATCGGCAAACAACGACCGGAAAAACGACTGCCCCCAGACTGCGGGCTGAATTGCGGACGACCACAAGAACAACCGCCAACAGAGCAATCAAGAAGCACAGCATCGACCCACCCTGGAATCAACCGTAACCAGACAACAACATCACTAGACGAGAAGAAGTAGACTAACTGTTCAATCACCGCCATGCCGCCTTGGGACAATCCCGAGGGCTGAGTGTGGCGTACGCCACCATGCGAAGCCCGAGACGATTCGAGAGCTGATTCCCCGCGGCATGAAAACAAGAGCTAAATCGACAGGAGGTATTCGAGAAAGAAGAGAACAGAACACTTCAGTCTTCATCGATTGCGAGCGCCGCACCGATGATGCCGGCATCCCTACCAAGACGCGCAAGACGAATGATAGGCCGCGAGCCGTAGCGCGGTAAGAGCGCATTCACTCGCCGCACCAGATCCTCGCTCGCCGCGCCGCCGCCGATGATGACCACATCCGGATCGATCGTAGTGATGATATTAGCGATAAAGATAGCGACTTTGCGCGAGATGAAATCGCGCGTCGCAAGAGCGGGCGCGCTACGCTCATTCCAGAACTCGCTTACCCGCGGAACATCGATGGCAGCACCCGATAATCCCTGGTGCGATGACCGTTGACGAGACGTTCGACAAGACTCTTGATAATAGCGTTGCATCGCGCGACCGCTTATCACACTCTCCCAATCTCCACCATCGCCGATGCGAAACGACTGCACACCGCAATCGATGATCACGTGGCCTATCTCTCCGGCAGAACCAGTACTCCCACGATAGACTCGACCATCGATGATGATGCCAGCACCGACGCCGGTACCAAGCGTGATACCGACTGCGTGGCGCGACCCCCGCCCCGCACCCATACGCGCCTCCGCGAGTGCGAAGGAACGTGCATCGTTCTCGAGAAAGAGCGTCGCCTTGCCGATGACGGGCGAGAGCGCCTTGCGCAAATCGACGCCATCCATCGCCCTGATATTAGCGATAAGCGTGACCTTCGTCCCAGAGAACAACCCCGGTACACCGATGCCGACATAAGAGATGACACGCCCACGCGCCGCCAGCGATATAGCGCTACGCAACTGCCCGATAACATGCTCCCGGCCGAGTGCAGCACCGGTCGGTACCTCGACGCGATCATGGACCTTCCCGCGTGCAACGACGCCCGCGGCGATCTTCGTACCGCCGAAATCGACACCGATGGTAACACCGGCCGGCTTCTTATGAACGACCTTGGAGGCAACCCCGCGACGAACACGCCTTTTGACAGCGACCATAACGATATCTAGGCCGCGAGGGTTTAAATAATCTCTCGTCACGATGTGGCGTATGGCAAGCAGGATCTCTGACATCATCGAAACCCATGCGCGGCATGCGGCACGACGAGCAAAACACGCGTCGAAACGGATGACTGAACACGCCAAAACGAACGCGACACTACGCAGGATGATCATGATACTGGCAAGCGTCGCGTGTATCCTCATCGCGATATATGTCGCCGAACGCGTGAGGATCGGACAGTTGGAAACGCAGATTGACACGCAGACGGACACTATCACACCCGATTACTGCGGCACGATGGTGTTCTCTGGAAACATACATCGCTGCGAAACGACGATACTAGGAAAATACAGCGCGACCCCTCCTATCGAACGCGCCACCATATGCGAACCGCTCGGTGAACGACAAGAGTATCTGCAATCGCTATGCAATGAGTACGATAACGCGATCATCAAGATGCTGCGCATCGACGATCTCGCAGAGTACGGCGTCGTACCGTGGGAGCGCGACCCCACACCCAACAATGGCACGCTGCGGGTACGGACCGCGTCGACGCCGACCCGCATCAGCGTCGTGTGCGACGGGAAGATAGTCGCGAACGACGACGCACCCGCCCCCGATGAAGATGGTCTCTATAGGGTACAGCTACAAGAGAGTGGTGCGGGCGATTGCAAGATAATCGTTTCCATCGCAGAAGGCAGCGCGACATCGAAAAATTTTGTCATGACGATACGATAGGGACATAACATTAAGAACAATATGAGCAGAGAGCGATGGTATAGCGGGGAAATGGCTGAATACCCGTAGCCTAAAGGCCGCGGAATTTCCTCGTGAAAATCGAGGAACGCGGAGCATCTAACTCACTCCGTTCCGGGGTCTTGCGAAAAGTCGCCTGCATGCCGGAGAAAACGAATGTTTTCTCGGCGCAGGGAAGCTCCGCTTCCCTCGCGAATCGGCGACTTTTCTGGAAATACTCCAAGGCGTTCCTCATCGAGTAAAGCACAAATTGTCAGTCAATCAATGAACAACGAGGCTGTATGGCACAAGGATGGATAACGAAACAAGTGTCTGATGGTAAACGGGATTCCCAGATAATCAACGAACTCCTGCGCACCGGCTGGACAGAGGCCGAAGCGAAACAAGCGATAACAGAGGCGCGAAAAACGCAACCGATAGCATATCGCCTTCCCACCGCCTACACCATAGCGTTCGCATCGGCGCTCGCGGGGATATTCGCGCTCGCGCTCTATGTGACTGCAGACAACCGCCGAGTGGACAATTACATGAGCGCGTTCGAGTACGCGCTGGATGTATCGATAGAGTCCGCAGTCGTCACCATCTCGCTCTTCGTCCTCGCATGGGCGGCGTACGAGATAGCCATCAAACACCACCACCCCAAAGAACACCGAGCGTTCTTCGCGATCGTCGCGGGCATCATGGGGACGGGAGCGGCGGCATGGTTCCTCTTCTTGATGATACTCCTCCTGCGATGGACGCAGGCGATACTCTTCACCGCCGTCGCGCTCATCATCCTCGCCATCGCATTCGGCATCCTGGTCGCGGTGCTCGAAGCGACATACATGACACTGCGATCGCACTACGACGACCGGCCACGATCGAGCACGACACGCATGCTCGCGATAAGCGGCATATGCGCGATAGTGGTGCTCGTGCTCCTGCTCGCGGTGTCGGCCTTGACGCAGCATCATATCGACAAGACGGTATACGACAAGACGGTCGAGATGCGCCTCAGGATAGATATAGAGACGAAAGCATTGCGATACCAAGCAGAATCCATACCTAACGCTTATTTGCGTGAGGCGATAATGCAGGGGTTCGACTACGGCGAGCTCAAGCCATCGCCGCGGATAGTCGCGCACGATGTGGTGACCGACATCTCACTCGAGCGATCGCTTGACGCAATCTATGGCATGGCATTCGAGATGGCGGATGTGGTCGCGGCGATGACACTGACGAAACAGTACGCTGCATTCCAGGATGTGACACGAGACGATCCTGGATTCGACCCTCAGTACGACATGGCGACGTACAAGTTCCTGCTCACTCCTGCGGCAACGCGCGAAACAACCTCGATGAGTTTGCCAGAGACATCGATGCTCGGCATACAATGGAAAGTGTTAGAACACGGAAAACACATACAACAGAACCTGGATGCGTATAACGCGCGTACACAAGCGTACACCGATTTCTTCCCCGCGGACCCGGATATGAACGATCCTGATCAAGCGGAGCTCGTCGCGTTCCGTATCTGGCTGCACGAACAAGAGACGGACACAAGAGCCGAATAGACTGTGGACGAACAGGACGTCCGGACAATACGGCGATACGATCTACACGCGGATTGCGTACAACACCATACCAATATAGCCGTACCCCGTCAGGCAAAGCGCGATACACATCGGCGTCCTATCCGGTCGCCAATTCCGCGTCTATCTCTCTCGCGAAATCCTCTGGCGTGAGCGCGCCGACGACCTTGCGGCCGTTGAAGAAGAACGTCGGCGTACCGGTGACACCGAGGCTCTTGCCGTACACGACGGTCCTATCGATCACGGCAGCGAAGAGCTCGTCTTGCATGCAATCATCGAACATCTGTGCGTCGAGTCCCGCAGCCACGGCATGGACGCGCAAGTCATCGCTTGCGAGCGCGTCCTGGTTCGCGTAGAGGACGTCATGGTACTCCCAGAATCTCCCTTGCTCGTCGGCGCATAACGCGGCGTTCGCGGCAGCTGCAGCGTAAGGGTGCGATTGCGAGAGCGGGAAGCTCATGTAGGCGAGACGGGCAGTCCCCGCATCGATGTACCGCTCTTTGATTGTAGGGAACGAATCACGCGCGAACTCGCCGCAGTAGACGCACTCGAAATCGCTGAAGAGCACGACGGTGACCGAAGCATCGGCATTGCCCAGGATGGGTGCGCCGCCGAGCGCGATATTCGCCCTGACCGCATTCTCATCTATCGTGGGAGGCTGCATCTTATCGTATATCCACCATCCTGCGACGATGCAGAGTACCGACACGATGAGTATCGCTACGATGTTCTCGATACGTTCTTCCGCGCGCGATCGCGCTTGCGCGTCGAGTTTTGACTTCGAGATTTTGGCCTGTGGACCGGTCTTTGATCGTATTGCTTGCGTAGATTTTTTCACAACCATAATTCACACCGCATGACCTTGCACAACACATGCACCATATCACGCTGCACATGCATCTGAGCACATCTCGTGGCTAACAGTTCAAGGGTTCATAACTCTTTTGCTTGCGATATCATAATAGACGACTTTGAGGCGTTCGAGATTACGGAGCACATACGCGCCGTCGTCCTCGATCGTGCCCACCACGAGCCAGCCTGGAAGAAGGTTCGGATATAGACCGGCCTCTTCGTCCATGATGATGGTGGGCACGCGCGTGATATTGTAGCGTGCGGCGACCGCACGGCCTTCGGGGGATGCGATATCGAACGTCCGTTCTTTGCCCACGATGATGTGAGAGTCGTTGATAAGATCGCGCAAGACGGACTGATCATAGCAACCATCGCACGTGCTCGCGGTGAGATATGTCACAGTCACCACACCACGCGTAGTGCCAGAGACCGTATCGTAGTACGGCGGGTGCGCCACGGGCAGGATATACCATGTGCCGTCATACCGGGTGGTGCCCGTTATGTTCGTGATGTTGCCGATGATATCCCAGCCTTCGAGGAGCGCGGTGTACTCCGCCAATGTGCCGTTGAACGCCAACGCAGGCAATCGCTGCGGGACGAACGGGAAGCCATCGGCACCCGCGCCATTCTCCTCCACAACCATGTTGATTGTCTCATCGAGTGCGACGAGATATTGATCGACGTCGAAGCAACGATCGCACGATGCAGGGGCGTCGATGACGATGGTGCGAACGGGCGGTTGCGTCCTGATGACCGTCCGCGGAGGAACACCTCCTGTCGCGTCGCCTCCAGCACCTCTATCGCCCGCAGTGCCTGTCGTCGGTATCGCCCCGGATGGAGCTGCAGTATCGCCCGGACCGAGCGTGGTCTGCGGCACGCCGTTCGATGACGCTTCGAGCGCTTGTTCATCAGCAAGGCGATTGTTGAGAATGACTATGATGATGACGTTGATGATCACGACTGCAGCGAGGACGTACATCAAGAGATTGTCGCGTGCCATGACGCACCTACGCGCAACCGGTGCGTTCTGCGAGCGTGTCGAGCTCCTGCTTACCAGTCACACTACTGCCGTCGGCGAAGACCCACGTGGGGAACATTTCGACACCGGCCATCGCGCACGCGTCAGCGTTCACGTCGCAGTTGATGAATGTGGCATGACGGAAACTCGTCCCGAAGAGCCGTTTCTGCTCTTGGCAGTGCGGGCACCATTCGGTGCCATACATGATAGCTCCTTTCGAGGTGAGGCATTTCGCGAGCGCATCATGCTGGCCGGGAGCCTCGGGACGCAGCGCCTGAAATACTGCAATGACAATAGCAAGGCATATGATCGAGATGATCGCCAGGTTGAAGATGCGTTTATTGCGCTCCCTGCGGTTGAAGCGGGCACGATCTTGCTTGATGCGCGCCTCCCGTTCCGCTTTGGTGCGAGCCTTCTGCTCGAGCCTCGCCGCTTTAGGATTTTGTGGTTCTTCAGGCAATCAATCCACCCATTATCGGCCCACCGACTATTGTTTATATAGTTTGTGCAGAGGAAAGCGCTTAGAGAATTGAGGACGAACATAGGCAGACAGAGGTTGCTGCAGTCACTTCACACTCATTTCATTCGTTGGTTCGCTCGGAAATCGTAGATTTCCGGCGCGAGGAATTCAAAGAATTCCTGCGCAAGAATTCGCTCAGGCGAATTCTTCGCGTCCCAAGAGCTTCGCTCTTGAGGACGTCTACTCCGTATCCGAACCGTTCCTTAGCTTGCCTTCGTCGTAAAACTCCGAATGCAAGCTGCCTTGGAGTATTAACTGAGGGCGCCGTGTCGGGTACG
>DUGD01000051.1 GCA_013331575.1 Candidatus Woesearchaeota archaeon
TCTATGATTCCTTTGCGCCGGGAACTCGTTCCCGAGCGCAGCTTGCGACGCCCGAGACAATCAATGAGTACATCCGCCGCGGCAAGAAAGATACATTGAGACAAAAAACAGAACGGAAGAAAATCAGGAAAGAGAGGAAAGAACAGATCAATTCAGTGCTCCGTCAATCCGCCGATCATCAACAACAGGCCTTCCACCGTGATAATCGACTGGTAGACGTACATATTGTTGAGGAACCCGCCCAGATCAAGCCCGATAACACCGAACTTGAACAAGAGCGGAATAAGCCCCGTGACAAAAAGCACAATACCTGCGATGATAAGGAACCAATGTAAGCTGTGCGCCGGCGGCTCGATGAATCCATCAATCACAACATAGAGCCCTGCAACCGCCATAATCCATACCGCGATATTGAACGGCAGACTCGCCATGAACCCGGGCAATGATATCTTCAAGAACCCGAGCTTGACAATGAGCGGTAACGCACCGAACGCGGTCAGAAGAAGTCCCACGAAGAAACTGATCGTATCCCGCGGTCTTGTGAAAACGATTCCTTTGCGATCGGATAGCATACTGGTCACCTCACGTCTTAGGACGCATCTTATCATGTTCAACTGCTGAAAGCTGCAATCTTGCTTCGCTGATGAATGTATTGAGAACCTTGTGGAACTCTTTCAGTTTGGAAGAGAGCTTCGACTCCATCTTATCCCCGGGGTTCTTGGGATAACCCAAACCCTTCGGGTACTCTGCAAGTATCTGCGGGATTGAAGGAGCTTCAGCACTGGCGGGATCATAAGCGGTCGTATCATTCGCCATCCGCTCAAGCTCATTGGCAAATCTGGATATGAACAACGAAAATTCGGCGAACGTATCGGCTGCCTCTTTGAAAAGCTCTTTGTACGCCTCGTAGGTGCTTCTCTTCGCATCTTCGAGATCCTTGTTCAACTCCTCCTCTGCTTTGGCTTCGCCTGCGGATTCGTTAGCCGACACGAGTTTTTTCAGGTCGGCTTCGATCGTCTTCTCGTCTTTCTTGATAACGTTTTTTTTCTTTTTTGCGTCTTTTCTCTGCGCGATTATCTTCCCTCGCACATCGTTAAGCAGGCTCTCAGTCTCGAGGAGATTCCCTGCTGTGAGATTGAGGCTATCATACCCCACGATCGACGAGAGTTGCGTCTTGATGGAGTCCTCGTACTGTTTGAGGAGCGCATCGACCATCTCAATGATCTTGTTCGCGTAATTTTGCGCGTAATGCGCATTGATGAGATGCTTCTCCGCATTCCCTGCATGTGGCTCACGTTTAGCTTTCGCCGCCTTCTCCGATACAGCAGTTTCTGCCTCACGCAGCAACTCTTCCCTGAAGGAAACGATACCCTTTAGCAGTTTCACATTCTGCTCGACAGTGTGATTGAACGTCTTCTCGATCTCCTTGATCTCGTGATCGACGGCTTTGAGGTAGTGCGATTCAAGCTCTTTGCGCGTCTCTTCCACATTGCAGCGCTTGACGATGTCATGGTATCTCTTGAGCGATTCGCGGGCCTTCTCGAACTCCCTAAGCTCAGCAAGCACATCACGCTGCATAGCACGGTACACGCCAGGCTCGGTCCTGAAATTGCTCGCGAAGCCCAGATAACCCTTCTTGATGACCGTGAACATCTATGCACCACCCGCGCTGGCGCGTGTGGCCAGATCCTGCGTCCGAGTGTTTATCTCATGTATCAACCCGCGCAATTCAGCCTTGAAGTCTTTCCACGATAACGGGTGTAATTGGTTACGCGCATCAATGGTGGCAGGGTCAGCATCATCGCCAAGAGCGGCAAGCCTGAGCTCTATGTGATGCGCGATAGTGGTCAATGGCTCCTTGCTCTTCAAGTCGGCGTAATTCGGCGCTGCAAGGCATTTGAGCAGGTACTCGAGCGCTTCTCGCTCGCCTTCGAGGAGTTTGGGATCGCTCTTGTCGACCCAAGCGGCGCTCTGCGTCTCCGCTGCCTTGTCTGCGACCTCATCGACCGCTTTGATGGCCTCTTTCTCTTTTGTGTCATCCGGTAACGATACGGAAGTATCCCCTGGTTTCATCGGTACAAGATGGAATGTGATGACATATTTCCCGAACGTCCCGGCGGAGTATGGTTTGGCCAATTCCTCTTTTGGCACGATTGAGACTGTGGCGTGTTTCCCAGGAGGTGAAAGGATGAGCGGCGTGCTACCAGTGGTGCCCTCGATATCGCATCTGTCGATGACGAACGGCATCTTTTCATCCAGAACGATCTCCAACTTTCCAGCTGTGAATTCATCATAGGGGATGCCTTTCATCTCATCGCTGAGAACAACCGGCAGGTGCTTGAGCGGGATGGGATTTGTCGCCGGCCCTTTGTTCGAGAACAACACCGCCGTACCGCGCAATGATTCCGGCAAGAGGACGGTTCCGTCAGAACTTTTGAAGTTCACTTCGAGCGCGAACCATCTCTCGCTCAATAGCTTCATGGATTCTTTGAGCATCTCCTCGGTGCTTGACTTCGCGAGTTCCGCGATGTCGTGGTTGTGGTCTTGGATCTCCTTCTTGTTCTTCTCTATCTCTTCAGGGAGGTCTTTTTCTGCCGAGAACGATGTGGTCACTTCTATCCTGATCATCTCCGCGATCGCCTTCTCTGTCTCCACCAGGCTCTCGTACACTGCGCGGAGCTCCGGGTCGGATGTGTCGGTCATATCATTGTCCTCGTATCGGTATTCATTGTATCATATCGTTCTGTACGTAGCATGCGTGTATGCTTGGAGCAATTTCGCTATATTGCGGCGTTCTCTCGCGAGAATCACGCGTGCGCGGGAGAGCCTGCGTCGCTCTGCCGGCGGAATGCTGCTGTATGGTCTTGCACCACTGCTTTTCATGACGGCCAGCATCTTATCGCGTGCCGTGCGTAACTTCGCTGTAGCGGAAATAACGTTGGACTTGAGCACTTGTGCATTGGGATTGGCGACCGGTATTGCCACTGCGAGAGGAGCGAGTACTGTTCCCGCCGCGTTCATGACGCCTAGTGTTCTCGCGGCGCCTTTTGCGATACCAACATCGGTGGTTACCCCGGCAAGCGCATCCTCTATCTCAGTTATCTCCGCGGCAAAACTGACAGGAACAATCGTTCCTTTATCCGGCGTACCGATACCTGAGTATCCCCATTCGCCAGGGTAACCGCGGCCGTCCATGGCACGCATGCGGATGCGAAGCTCGCTCTTGAGTGGGATGAGCCCTGACGAGAACTCGCTGAGATTGCCTGCGAGATTTCTCGCTACATTCGTCCATGCGCCCGGGGGAGCTCCTGGTGCAGGGGTGACCTGAAAGTCCATCTCGTATCGCAGCGCGCCCGTGATCGGTTTCCACTTCACGCGTACTTGCGCGGGGTTCGACGGGTTCTTCTCGAAGACTATCTCCTGCACCGCTTCCGGCATTTTCAGGTACGCGGCCCGTTGCTCTTCGAATTTTTTTGTTGCGTCCTGGTATTTCGCATCCTGTTCCATTCGTTTCATGGCGCGTTCTTGGCTGTTCTTTCGGCTCCACGGCCATGAATCCTGGAATCCTGATGCTGCGCCATTAGCACCACCTATACTGAACCCGCCAAAAAGCATACGGAAGAACTGCACGATAATCAACACGACAACAACAAGGAGCACCCATGATGTACCAATGCTTACAAGCGGATAGAACACTCCCGGCGCGCTCGATGCTTTGATGAGATTACTATGCATGAATGTAGTCCAGCCCCATGCAATCACGAGCACTAGCAGGCCGAATCCATGTTGACCACGGCTTACCTTAGCGCCATCTTTGCCCATTACAACGAATACCCAGTAGATGGCTCCGAGCGCGGGACCTACAGTCAGGATAAGAGCTATTATCGCGGGAAACATCGACGCATAGTCGGTGAGTAGCGCGCTAGGCATAACAAGAATTGAGATGAGCGCAGCAGCGAACGCGACTATGCCCGCCGTCCGCTTATTGACGCCAGCACTATCATCTTGCTTCCAAATAGTACCTCGTCCTGCCCAGAAAAAAATTGCAAAAATCAAGAGGAAGAAGAGGAATTTCATTACTCCGTTGAGTACATCAGGACTAAGGTTAAAGCTAAAAAATGCCGAGATTATGGCGAATACCTGACCTACCGCTTCACCTATTCCGCCCGTGCCAATACCTAGGTTGAGATCAGCGGCAGATACGATGGGTGTTGCGAGAAAGAGCGCTAAGAGTGCCTGCTGTATACGGCTCTTTCGCTTCACCACACACTTCACCGCACTGACTCCGCGAAGAGGAGTATTTAAATTTTTTCGTTCGCATCGAGAAGCAAAGATTTCATTGCAGGGCATTGCAACCGATGATTAACTACTGGACTTGAAGGACAAGAACTGAATGACGATGAGTCTGCAGCAGTCTCTTCGAGTGTCTCATCAACCGCTGTTCAAAGTTTCTGTGATTTGGTTGCTGCGGAGCATCATACTTTCGAGTGGTTTCGGGCACCGCGTTGCCGTCGGGACCCCCGGCTCATTAGCCGGACCCGACACGGCACCCTCAGGACAACTCCAAGGCAGCAACCACCTTTCTGTTCGCATTATAATTTTTCTCTTCGCCGTCGCTTTCGTAAAGTTTATAATCCCATCCTTTCGCTGTAGTAACCATTATGTAATTAAGAATGCAGTTTTGCATTAGTAAGTGGTGGTGTGGTATGGTGGACGATTCATCTAAGGTTATCGCTAGACTCAACGAGCGGCCGGGCACGGTTGTCATCAATGTTCCCGCTTCGATGTTCGGGTACACGCTCTCGATCGAGGCTGCGCAGAATCAGTACGCGCAGCAATCTCCCGCGTCAACGCAACCACCGGCACAATCACCTCCCCCGACATTAAACCCTGTCGTTCCGGCAGCAGAATCGCAACCCCCCGCAGCTCAAGCACCGCCCGCACAAGCGCCGCAACAACCTATGTACACAGCGCAAGCACCGCAATCTACCGTACTCACGCCGGACATGGTGACCCAACCATACGCACCCCCTGCGATGCAATCGCGTCCGACGGCACCCACGCTCATCATCCCCGCGGCAAAAGAGGGCAAGGACGGTAAGAAAACCGCTCCACATGAAGAGTACACCACAATATTCCCTTGCGTGGCAGAGCACCTTGAGAAGGACTACCCGACGCGCGGTGTCGCACGCATGCTGCTTGCGAACCTCAAGCTAGATAGTGGTGTGAAAGCATCTATCGACGATGTTGTACGCGACGCCATCTTCCACACCGACATCCACGGGGATGACCTCGAACCGATGTATCTCAAACCAAACGACATACCGCCCGCGCTCATTAGCACGGTCAGGGAACGTGTTGTCGCGGATATAACCGAGAATGATTTCGAGAATAATTACCAATCGATCATCAGCCTGACGAGCAATATCGAGAAGTACATGATAGAGCTTGTGAGCAAAGGCGAGATCGGCCTCTCGTTTTGGACTATGCGTAGCGCGGGCGAGAAAGGCAAAGGAAAGTCCGGATTCTCGCCGTACGACGCGCTCATCAACACCGAAAATATGGCCTTCGGCGCGTCATCGGTGTACAACCTCTACCGCCTCGGCCATGATCATGACCAAGATGAAGGGATGCTCAAGGTGCTCTCGCGTGTCGCGACAAACCCATATGTGAGCATGCAGATAGGGTACCTCTTTGGCGTCGGAGTAGGATTGCCCATCATGGCAGATGCGGTCTCAAGCGGTCACCCGATAGAGTACGTGCAAGAGCACTTCATCAAGAACATAGGTGAAGTGTTCCACATGGATCAACACTCGGACGGACTGCTCGCAAAGGCGCAAGAGGCAGGCCACAAATTTGTCACGGAAAGATACGGTGGCGTCGTGAAGCAGTTCGGCGAAGCCGCGCACGGCATGGAGAACACGATAAAGAACGATCCGGACCATGAGTATTCGCACCAGCTCGGACGCTTCTTGCAACAACACCCTATGATCGCTGGGGCGTACCATCTCATGGGCGATGAGATCACTGTGATAACCCGCACGAGCGGCCTTGGCATACGGCTCATCCACGGCGCGTGCATGATGCAACCCGTGCAGACCGATCTGATGATGCGCGCCTGTATTCGGCATAACGCGCAGAACCACACGATGCAGATGTATCACGCCGGCGAGCTCGAGAAGTACCCACCTGTGAAACGATAAGATAAGGTACGTGCATGAATAAAAAAGGACCTGTAACAAAATACTTACGCCGCAATGCCCTTCCAGGCATCATCTTGCACGCGTACATGTGGTGGCACGTATCGGTGTTCGCCATGCCACGCGAACGCCTCGATTGGTGGCCGCCGTACGAGGCGGTGCCGAAGATCGCTTACAAGATAGGCGATGCGTCACCGCTCAATTTTTTGGAGCCGCGGCGCGGTACATACCAAGAATGGCTCCGCCATCGCATCGAGAAGGATGCTCCATTGCCGACCGTAAGGGATGATCTCGAGAAACGCGTCAGTTATGCGCAAAAAACGATAGAGGAACCGCGGATAAGAGATGAAGTGATATCACTCATCAGGCAGCAGGATCCCGACTATGCGACTGCCTATACCGCGCGCGAAGCCACCATCCAACAAACCATTGAGGATACGCCGAAACCATTACGCAACAGAGGCCATCCTGGATCGCTCCTCTACGCAATAGGGGCGTACGCACTCGGCAGATACCACCGCTATAAACTCACCAAACGCCGTGGGAGCAGCAAGTGATCATCATGGCACCGAAAACCCCCGTCGCATCCCCTATCGATGATGCATGGCATTGGGAGAATCGCATCGAATTCGCGCGCGGCTACGAACAAGGAGTCCCCATCGCTGGTTGGCGCGCGAAACNNCCCAGACCATCTCCGGGAACGATCTGCACCCCCTGAATCGCACAATACCGATTCCCCGTTCTCTCGAGCAAAGACTCGTTGGTGACGATGCGACAATCGCTCCAGCATCACACGACGCGAATACGCAGGCCGGCTCAAACGTTGAGAGACGATCATTCGTCGCCGGCATGATGGCGTATGCAGGAGGCATGTTCTCCGGACGAAAGAAGACTGTTAAGCGCAAATCGGGCAATGCGGCTTCGTTCTCGATCCTCGACCATACGATCTACCGCGAGACGATGCGCAAGCATGCGCACCGGCTTGTGAAACCGGAACGACCTGATGGCATCACCGACGATATCGTTGAAGCGTACTACGACCTCGCGCGTACGGTAGGACGGTTCTCGCTGTACGGACAAGGTAAAGAAGTCGTGCCTGTGAAAGAGACGCGGCTTCGCGCGTTCGATGACACCAGCGATGACTCGGACGATAGAGTAATACCATTGAAAGCCGATTGGGGCACTAAGGACGAGATGCTCAAACCCATGCCTAACAATCATCGGGAATTGATCATCGCGCATGTGTTAGGCGAAGCGTCGCGCAATGGAGATATACTGAATCAGAAGCGTTTCAAAGTGAACATCGACAATCCGGGGGCGGTACCTGAGTATGTGCATGAATACAGCGATATGGTCGCACAGAACATCGTTCCGGAGATAGCATCGTTCGTCAGGAGATTGCCCGAGCCCCTGCGTGCGCATCCAGAGGCGTTCTTCAATAGCGATTTCTACCATCATCTCGTCGATGTATACCGCGAGCTCATATCGCAGAACCTCATCGAAGAGTACGGGCGAGACGATCGCGGCAATGAATACGCGATATTGCGTCCGTCGCTTGCGTACACGCTCGACCGTGCGAGCGATCCCAACGCCCCGGCGCTCATGGGGAAACGTGAACTTGTCGGCCGCGACCTCCACAAGCATTGGTTCATCCCCCGCCTTTACCGCCGGGACAGCGAGAGTTTCATCAGCAGGCACAAGAATTCTTCAGGCATCGGACAGCGGATTATGCAGTTTTTCGGGAGGAAGAACCCGCATCTGTTAAGCGAAGAAGACGTCGCTGAATTCGGCGTACTGCATCGGCTCTACAAGGAGAACCCTCAATCCATAGAATCCATACTTCTGTCCGCGAGCGAAGTGTACGCGTTCCAGGAAGGCACGGAGTACCGGGAGACTGTGCGCCGGCTGCTGCGCAACGCCCATCAGCTGCACGCAGACACAGCGCTGAAAGTCGACCACAGCAAGAATAACGGTAAGTCGCACGAAGTATCCGATCGCATGCACCGCATGTTCATGGAACGCGTCACCGATATCGATGCGGAAGACGGGATGACCCATAGGCTCGATGACAAGTCTCATGCGATACTGCGCATGTTCAAGACGCACGCCATCGCCGCGGAGAACTACAAAGAAAAGTTCAGCGCAACACTCACCTCTGAGCGCACTCCTGTTATGCGAAAGCAAGGAGAACACGTCGATCACCGGACAGAAGGGCCGCTTGTGCGGTACGGCGCCTATTTTGAAGGCACAGAGCGCATACTCAATGCGACCAATCAATCAGGATTCTTCTTCCATCTCGCCGATACCCAGCACGAGAACTTCCACGATTACGTGAAGAAGTTCAATGCCGTCGGAGTGACATCCATGCTCGGCATCACATCGCCGCAGACTATCGATAAGCTCCGCGGATGGCTGGCATCGGGAGGCCATGCGAACGCCGCAGTGCGTCCCAACACGCTCGGGCGGGCATATGCATTGGCAGGAACCGAACTGCTCTTTTGGGGCATGAAACGCGGCATTCACAATCTCAGGGACAACGCACCGTTCTGGTCGCCTCTGAAGGCGTTCAACCAGGTGGCGCGGCAGGCGATAACAGATCCCCGTGCGCTCCTCGAGGATGCGTTCAACGATTCGGAGATACCTGATAATCCGGGCAAGGTTTCGCTCGATATACCCAATACCGTCGAAGAAGCATTCAAGTTCATGCGTCCGGCGTATCTGCGCCAGACTCCGCGCAGGATCAACGCGGTGATCGGGGGAATACCCTTCATCAACGACTTGCCATTCACGCCTTCGGCGGGGACTGTGGAGCAGTACCACTCTCGCATACTCGATCGGGACTTTGTCATCGACGAAGATAATATCCCGACATTGGCAGCCATAGGAATGCTTAATGTTAGACGCAATGATATCAAGGAGGCACGCAAGTATCTCGGAATGACTGCAAACTGGGCGAAGACTGCGAAGAAGAAAGGCCTTCCTGCGAGCGACTGGGATGCGCTCGCGCACTACGAGATGTCCATCATGTACGGCGTGAAAGGCGCAGAAGAGGAACGGGAGACGCATCTCATCGACGCGTTCGACGCGTTCGCTCAGCACTCCCACATCGAGGTCGCGCCATACTCGAGCGGCACCGCTGATCTCGCTAAATACTGCCTACTCCATCCTATGAACTACGCACGGCGTCTGGAACTCTTGCGAAAGCTCGACAACGGATACACTGGCTCCGAACTCTCTGTTGCCGCGCACCATGCTGCGTCAGAGATAGAAACGATACTACGCACCAAGGATACGCCCGAACAAGGGGGACGACGTCTTGATGACAACGTGCGCGATAGACTGAAGAAACTACGTAATGGATTCAACGATCTCATTATCGATGTAGGATACAAAGTGACGGGCGAAGAACCCCAACAAGGAGGGACTATGATGCCAGAACGGAAAGAGGAAGGACTAGAATCAAGATTACTGAGTGCTGCGCCTGCGACGCGCGTTCTCCACGGAGAGATAGTAGGAAATGCCGCTACGATGATAGCCGGTTATGTCGACCCGAAATACCGTGCATCAAACGATCCTTCGCTGTCCGCTGCTGCGCGGCAGTACCTCGCGGGTCTCGAGAAACCTATATACGACATGCCGAAGAAGTGATCGGCAACTGGCGCCACAGTACGATTGTTGAGCGCAATGAAAACATGCTCCAGAGCGATTCTTCAGAGTGTATCAGCAGGGCTAATCACAGCACGTTTCTCATTCGTACTGACATGTGTATATATCTCGGTCGTCTGGATGCTGGAATGACCCAGGAGCTCCTGTATGACGCGTAGATCCTCGCCCGATTCTCTCAAATGGGTCGCGAAGCTGTGGCGGAGCTTGTGCGGCGTGACCGGTTTCGTTATCCCGGCGATGCGTGCGGTGTTGCAGATGATCTTCTGCGCGTTGCGGCTCGTCATCGGCCGGCCGTCCTTTCCGACGAAGATGTACCCGGTCGTTATGCCGCGCAGGTGCAAGAAGACCTTGAGGTCATCGATGACTTGCGCGCCGAGGATGATCATGCGGTCTTTGCCTCCTTTGCCGCCGCGCACCCATCCGATATGCTGCTCTGATTCGAGATCGGCCACCTTGAGGTGGAGCGCTTCGCTCACGCGGAGCCCCGAAGCGTAGAGGAGCTTGATAAGGAGTTTCGATTTTTCGTGCGTAGCCGCATCGATGAGGCGTTTGATCTCCTCTTTCGTGAGCACGATCGGGAGTTTTTTCTGTATCTTCGGGGTCTTGATGTCGGCGAAATTGCGTTTCAGGACCTCGTTGTAATAGAAGAGTATCGCGCTGCGGGCGAGCGCGACGCTCGATTTCTCGCGGTTATCGCCTAAGAGATGCGCGAGGTAGGATTTGATATCGCTCTCTGTGACGCTATCGGGCGTCTTCTTGCAGAACTCGAGGAATTTCTGGTTATGGAACCGATATGTCTTCTCGGTATTCTTCGCGAACCCCCGCAGAGAGAGTTCAGTCTGTAAGTCGTCAAGCATGTCTACTACCTTTGTCGCAAGGGGATTACTAGGAAGCAGGGTTTAAAAATGTTGTGACAGAGATAACCCTATAGAAATCATCATCGTTGCCTTGGAGCAAACCAGACCACCGAGGTGCTGGAGCCGAGGAGAGCGAAGCTCTCCTGGCTCCAGGATTCGCCATGCGAATCCTCGGAGGCCTCGGTGGTCGTAAAGGCCAGCAGGTGCTGGCAGATGCTCCGCAACGATGATTTCTACAGAGCCGACGGAGATGATTTTGCAACAGCAGATGATATAGTTGTGGCCTTGGCAAGTGTGCAGACGCTCGAGATATGGTAACAACCCTCGAATGTCGTACAAGGACTGGTCACATAACGCGCCGCCACAACAAGCACGAAGCAGTAATTAGCACCGGAAACGAGAGAAAACGTCATGCAGAACACGTGAAGAATAAAATGAAAAAAAAGGAAAACGCTCTTACTTAATCGTCCTTCGCGACCTTGTAGAGTGCCTTGAACGCGACAACAAGCGCACCAGGTGCGGTGAAGATCGCGATGGCGCTCATGAAGACCTGAAGGCCCTCAAAGCCAGCACCGAGCGAGGCGAAGATGCCTGCCATGCCTGAGCTCGCTACGACGAACGCTACGCTTGCGAGGAGGAAGGTAGTTACCTCATCGTCGCCGATGTTGAGGAGTCCCACGATGACGCCTAGCACTGCGAGTGCCATGACGGTGAGCGCTCCGAGCGTTCCGCCGTTACCGAACTGCGCGAGGATACCCACGATGACGGCGATGACAAGACCGACAACGTAGGACCAAACGCCTACTTTTGACCAAATGTTCTTCTTTGCCATAGGTTCATACCCCCTTATACTGCAATACTGATGTTCTGTGGGCCAAAAATGGCTACATTTAAATCTTTTGGATATAGAACGAATAGTTGGCGAAATACACAGACTATTCGAAATAAATAGTTTTTAACTAAGATTAATAGTGATTTATAATTCTTAAATAAGCACGTTTTGATTAAAATATTTAGAATAAAATGTAGTCTAAATCAAATAGATTTAATTAAATAATTAAGAGTATCAAATCACATTACCGTCAATATAGAAAATAATTACGGATAGATCTGAATCCTAAAGACTCGAAAACCAATCCAAGATCCACGCCGCGTAGACTCCCCCCAGCACATCCCTGCGCGCCATCAGCAGCATAGAACTGGAAGTGACCGGGATGCAGCACAGGCGCAGTAGCACATCTGGTGTGCGATTTGCCCGAACAACCTCAAAACTAGGTGCTGAAGCGCGAAAAACGCGACTACTATACAGTAGTTCGTATAATATACATTATACGAACTTTTATTTATAAATAGACTGCAACCTATATAAATACCCTTATGGAAAGCAGTATTTGAGGCTCCGGGACCGGCCCAAACAAGGAGCAAAAAATAGGGATGTATGCGCCAGCCAACAAAACCTACGATCCGGGCCAAATCACGCAACGAACAACCAGGCAAAACAGACGATCACGCAAAAAAAAGATTGGATCAAAATGGCAGATTGCGAATTTTTGGCAAAAAATTTTCCGCGAGCAAAATTTAGTAACCCATCGGAATTATTTTCCATATTGACAGTTTATCGCAAGAGCTATTTTGATATAATTGTCAAAAATAGACATCAGAGACAAGATAGTTTCTATAATCTTTAAGCAAAAAGATTATATTTAAGAATATTTTAATGTCTAAATATGCAATAAAAAACTATATTTAATAACAATTTTTTGAACCGAATATTTATAATATTTATGCACATTCACTAAATAATATAAAGTAATTTAACACTAAATAATTATATCTATAACTATAAATAGAAACATAAAATAATACTAAATAGTTTAATCAAAAAGCTAAAAGTTAAGAAACTACGTGTTATTTATTGATTAAAGGTATATGTGACTCGCGCACGTTGCAAATCACGGAATTGTGCCTCGAGAGCGTAGAATGTCTGCTCATCGACCGTAGTGGCGAGTAGCGGCACACCTTTCTGCTTGAGACAGTACAATGTCTGCGCCGCGGCATCAGCAGTAAGCCCCGCCATCTTACCGAGCAAAAGCGAAGTGAGTGGCTCCTTTGCTTCAAGGAGTATCTTGAGCATCTCCTCCTCTTTAGGAGTCAAACGTACGGACTTGACGCTAGGCGTCTGCGAAAGAAGAAGCGCCTGGAGCGCGTCGATGCGCTCAGCAAGCTTCTCAAGACGCACCTCTAGCTCCGCGATATCCTCATGTGTCTCGGTGACCTCCTCGGTGTTACGATTGATAGCATCGAGGTGCTCATCGAGCTCTTCGCGGAGATCACGCAACACGCCAGAGTAGGCCTTCTCGTCCAAACATCATCCCCCTACAACGAGAGCGGGAAGACAGGAGTTATATGCCTTGCGGTAACCGAAACACGCAAAGAATGACCCTGGGTTAAAGCTCAGGGTATCTCCTTGCAAAGCTCGAGAGTCGCGGAGCATTTACTGCTCGTCCCGTGCAGCATTTACGAAAATCGACCTGCATGAATCGGCCGATTCGCTCGGAAATCATAGATTTCCGGCGCGCCAAGAGCTTCGCTCTTGAGCGTTCTGACCTACTCCAAGGCGACTCTCCTCGAGCTGAAGCACGAGGTATCACTCAAGTAATGAAGAAAGGTCAATACACAACATCAGACCATTTTCGGCTTGGGCAACTCTTTGACAAACTTCCCCTTCTTGAGCTTGAAGTCAGGGTTCGAAGATTGCGCGACATACCCTAGCAGTTCACCGACCGGAGTGTGCGCTGCGTACTCAAATCCATGCTTTGAAACGTCCTTGTTGACGTACTTGAGGATATCGGGCGCATAATCGATCTTCTGCAAGTGCATAGATAGATCGCGATTCTTACGACCGAACGAGTTGATACGACCGATGTACGATTCCATGAACCCGCGCAACTGCTCATCCTCATCGAAATCATCCACTAAGTTCTTCGATTGCGATAGTTTTTCGATGATGGCCTCGTAACTCTTCAGATCATCAGTGACCATGTGCTCTTCGATGTACTTCTGCAGTTGACCCATGTCCTGGCTGTACCCCTTAGCAACATCGACCCCCAAATGCGCAGTGATCCCGTCGAGCGCCAACGTGTGCAGGAAATCCTCCACCCACTTCCGACGGTCCTTCGGGGCCATATCGCTATACCCATAGCGTTTGAACGTCTTCGTCTTATCATCGACCCCGTGCTGAGCAAGATGCATATAGATCCTGTTGCGGAACGCCTTACGGACAGCGCCTCGTTCCTTCTTGAAATTCTCTTGTGAGTCGGGATGGAATAACTTCTTGAAATCACCAAGGATATCATCGATAGAACGATCATGCAACTTATTGTAGAGCTTAGGTTCAGGTTTCTTCTTCTCTTCAGCCATGGTGCGCATACGACGCGAGGGTGCATTTAAACGTTTCGTTTTCTGACTTGCAAGAGAAAACATCGTCATTAATGGAGCGCCATGCAGCGAGAAGTATTTAAAAAGGGGAAGCGCCTGGATATTGACGGACACAATGGCAGACCCACAACTCGTCCAGTACATCAACGCCCAGCTGCAGGCAGGCTACGGCAAGGAGCAGGTACGCCAAGCGCTGGCTGCAGGAGGGTATCCGCCGCTCGCGATAGAAGAGGCGTTCCGCGACCTCAAGGGACCGGTCTCCAATCCGCAGATACTCAATTTCGCTCAACAACTCCTGCAACAAGGCTATCTGCCGATCCAGGCGACCGCTGCGCTCGTGCAACAAGGGTTCTCCCAGCATGATGCCCGCGCGGCGGTCAAGCAAGTCTACGGCGTCAATCCGCCCGGAGGATCACGCCACGTCGCGCTCGTCGCGTTTGTGCTCATAACCATCGTAGTGCTGGGGCTCGGTACGTACCTCTTGATTGATGATGGAGAAGAAGGCACTACTCCCGACGACGATACGCCCGTAATCACGCCGCAATCCGACCAGGAGATAACCGCTATGATCATCAAGGTCGCCGATGCAAACGGCAAAGACACCGCAGTACGGCAGTGCTTCAGCAAACTCAAAGGGGAAGCGCGCGACAATTGCATCCTCGATATCGCGGTGCTCGAGAGCGTGCGCGACGACACTCTCTGCGACCAGATACAGAATCCCACCTCGCACGACGCATGCCTCATGAATTTCCTCAACACCGACCGATTCGAGAGCGTCTGCTCGCGCGCCAAACTCGTCGCGAGCATACAGACCTGCGAGAACATAAAGCTGCTGCGCGATTCCGCATAACGATGCGCAGACGCATCGATTGCGAAACCGGAGAATGCGCATGATTGCGCTTAACGTTTCTGCTTTTGCGGTGCTGACGATTCCCGCTCCCAGTATTCTTGCGTTCGTCGGGCGTACTCGATGACTGCAGGCCGCTGCACTCGCATGAGCTCGAGCGCATCGTCGATGAATCTCCCTTCGGCGGCGCGATCNNATATGCCGCCTTCGCTCATCGCGACCATGGATGATGGGTTCGGCATCACCCAATTGTGCAGTTGCCCTGTCCAGGAGAAGATCGTGTCGCGCACACGCGAGCATACAGCGCGCGAGAGGTCCGGACTCACATACCCGGCTTGCAAGACGAAATCACGCAAGTAGAACACCCTATCGAGATCATCGAACGACGCCTTGCAACCGGTCTCTGCACGCACAATCTCGAATCTTTCGCTTAACTCTTGTAAGAGGGCATTTTTCTCAACCGCGGTGATCGCCGCCATCACCCCACCTCGGGCCGCACGAGCGGCCTGCGGTCGTACGTCTGGTACTCCTCGATCGCGGTGTAGTTGAGAAGGTCGTCCCATGTCGCCGGTATCTTNNTGCTCGAGCACATAGAGCGTGATGTTCGCATCGCCGTAGATCTGCTCCGGTGTCAGCTCGAGCGCTTCGATGCCGGCGAGTACCGCGCCGCCCGACACCCAGCTCGAGAAGTTCTTCGCTTCGAGCGTGTATTTGCTCTCGCGCTTCGCGGGGATCTGGATGAGCTTGCCGTAGAGAATCATGCCTTGCAGTTCATAGCGTCCCGGCACGAGGTCGACCAGGCGTTCCTGCACGAGTTCTCCGCCATCGATATCTTCGATCGCCGCCGCTTCCGCGACAAGCTCGCGTTCCGCACTCTCTAGCTGCGCCATGAGATCGTCGTATTCGCTTCGTGTCATGCCGCCTTCATCGAGCGCCATGCGCAAGTTCTCGCGCAGCTCATCGATGGTCGCGGTAGCAGGCACATTCGCTGCGCTGCCGCCGCTGTCGTTGCCGAAGCGCACCATCCCCGCGAGAGGGATATCTTCGTCGTACGGCGTGTTCTTCTCGCGAGCTATCTCGAAGAGCACAGTGTCGTGCTGCGAGAGCGCCGTGCGGTGCCGCTCTGAATTCGCAGGATCATAATAGCCGTTCGGCGGCGTGAGCATCGAGGTATCGGTTGCTGTGCGCTTGTAGATGCGCACTACTTTCTCACGGACAGGCCACATGCCTATTGTGACATCGCTTGTCATAGTATCGTCTTCGCTATTCTCCATCGCCTTGCCGGTGCCGAGGTAACCAGGGGCCTGGAGCGTGACCGCGCCGCCGATGAAGCAGTACGGTAACCTTCCCACCCATAGGCCGTTGCCATCAGTCTCGCCGATGTAATAGCGCGCGTCGCACTCATACTGGACTGTCGCGTTCGGAATGCCACGGTTCGTGTATTTGTCTATCGCTTTGACACGGTATGTGTGGTCGACGAGCTGCCGCGGATCGGAGAGGTCGATGGATGCCGATGCGCCGACGAGCACCGCGGGATTGATGCTCACGTTGAGCGGATAGTTATTGCGGATGTTCGCCTCGAGCCCGAAATCGAGATGGTACCCTTCCCCGTTGAACGCGGCAGGGTCAGAGAGGTGCACGACGACAGGGTACGCGAGCGTGTACTTGAATTTGTACTGCGTGAAGAATAACCCTGCGAATTTCGCGATGATGCCGCCGCCGCTGAATTTCTGCGGCTTGATGATCTCCTTGCCGTTGATATCGAGGAACATCGGCGTCCCGGGATACTCGAATTGCGTCGCGTAAGGATAGGTGTTGTTGTCGAGCTTTATCGTCATGTAGCGGTAGACGCCGTCAGCGTATTGCGCGTAAGCATCCTCTTCCTCGTAGCTCTGCACGGGTGCGAAGGATTCTTCGGAGTTGATGATCTGTATGAAATTCATGAAAGGCAGGATGTCGCTCTCGATGTGCTCGCGCACCGCGCTGCGAGTCCAGAATTTCGTGCTCCCCCCGAAGAGCTGCACGTCACGTATGGGCGGTATCTCTGTGTCGATGCCGCTGTACACGCCACGCAGGTGCATGAAGACGTTTTCCAGGAATGCGACCGAGACTTGTGCTTCCTGTATCTTTATCGCATACCGGAACAGCGCGGGAAGCCTGATATCGAGCTCGCTTGCGTAGGATTGCAAGTCTACTGTCTGCTTGTCGAGCGTGATGATGCGTAATGGGTATTCAAGGGAGAGCGCGATGTTCTCTTCGCGGATGACTGCAGTGACGTCCGGTCGTCCGGTCGTCGTCACATTGATGTCGGGGAATGCGCTCTCGAACATGAGGCACGAGTCTATCTCTTGCTCGATGCCCTCTTGGAGTTGTTCTTGGACGGATTTCACTTTCGAATTAGTGTTCGGTGCCACAGGAATGGGACAATTGCGGTTGTTTTCGCATAACGGCGGCCTGTTGTTCCCTATGCAACCACTCGGGTTCTCCTCGCAAGGATGTATCTCGTGCCAAAGCACTATCTCTTGCGGCGGGAAGTCGACCACTTGCGTATCACGGATGTTAGGGCTTTTTTTGAGCCCTGTCGTCGTGAGATATCCGCCGTTCGACCCCATGCGGCGCAGTACCGACTCTCCTGTGCTTGCGAGGCAGCTCTGCACATACTGCGTGACGCGTGCGGCATCCTGTTCTGCCTGGAGAGAGGTCGGCGTTTCGCTCGGCCGTAGGAGGACGATGCCTACTATGAGGAGAAGCGCTATCCCGATGATGACGATAGTGGTCAATTGTCCTTTTCTCATACTTCACCCGCCACTCTGCCGTCGCCGGTATCGACGCCCGTGCCTGCCGAAGCAGGACTCGCGTATCGTCCGGTTGCTTGTCCCGCGACCGGGCTTCCTGTGTTGAACGTGTTCTCTTTGATATCACGGCAATACGTCTTCTTGCCGAAGGTCGAACTGGGGAATGGTTTGTCGAACGTGATGCAGAGCCGCTGGTATTTCACAGGCAGGTAGAGGACTCCTTTCTTCGGGCTTGTACCGCTGCCGAAATTGACCCCTTCCGTGAGGTTGAATGTCCCGTTCACCATGTCGAAATCGCCCGTGGTACAGGAGTCGATGAGGCACGATTCCTGCAGTGGGTCGCGCAGGCTCATGTCGAGCTTGAAATCGTAGAGCTTGTCCCCTTGGCGGTGGGCGGCGCTGTACGGCCGTTGCGGGTTCGTTACCATGACTGTGTAGATGTAGACGTACGACTTGCCGGTCTCGTTCTCTATCTCCCGTATCTCCGCGCCGAACGTCCCTACGATATTCGTCCTCGCGCCATCCGACGGCTCGTAGATTGCGCCTTCGTCATTATCCTGGATATCGACCACTAGATCGTTGCAGATATTCTGCTTCCAACCTTCAGGGCTGATGTATTGCTTGCTGAAATCCGACGCATCGCGACCCCACTCGCCATAACTACTGATAGAGAGCCAGTCGAGATAGCCTTGATCATACGCCCATTGCGCGGCGATGCCCGCGATAAGATCGAAGGCAGCATAGAAATTGGCAGTTTTTATGGCGCCAGCAGCATTACCTGCTTCCGTCGAACTAAGCGTTGCAACAGGAAAGCACTCAGTTGTAGACTTGCAATAGTAGGTTTTATCGCCAGAGGTACAAGTTGTACCTGCGGCGCAAGAAGCACCTACAACGCTAGCCGCCTTAGACTCGCCACCAGGTACCATAATAGAGTATTTGCCGTCTTGACTTACAAAGATGTTATTTGATTCAAGCGCTTTCTTAAGAGCGTCTATCTCTTGAGCATTGCATTTTGGGGTAGAAGTGATGCATCGTTCATAATTGCGCACCGCTGTCGCCTGCGCAGCACCACCAAGCAAACGCGCGTTAGCGGCAGTCCATTGTCCCGCACTCGTCGTGAGTTCTGCAACAGAAAGACCCTCGCCAAGACCGCAATTGGTGGACTGTTGTGTGCAGACATATTTGCCATTTTCTTTTTTTATGCCGTCCGGATACTTCGGAGAATTGCACGTTGGCGCCTTGCACGCATTCTCCGCAGCGACAATATCCGCCGCGAGATTCATTTTTTTAATATCACTAGGGCTAGTCCCGAGAGGGAGATTACGCGCGACAATCGAGTCTTTCTGCGCAGTATACGCATTGAGTTCGGCTTCATTTTTTATGACGATGCCTTGTTTTCCTGCCTCAATAAATGATGCCTTATTGTATAACTCAGAGAACTGATTAAAGGTTATGCCTCGCTCCCTGCAATAATTCTCCACGCGTGCACCTAATTCATTATTGGGTGTTCTGTCGGCGTTATACACATACAATGCGACATTAGCAGTCTCCGGCGTTGAACCAGTATTTCCTATCGCGCCAACCACGGTGCGACCGTCACCTAATTCCCCAAACAAGTTCGCAACATCTTCGCTCTCTTTCTGCGTCGTCGCGCTTCGTTTCTGTTCGTTCTTTATCCAGTTATTGACGGAAAGATATTTTGTGTACTCCGTCCATTTCTCCGCCGCGTTGTAGCTGCGTTTGCATTTGCTCGGATCCTTGTCGTTGCAGAGCGCTTGGAGGCAGATGGTGTCATCGCTCATGGGCGCGTTCATCATCTGAACTGTCTGTTGCGAATAATCAACTATGTTCATTGCCGCTTTGCCGACATGGCACACAGTCCCCTGCCAGTCTACACCCTGCGGAGGTTGTTCGAGTTTCCCTTGACAGGCTTGATTAAAAATGAATTTTCCGATGATGCCCGGCAAATTCTGCACAATACCATCTATATTCGATGCGAGATTCTTGATGACGTTCACGAACGGCAATTCGAACACTTCGCCGACGACCTGGGTGCAGAGCTTGTGGCTTTTGCCTTGTTCGCACACCGAGACGGATCCTGCTTGCAAAGACTGCTCTTTGAGGCACTGGAGGTAACCGCAGTTGATATCCTGCCATTTACCAGCGTTATATACCATGCCTCCGACGCAAAGGTGCAACGCCGACATGATGAAGCTGTTGCGGTAATCGAATGCGTTGATATTGTTGGCAAGATAGCTCCCTGCAAATTCGCCAACATTAGTGCTACTCATACCAGCAGCACTACCGCCCACACTGCCTTGTATGCTACTGCCAAAATTGTTACTCGCGCCTGTAAGTCCACCTAACATACCTTGCGTTGTGCCACCGTTATTGTTGAAATCAGCGATGCCACGACAATTGACTTGTTTGCAGACTTTCTTGATGAACTTCTCCGATTTTTCGCCAGCAGGCGCCTTAGGATCCTCCCAAACATTCTTGAGGACCTCCTCAATAGGCTTCTGTATAGCACCAAATCCCAAACCCTGCAAAAACCCACCAACTGCCTGTCCATATACAGGCACACTATACACTGAAGTACCGGCAGCTCCTATGGATGATCCAGTCGAAGACAGTCCTTGCAGGCTCTCCATGATGGTGCATATGCCGTCGAGTGTCGCGCGGACTTTGCGCAGTGTCATGAGCGCTTTGCTCGCGCTGCCGTTGAGCCGCTTCTCCTCCGCCTGTATCTTATCGACGAAGACCGCGCCGGGTTGTCCGAGGCGCGCTTCGCGCAATGTGAGATTGAATGTGACGTTCTCATGCTCCGCTTCCGCGTAGAGTTTTTCGCCGTCCATGACGGTCAGGTCTATCTGGCATGTGATGATGAAGACGTCTGATTTGGCGAGGACGTCTGCCGGCGCGCGGATCTGGAGGTTCAACCGATTCAGTTTCGTGTGGTCTTGCGCCGGATAAAGGACCCTAGACTCTCCTCTGTCGCGGGAGAAGAGGTTGTACGATCCGGACGTTGAGTAATTCGTTTCATTCGGCAGTCGGTACCAGCATTGCTTCAGCTCTTGATGCAGCACTTTCGGCTTCCCCTTATTTGCCTTGAATTCGTAAGTCAAGTATGCTGGGTATGGCAGGTAGTTATTCGCGGCGAGGTCGAGCGCTATGCGGTTCACGCCGTTTTTTGGCAAGAACTCTTTTGGGATGACGGTGAAGAGATCAAGGCTTTTATTTCCCGGTGTCGTAGTATTGAGCACATGCAGGGTGAGTTGTTTTCGCACTGCGTTGCCGACGGCGTCGGTCATGACGAACTCAAGCTCTTTGCGCCCCGCGAGCAAACTGCTTATCTGCCAAGAACAGGTATAGATGCTCTTGTCAGTCTCATCGCTTGCCACGGTGCATGTCGCGGCAGTCATATCCCGCGTGCTTATGTTGCTTGAGTTCACCGTAGCGTACGCGGCGCCTGCGTAGGAGCGTACTTTCGCTTGGAATGTGACGCTCTTCCCGCTTGCCGCGAGGACTATGCTCGGTGATGATTGCGTCGGTATCCCGTCGGCGACCGCCGCTTTCCATTCGAGGAGTGTCGGCGCTTTGAGCGCGCACACAACGCGCTGCGATACGCCTATATCGGCGGGATTCAGCGCGTCTTCACGAGAACTTACGCCTTGCGCACTCGTCAGTGTAATCTCGAACTCTTGTCCTGATGCGGAGCAAGGCAGCGGTATGACACCCTCACAACGCGTACCGGTGCAGTTGGATACCGTTGCGACGCCAGACAATCCTTGCGCGCCCACAAAGACCAATCGGTAATCGAACGCCGTCATGCTATCGCTGAATGTGACTGTGAACGGCGTCGGATCGCTTGTCGCATAGCATTGATCAGCATCGCAGAATCGTGTCCGTAACGATGCCATTGATGGATTGGTCGTATCTATGACGATCGGAACGGTGAAATCCTGCTTTAATCGTTGGGCGTCCACCTTGATATCGACGCTCACTTTGTTCGCCGTGCTAGCAGTGCTGAACTTGAATGGTACGCTCTTGCACAGATAGGTGTTATCTGCTTGTTTCACACAAGCGTCACGTATGCCGAACACCAACGTCTTGAGCGCCGTTTTCGTCGCCGGATCGCGGGTGAGCGATGACGCGTCGATCGTCACCGCGCAGACCTTGCTGCGGTACTTCGCGGCGTCGAAGCAATCCGCGAAATCAGGAGTGAGCTTGAGCGCTAGGCGCGCTCCCGAGAGCGTCGCTGATGGCGAGATGGTCTTGACCTCGTTGCCGTTCCAATCGACCGATAGTTTGTCGATGGAGTACGCGTGGACGGACGGCGTGAATGCGAGAGCGCAGATAAGCATGAAGACTAGAACCATGCTGTGGCGCGACGCCACACGCTCCATCACCGTAACACCCAGGAGAATCTGGCACCAAGATATTTATAAATGTTCCGTCCTAGGGTCACTACAGAGAAAACTACTGGTTACCATCCGAGTTCTTGTTGTGGCGGCGTTCGTATGACAGCAGTCTGACAGTACGCCAAGGTTTGACTACAACGTAGGCAAAGCCAGAAACGGTCGGTTACGGCGTAGACGACCCAACGAACGGTTTGGATACGAAGTAGACAAACCAACGAACGAAGTGAGTGCGGAGTGACTAACGCCACAACAAAGACTGCTACTACCTAAGAGGTTTATGCGCATTCCTGGCAAGAAGATAACGCGTCATCGCACTTTGCCGTCTTTGACGTTCGAAAGTGTGACGGGTTCGCCATCGCACAAGAGAGGTTTGCCGTCGCATTGCACGATACTCTCGGTCACTGCGAGGGTGTGTGTCAGGAACTGATCGATGGTTATCTGTGATAATCCTACGGGAGTACTAGCCACTTCAATCACGGTCCCTGGCACGGTATCGACGAACACCACCTCGAACTTGTTGCCATCGGCACTCTCTGCCGCGAGAATCATACCATTACTCTCCACACCGCGCAGCACGGCAGGCTTGAGATTTGTGACGAAAACGGCTGTCTTACCGAGCAAGTCATCAATCGTACAATGCGCCACAAGGCCGCTCACGATGGTGCGCGTCTCGCTGCCAAAATCAACAGTTTCAACATAGAGCTTGTCCGCTTTCGGGTGCTTCTCTACTGCAGTGATCTTCCCCGCTCGGAGCTGGATATGGGATGGTGATACGGTATCGCCACTAGATGGAGCGTTCGCACCCGGATTGGATCGCGAAGTAGACGCGTTTGCAGGCACGGACAACTCTTTCGCAGTTGCCCCCGATGGTTGCTTGCGCAGGTTCTCTTTGATAACAATGAGGTCTTTGTCTTCAAGCTTTGCGAAGAGCGGTTCCGGCGTCCCGATTTTTCCTTTGACGGAGAGGTTCCCGAGGTCGGCCCATGATTTACGCGTAACACCTAGCTGTGCGAAAATACGGTCGCTTGTCGTCGGCAGGAATGGGCCGAGTAGAATAGCGAGGTCTTTGATGAGGTTGCTGAGCACGAACATCGCGAGCGTGCACGCCGCGGGGTCTTCGGTGCGCGTGCGCCATGGCTCCGCCTCTTGGAAGTATTGGTTGCATCTCGTGGAGAGCGCCATGATCGCCCGTATCGCGTCTTTCTCCTTGCAACGCTCCAATAGGTCAGTTATCTGCGTCTCAAGCTCGATGGCGTACTCGAAGAAGTTGGCGCTCTTCTCATCAAGCACGCTTTCGGTCACGGTGCTATCATGGTATTTCTGGATGAACACGAGGGTCCTATTCACCAAGTTGCCTATGTTCGCGAGGAGCTCCTTATTCAGCTTCTCTTGCAGGTCTTTCCACGAGAAGATGGTATCGGCCGATTCCGGTCGATTGACAAGGAGATAGTAGCGGAAGACGTCGGCAGGCACTCCGCAAGCGACCGCGTCGTCGCCGAAGAGGCCTATGCCACGACTCTTGCTGAACTTACCATCTTCATGCTGCAGGTACTCAGTGGAGTCGATATGGTGGAGCATCGTCCAATCCTTACCCGTCGCAAGCATCGTTGCGGGGAAGAGTATCGTGTGGAACGGGATATTGTCCTTGGCCATGAATTGGTAGAGCCTGACATTACCAGGGTCCTGCCACCACGAGGCCCAATCGGTCCCTGCGAGCTGTCCCGTGATGCTGATATAGCCGAGTGGTGCGTCAAACCATACATAGAATACTTTCCCCGGCATCCCTGGAACTGGCACGCCCCAGGAGAGGTCTCGTGTGATAGCGCGCGGTTCAAGACCGCGGTCAAGCCATGCTTTTGTCGTTGTTATGGCATTCTCAGTCCATTCTCCTGCGACCGATTGCTTCTCCACCCATGACGCTAGTCGTGGTTGTAGTTTCGCGAGGTCCAAAAAGAGATGCGTGCTAGTCTTCTGCAAGGGAGCGTTACCGCACACTTTGCATTTCGGGTTGATGAGTTCGAGCGGATCGAGGAGCTTTCCGCAACCGTCGCATTGGTCGCCACGGGCATTCCCGAAATGGCAATGCGGGCATTCTCCCTCTACGAAGCGGTCGGCGAGGAATTTCTTGTCGTTCTCGCAATAGGCTTGCTCCACATCGCGCTCGATGATGTAGCCATTGCGTTTGATGTCCTCGAAGATGTCCTGCACGATAGTGTGATGGTTCTCTGCGCTCGTCCGGCCAAAGATATCGGTGCTGATGCCGAACCAATCGTAGATCTCCTTGTGGATGGCGTAATATTTGTCGCACAGCTGCCGTGGCGTCACGCCCTCTT